>CAYJXD010000075.1:0-1983 GCA_964374085.1 uncultured Methanosarcinales archaeon | reverse complement strand
TAAACATTTTAAATTCTAATGAACCTCCTGAGGCAAATGATGGATTTCATAATAACCGTCAACGAAAAAGACGAGCCAATAGGGCTTGAGGACAAGGAGAAGTGCCATGATGGAAATGGAATATTGCACAGGGCTTTCCTGATAATGGTATTCAACGAGAGAGGGGAATTGATGCTTGCCCGGAGGAGCGCGAAGAAGAGATTGTGGCCTGGGTTTCTTGACGGCACTGTTGCGAGCCATCCAAGGGAAGGCGAGAGCTATGAAGTGGCTGCATTCAGGAGGGTCAAGAAAGAGCTTGGCATAACGCCCAAGATGATAAGGATGCTGTTCAAGTTCAGGTATCAAATTCCGTACATTGATGTTGGGTCTGAGAATGAGATATGCGCAGTGATGAGCTGCACTTATGAAGGCGAGCCAAAAGCAGACACTGTAGAAGTGTCAGAATTTCTCTTCAAGAATTTCGAAGATGTAATAAGCGATTTCAAAAAGCCTGAATACACTCCCTGGATGAAGATAGCGCTTGAGAAAATAACAAGGGAACAGATTAAGGTTTAACTAAAGTCCAAACAGCTTCTAATGAGCTTGCTGCCTGCGACGTGCTCATCCCAAGATGCAGCATCAATGACTTCAGGTCTTGCCAGGGCCTCATCTCGTATGGGCTTGAGGCAAAAGTTGCTGCGGCTATTTGCACTTTGTATTTCCTGCACAGCTTTATGTGCCTGATTATGTTCTCAAGCTGGTGAGGGTGCCTTAGGATGTCTGCCAATGGGAAGCAAATTACTGATTGCTGCTCTGCAAGAGACTTGTATTCAGAATGCTTCAGCAGCTGATTTATTCCAATCATTAACCTTCCATTTCCCTTGCCGTAATGCGAAATGTGAAGATTAGAGCTTTTGGGCCCGGCACAGAATAATTTGACTGCTGTCTGGCTCTGCAATGCGGAAAGGTCATGCGAGCGCTCGGAATAGATGGCAATGGCTTTTATTCCAAGCCTCTCAGCCATTGAGACGAGCTGCTTTTCATTCCCTGACCTGACTATGTCAACAAACATTTTGCTCACGCCATTGAAGCAATGCTGCACGCATTGCATATTTCCCTGCTTGCAGGCTCACCGCATTCAGCACAATAAGAAATTTGATTTTCAACAGGCACCTGCTTGAGCAGTGGAAGAAGCTTCAGGAATGACCTCACTATGCCTGTCTTTGTGCCATGGTTTTTGGACTCTAAATCATTGAGCATGTCCCTTATCGATGCCCTGAAGGAAGTCGCTGCGTTAGGGCACTCAATGAACTTGACAGGGAAGCCCTTCAGGAAAGCATAGGTTGCCACTTCTTTTTCCGAGCATAAATACAACGGCTTAACCCTTTCTGTGAATTTCTGGTCTTTCATGACTCCTGTCCTTGGGCCAAGCCTTGCAAGCAGCTGGGTGTTTGACTTCATCATGTTCATCATTATTGACTGGGACTCGTCATCAAGGTTGTGGCCTGTAACGAGCTTGTCAAAGCCCCTTGATGCCCTGTTCAGCAAATATCTTCTGAGGATGCCGCAGGCCATGCACGGATGGATTTTCTTTTTTGCAAGGAGCTCGTCCAATGTGAACCCAAAATAGTCCTTGTATGAGACAAGAGTGAGCTTGACTTGATTTTTTTCGCAGAAATCCTTCAAATCCTTTATAGTTGAATCCCTGTATCCATGGATGCCCTCATTGATTGCCAACGCCTCGACATTGTAGCCAAGGCTTTTCAGTATCGACAAGACTGCTGTGCTGTCCTTTCCTCCGCTTGCTGCAACTGCAATCCTGTCTTTCCTTTCCAGCAAACCAAACTCACGAATGGTTCGCTTAACCTTTTCCTCAAAAGCCCAGATGAAGTGCTTCCTGCATAAGGAGCGCTCTGCCGAGAACACAGGGTTCTGGGGGCAATAGAAGCACTTTGCCATAAGGAGCTGGAAGAAGGGGCAATATATAATACTAACTGTAAAGAG
>CAYJXD010000074.1:0-2140 GCA_964374085.1 uncultured Methanosarcinales archaeon | reverse complement strand
TATTTTCCTTTTTTCAGTTGTTGTCACTTCATTGCTGCTTGCAACAGGCTCTTTCCTGCTGTGGCTTTTTTACAATTATTATCCCGGCTGGGGAGGAATGAGGTATGCCAACCGTGCAATAATTATTTTGGTCCCGGCAGCTGCAGTGCTTGCAGGCATAGGCGCTCACCATTTCTTTATGTGGCTGAAGGAAAGATTGAAGTCAGACAGGAAGGTGTTTTTCTGCTTCATTGCAGTTTCCATCCTGATTATCCTTGACCTTGCAGTGTTTGGCTCTGGCGGCCAGAGCAACATTGGCGATGAAAGATACCAGTTCAGGGACATGGATGAAATGATAGCCTCTAACAGCATAATGAAGAATCTCAGTGAACTTAGGAAAGGGGAGATTTTCAGGATTCACACTTTCGAGACGACTGGAGTTGATTTTGGAACAGAATTTTTCACTGTTCCCTACAGGCTTGAGAACATCCTGGGCTATGACACCCAGTTCCAGCGGGACTATTTTGACCATCTGAGCGCAGGGCTGAACAGGCCTTCTGTTTATTGGGGAATGCTTAACGTAAAATATTTGACAGCAAGGCAGCCCATCGGCTTTGAGGGCTTCAGGCTGGTTGCAAAGTTTGACGACTGCAAGGTTTGCTTCCCAGAGGAGCAGGCAATCCAGAAGGCCTGGGGTCCATACCTTTATGAGAATGCCCGGGTAGTTCCAAGGGCATATTCAATTGACTCTGCAATATTAATACTCGGAGGGCCTGAGTTCAAGAAACAAGTCGAGACATCTTTCCTTCTCACCAAGGATTTTGACCCGAAAAGGGTTATCCTGGTTTACAGCGGCAAGAGCCTGAAGGATTTCACGGCTGCAGGGCTTGCAAAGTATAACGCTGTTGTGGTTGAGAAGGCTGACAATTCAGACAAGCCTGTGCTTGACGAGTACCAGAAAAATGGCGGGATGGTTTTGAGGATTGTTAACAATGCAATTAATATGGGGCAGGAACAAGGAAACCGCGCATGGGCCTATGACCGCACAGTCACTTACTCCCCTGTTCCTGACAAATCAGTTAGGGACCTGAGCTTCAGCAGGAAGGAGATAAGCCTTGGCGGAAACCACACAGGCTTCCTTGTTGTCAGCGAGCGCTATTCATTGTTCCCTGGATGGGAGGCAACTGCTGACGGGAAAAAGCTGGACTTGATGGTGGCAAACGGCGTCACAACAGCAGTCTATCTTGGCGAGCCTTATGAAAAAATAGCTTTCCAGTACAACCTAAGGACTTTTGCACTGGGAAAAATTATTTCACTGGCAACACTGGCAGTTTTGCTTCTGCTTGTGATAATAAACAATATAAACCCGATGAAAAGGCTGTTTTCACGGAAAGCCAGCCATTCAGCCCATGCAGCTGTTCATGGCGTGCATGATGCAAAGGCCGAAAATGAAAAACTTTGAGAAGTGGAACGAGGAATTGTTCAGGAAGTATGCAAGCGAGGACAGGTATATCCATCCAAATTTCCTGATAAGGGCAGCTGCAAACATGAGGGCAGATTCAATTGTCAAGGCATTGAAAGTGAATGAATCCACAAATGCCCTTGATGTTGGCTGCGGGTCAGGATTCATAATGAGAAGGATAAGGAAGGGAACTGTCACTGGAGTGGACCTGTCAGATACAGCGCTTGCAATGGCAAGGAAGAATCTTGCGAGGCAGGCCAATGTGAGGTTTGTCAAGGGAAATGCAGAAAAGCTTCCGTTTGAAAATAACTATTTTGACAGGGTTGTGTGTGCTGACGTCCTTGAGCACGTTCCAAACCCTGAAAAGGCTGTTTCAGAGATTGCGAGGGTTGCAAAGAAGGGCGCGACTATAGTAATTGCGTTGCCAAACGAGGAGCTCCAGCACAACTTGATAAGGACATTGACAAGAATCGGACTGAAGCGGTTCATCAAGGGAACAGATACTCACAGGGAGTGGCACATCCATGAGTCAGGGCTTGGCTTCTTCAGCCGCATACATAATGGCCTTGCGGTCAAGAAGGTTATCTCGAGTCCGATGTTTGCTTTCCCTTTGACTTATATCTTTGTTTGCAGGAAGTGACTTAATGAAAATATTAGCAAAAGTCAGGGAGCATGGCATCTACATTTTGATTCTCGCTG
>CAYJXD010000073.1:0-2159 GCA_964374085.1 uncultured Methanosarcinales archaeon | reverse complement strand
CTGTGTTACCATCCAAGAAGCGCGTTTGCAGGCCCGCTCAGGATTGAGAAGAGGAAGAAGTTGATTATCGTGTATCCGATTGTGTAGTAAACAGTCTTTGCCCTCAGCTGCATATCCCCCATTATCCATGAGATTGGCTGGACCATCAGGTTGTATGAGAAGATTGCTATAATCCCCAGGACAAAAACGTCTTGCACCTGGAATGCAGTCAATCCCACCCATGTGGAAACTGCGAGCATTGCCCTTGCCGGAACAAATATGATTATCTGGGCATCTAGCGCTCCGCTGAGGACTTCAGATGCAATCTGGGAAAGCGCTCCGAAGATGAACCCTGCCAGGATTCCATATTTGACTGTAACGATGATTGTGCTGATTGTCATGAGCTCAAAGACAGGGGGAGCCCTGAAATACCTCTTATACATTGTTGAGAATGCCGAAAGCGCGAAAAGCGCTGATATCACAATAAGCCCTTCTATTGACTCGAGGCTGACCCCGAATATGTAGAGAAGGAAAATCACCGCGACGCCCATTATGGCATAGTTCTTCTTGCCAAGGGCATAGCTCCACAAAGACATCACTTTTCTGCCGAGCCCTGTCCTGAGGATTCCTCTCATTTACAAAAATGCTACGCCACCAACCTATTTAAAGTTTTGGATTGCGCTTTCAGTTTGCAAAATCTTAATAAGCTGGGGACATTTGTCAGGCTGAATGAAAGAAAAAGGCGGGAAAGAGAAGCAGGTTGGCATAACTGTTTCCAAGGAAAAGGATTTTTCTGAATGGTACACCCAGGTTGTCTTCAAGGCTGAGCTTGCGGATTACACTGCTGTTTCAGGATGCATGGTGTTCAGGCCATACAGCTATTCCATCTGGGAGAAAATACAGTCATTCCTGGACTCAAGGCTCAAGGAAACCGGAGTCAAGAATGCCTACTTCCCGATGTTCATTCCAGAGTCATTGTTCAAGAAAGAGGCAGCGCATGTGAAAGGATTCAGCCCTGAGGTTGCCTGGGTGACAAAAGCAGGAGACACTGAGCTTTCGGAAAAGCTGGCTATCAGGCCAACCAGCGAGACAATAATGTATGACTCCTTTTCAAAATGGATTAGGAGCTGGAGAGACCTTCCCCTTTTGATTAACCAGTGGTGCTCGGTAGTCAGGTGGGAGTTCAAGTATCCAAAGCCTTTCCTGAGGACTCGCGAGTTCCTCTGGCAGGAAGGGCATACTGTGCACGAGACTGGGAAGGAAGCTGAAGCCCAGGCATTGGCGATACTGGAAATTTACAGGAAGCTTATTGAGGAGGAATTGGCAATTCCTGTGATTGCAGGGAAAAAGTCTGAGTCTGAGAAGTTTGCTGGCGCGCTCTACACAACAACGCTTGAGGCATTCATGCCTGACGGAAGGGCGCTTCAAATGGGCACGAGCCATAACCTTGGACAGAACTTTGCAAAGGCATTTGGCATCAGCTTCCTTGGGAAGGATGGGAAAGAGCAGCTTGCATGGCAGACAAGCTGGGGAGTATCCACCAGGGTGATTGGCGCCCTTATTATGATGCACGGCGATGACAAGGGGCTTGTCCTTCCGCCAAAAGTTGCGCCGATTCAAGCCGTTATAGTCCCAATATTTTTTGAGAAGGGAAAGGAAAAGATAATGAGGAAATGCAGCGAGATAAAAAAAAGCCTTGCAGGAATTTCTGTGCACATTGATGAGAGGGATGGCTACACTCCGGGCTGGAAGTTCAATGAGTGGGAGATGAAGGGAGTTCCGGTAAGGATTGAGCTGGGTCCAAAGGACCTTGAAAGCAGCCAGGCTGTTGTTGCAAGACGGGACACTGGAAAGAAGGAAACTGTTCCATTGAAGGAGTTGGCGAAAAAAGTTGATTCATTGCTCAAGGACATTCAAAGTTCATTGTTCACTAAAGCAAAAGAAGCCCTTGAGGAAAGCATAGTGGACGCAAAAGACTGGAATTCCTTCATGAATGCAGCTGGGCACAGGAAGCTGATAAGGTCTTTCTTCTGCGGGGAAAAAGGCTGCGAGGATGACATAAGGGAGTCTTCCGGAGTTAGTTCCAGGGTGATTCCATTCCAGCAGCCAACTCAAGCTAGGTGTGTCAAGTGCGGCAGCAAGGCAATGGTCGCTTACTTTGCCAAGAGCTACTAAAATAG
>CAYJXD010000072.1:0-2303 GCA_964374085.1 uncultured Methanosarcinales archaeon | reverse complement strand
ATTTTGTCAAGTTCTTTGATACCTGTACTTCGGCGCAAACTCCTCTTCATTATGAATCTTGTTTTGCAATCTTGCCAAGACCCACAAAAGAGAGGAAAGCCTGTTTGCATAAGAAAGAAGCTCTTCCCTTACAAGAGCTTCCCTTGACAACCTGACAAGGCTCCTTTCTGCCCTTCTCGCAACAGTCCTTGCAAGGTGAATGAGAGAAGCCTCTTTTGTTCCCCCGGGAATAAGGAAAGAATGCTGCTGTCCAATGGCAGCTTCTATCCTGCTGATTGCTTCTTCCAACTCGCGGACATGCTGGCTCATTATTCTCGGGTATTCCTTTGCGCTATAGTTAAGATTTCCTTTGCATTGAAGGCTTTTTTTTGAAATAACGCATTTTGCCTTGCCTGGCTTTGAAGCATAAGAAGAAATCTCCGAGCAGACAGTGTGGATGTCGTTCTGGATGTTTTCCAGGGTTCTTCTCGTTGCCTTGTCCTTTGAGAACGCAGCTGCAACTCCAAGCGCAGAGCTCAACTCGTCAAAGTTTCCGAGCGCCTCCACTCTTAAGTCATCTTTGCCTGTTCGTCCTGCTCCCGTTACGCAAGTGCTTCCCTTATCCCCTGTCTTGCTGTAATAAGGCATCTTACCTCATCAAATAATAGGGGCTTGAGCTTTTTGCCCCAGCCTGCCTGATGAACTTGTAGAGCCAATACGTCTCTATTCCAATCTTTACAAATGTGAAGAATGTTTTCTGGCCAAGGTAAAGGAGGACTGCCTTTGTGGCCAGAGGAAAATTAAAGCCTAAAACCATCAGCAGCATGTACACTCCACTTAATGCATCCCCGTAGCTTGCAAAGTCATTTGAGACAGAAATGAAGAACAATCCCTTGAGAAGCAGGTAAGCTGCTGTATAGAGGAGCAGTTTCTCCGGCAGTATTGCTGCTGATATTATGGCAATAACTGTTATCAAATCCAAAATTCCAAGCGTCTTGTAAATCATCATTTTACATGTCGCATTTGCTGAACCCGCACTCCTCATTGAGGCACTCATGGCAGCCGTTGGCTATCTTCAGCGTTGTTTTTTCGCATGCAGGGCACTGGCTGAGTTGCATGTCAGATGTTCCGATTCCGTTGAATTCAGCTGAGCCATTGGAAGGCTTCACAAGAAGCCTTACTTTTGCCTCTGGCATCAGCTCCTGGAAATTTGTAAACACATACCTTCCATTGTCATTCGCAAGCTGGCCCTGCTTTATCGCTTGGAAGACAGTTGTCAGCCTGCCGTTTGGCAGCGTTATCAGGTCATCTCCCCTCATCAGCCTCTGCTCGCCTTCAACTTCAACATCATACTCCCTTGTCCTCTGCTCAGTTGCCTGGCTTTCAGTATCCCTGTAAACTATCGGGTATCTTGAGCCTTCCCTGTAAATGGTTATTCCTTTAAGCCCGTGCTTCCAGGCATCAAGGTAAATGTTTGAAATCGTTTCTGGGTCAATGTCCTCTGCAAGGTTGACTGTGGATGAAATGCTGTGGTCTATGTATCTCTGCCATATTCCCTGCACTCGCACTCTCATCTCCGGGTCAAGATAATGGGCTGTCCTGAAGAAATGTTCAGGAATCACTTTCCTCAAGTCGTCTTCATCCCTTGTCTTTTGCACATCTTCCTGCAATCCCTGCTGCTGGATGTAGGCATCCACAGTTGAATGGAACAGCTTGAAGACTTTGTTTCCGAATGACTCGCTTCTTCTGCTGTAATACAATGAAAATATTGGCTCAATTCCTCCGCTGACTCCAATGAAATGCTTCTTCCCAAGCCTGTATCCAAGCACTATGTTGGATATTGTTCCAGTTGGAGCGATTGAAAGCAGTGCAATATTCCTCAATCCCTTCTGCCTTATGATTTCCTTTGTCTCCTCTGTCAATCTCTCCTGGAAGAATGCGCCCTTGCTGTATGCAGAGTATTCAAATATTGGCGATGCTTCTTTTTCCTCGGCAAGGTTTGCAGACGTCACATAAGCCTCGTTTGCTATGAGCTTTGCCGCGTCCTCATTTATCCTCAACCCTTCCTCGCTGTCATACCCCAGCCCCAACTGGTTCAGCATGTCAGATATCCCCATAACTCCAAGCCCGAGCCTTCTCGTCTCATAAGTTGCCTTCCTCTGCTTCTCCAACGGGTTCAAAATCTCGTTCCACGTCACAACATTGTCAAGGAACCTTATCACCAGTGCAGTCGCCTCCTTTATTCCTGCCCAGTCTATCTCTGCCCTTTCAGTGTAGCCGCTTGTGACAAACCTCGAGAGATTTATTGATGCAAGGTTGCACGC
>CAYJXD010000071.1:0-2450 GCA_964374085.1 uncultured Methanosarcinales archaeon | reverse complement strand
ATGGGAAAGGCAGTAAGATCCATCCGGCCGTGTTTCAGGTGTGGGAGAGACTGCACTTTCATCGGCTCGTTTATTGGAGAAATCAGGAAATATGCCTTTTATTGCGAGAATTGTGAGGCTAAAATATCAGTTATATTCGAGCCTCTTCCTCAGAAATATTAAGGCTTTTTGTAAGCCTTTTCCATTCCTTCTCAGAAACCTTTCTTGAGGGTTTTGAAGCAGGCATGACTTTATCAAGGAATTCAATAGGGTCTTCAATTTTCCAGTCTTCCTTTGTTATTGGCTGCACAGGCTTCATTCCTTTGATGCTGTCCAATTCCCTAAAAACAGAATCAAATCTTTCCTTCTTAAGTTTATCCATAAGACCATTTTTCAGTTGGTTATTAATAAACCTGTCTATCTCTTCTTCGCCATGACGTCAGCCAGCAGTCCAATCAGCCCTATCTGCAGGCCCGCGAGAAACAGTATCACTGGAAGCTCTGCAATGTTGTTGATTGTAATGTATTCGTACACGCCAGACCCGAGGCCTGCTGCTATTAATAGTATTGCTGGCATCAGGAAGAACTTGAGCGGCTCGAAATAAACCAGTATCCTGACAATCAATGTAAGGAATCCAAGGAAATCCCTTATCGGGTTGATTGATGACTTTCCTTCGCGCTTGCTGTATTCTATCGGGACATATTTGACTGTGTAGCTGTTTGTGAGGCATGCGAGCGTTATGGTTATTGTGAATGAGAATCCTGAAGGGTATAGGTTCATGAACTGCATTGCAACGTCTTTCTTGAATAATCTGAACCCTGAGTTTATGTCTGGTATCTTTCTTCCTGTCAGGATGCCTGCAAGCATTCCTATAATTGCTTTTGCAGGCCTTCTCATCAATGGCACATTTTTCCCTGACCTTGCGCCAACAACCATGTCATACTGGTCCTTGTATTTGAGAAGCTCTGGGACTGATTCAATCGGATAGGTTCCGTCTGCGTCGGTTATGAGAATCCATTCGCCTTTGGCATTCTTCAGCCCTGTCTTGAGTGCAGCCCCATACCCGAGGTTGTAAGGGTGCGTTAATGTTTTGATTCCGGCAATGCCTTTCAGGATGGATGCTGTCCTGTCTGTGCTGCCGTCATTCACGCAGATTACTTCAAATTTCTGCTTTCCCAGTGCTTTCTTGACTCTTTCAACGGTTGAGGATATTGATTTCTCCTCATTGTAGACAGGGATTATTGCTGTTATCATTTTGCGTTATACCAATTTACAAGCTTCCTGATGCCTGCTTCAATCTTTGTCTTGGGAGCAAATCCAAGCAGCCTCTTTGCCTTTGAAATGTCAGCATAGGTGTTCTCAATGTCTCCCTGCTGCATTGGCATTTGCTTTATTCTCGCTTTCTTTCCAGTCTCTTTCTCAATCACGCTTATCAATTGATTTAATTCAACTGCGTTTGAATTCCCAAGGTTTATTATTTCAAACCCAAGCTCGCGGTCAAGCGCTGCAACAACGCCCTGGACAATGTCTCCCACATATGTGTAGTCTCTTTTTGTGCGTCCGTTTCCATACATTTCTATTTCCTTCCCTTCGCTTATAAGCTTTGTGAATTTCAGTGGCGCCATGTCTGGCCTTCCTCGCTCCCCATAAACAGTGAAGAACCTCAGGCAGGCTATGCTCATTCCGTAAAGTGAGTGGTAGCTGTGGCACATCAATTCGCCTGCTTTCTTTGTTGCGCCGTATGGCGAAATTGGCCTGTCTGTCCTGTCATCCTCGGAAAACGGGATTTTCTTGTTTGCCCCGTAAACAGATGAGCTGGAGGCAAAGACAATGCTCTTTATCCCGTGCTTCCTTGCAAGCTCAAGAACATGCATTGTTCCCTTGATGTTCACGTCAGCATAAAGCAATGGCTCCTTGATTGACAGCCTTACCCCGACTCTTGCTGCCAAATGAATTATCTTGTCAGGCTTGCTCTGCTGGAATATCTTGTCCAATGCATTGAAATTGAGGATGTCTTCCCTGAACAGCTTGTAATTCCTGTTTTCAAGCGCTGCCTTTATGTTTTTTTTCTTTGCATCCGAGTCATAGTAATCATTGAAATTATCCACGCAGAAAACCTTGTCCCCTGTCTCAAGAAGCTTGTCAGCAACGTGGCTTCCTATGAATCCTGCCCCGCCTGTTATTAGAACATTCATTTTAGCAGTTTTATCGCTTCCTCAGCAAATGACTTTATATCCCCTTCTTTCACCAGCTTTCCTTTCTTTACCACTTCCCTGTGGCTTCCCACATCAAATGCTATGACTTTTTTCCCGCATGCCTGCGCTTCAACTGCCGGAATGTCAAACCCTTCCCAGAGGCTTGCGGTTGCATACAGGTCGCATGCTCCAAAGTAAAATGGCAGCTCCTCGTCAGGGATGTAGCCGGCGAATTTCACAGACTCATCTGCAAGCCTTTTTAATTCTTTTGAATAG
>CAYJXD010000070.1:0-3183 GCA_964374085.1 uncultured Methanosarcinales archaeon | reverse complement strand
GGATGGATACTGGGTAGCTGAATGCCCCTCTCTTCCTGGGTGCATTTCTCAAGGAAAAAATAAGGAAGAAGCCCTGAGAAACATCAAGGAAGCAATAGCAGGATATGTAGATGCTTTGGAGAAGGATAATCTGCCTGTTCCCAAGGAAAGCTATGATGCAATCATGGTCGCAGTATGAAGCTGCCGAGAGTTTCTGGCCCTGATACTGTCAAGGCTTTATCAAAAAATAGGCTTCTGCATAAAAAGCAGAAAAGGCAGCCATATTATTTTGCGTCGAGACAATCCCTTTGCGCAGCTCACTGTTCCGGAACATAAGGAATTGGACAGGGTAACTTTAAGGGCAATTCTGAAGCAAGCCGATGTTACAATAGAGAAGTTCATTGAGCTTTTATAGCTTGACTCAAAAATCTTCTTTTATTTTGCAATGCCACTAGTTTAATAAACTCAGCAATGCAAAATCAGGCTATGGAAGAAGAACTGCTGATGGGAAGCGAAATCGGTTATCCTTTGAGCGACATACCGAGGAGATATGGGCCTGTGCCTTACCTTCTGAAGGATTATGAGATTCATTCTGTTGAGGATGTCAGGAAGTGCCTGAAGAGGAAAAAGCGCTATGACAAGCTGCTTGCAGAGGAGCACCTTGTCTTTCTTGAGTCATTGGCAAAGAAAATAACAATGATAATGTCTGTGGAGGAGAAAGAGCAGCTTACCAACTATGAGCTGAAAGGCCAGCTTGATGACATATGCGGATTGTGCATGAAGCTTAACGAGATAATTACCCGGCTTTAATTCCTCAATCCTTCCTCAGAAGAATCTCAAGTATGCTTGCGTATGCCGGCCTTGTGATGAAGACGCCAATTGAAATGCCAATTATTGTCGTGAGCGCAAACCCCCTAAGCAAGCCTGCGCCCGCGAAAAGCAGGGGAATCATGGCAACGACAAGGGTAATGTAAGCCCCGAAAATGATGAAGAACGCGTTCTTGATCTTGTCCTTCCACGTGAATAGCCTCCTTGACTCGCCCCTCAACGCTTCATCAGTGATTATTATCTGGTCATTCACCCCTGTTCCGACTGCAGCTATGATTCCAGCGATTGCGGCAAGGTCCATGTTCCAGCCGATTATCGCAGCCACGCCAAGCATTACCAGTATTTCCAGAAGGCTAACCATAAGAATTGGGATGGCAATGATTAATTTCCTGTACTGGACAAGCAATACCAAGGCAACAGCGATTGCAGCCACGAGGGAAAGCAAAAGGGCATTGCTGGTGAACTTCTCTCCAACGAGCGGCGAGACTGTGTCTGTCTTGATTATCTCAAGCTTTACTGGGAGAGAGCCTGTTATCAGGATTGTCTGCAGCCTTTTCATGTTTCCAAGGGCATTTGAAACAGCATCCTCTTCCGAGGCTCCGGCTCCGCTGCCTGAAATGCTAACTTCTGTAACAGGCTTTCCTTTCAGCTCAGCCCCGATGCTGAGAGAATCAACAAGCTGGTCATCAAGGTAAAGGTCAAGCGACTGGTTAAGGTATCTGCTCCTTGACTCGGTGATTATCCCAAGGTCATTTGTAATGGCTGCCTGCCGCTGCGCTGCTTCAGGGCTCAAAGCAACTGAAAATATGAACTTGCACGCCCAGCCATCATTAGTCTGGCCGCAACCATCCCTTGTGTCAATGCCTGAGCATTGGGCGCTCCTGCAGACATAAGTGATGTCGCTCCCTCCCCTGAAGACAGATGTTTTGCCTATCTTTGCCTCAAACTTGCCCTGCTTTGCAAGCAGCTCCTTGACCTCTTCCTCATTGACCCCTGCAATCTCGACAACAATGTACTGGTTGCCGATAAGGTCAGCTGCCTCCCTTATCACCACGTCGCTGAGCCCAAACACGTTCAGTCGCTGCTTCATGTTCTCAATCAGGATGGCCATGTCTTCAGACGGGATTTTTTTGTCAGGCTTCATCAAGACCCGGGTTCCGCCCTGCAGGTCAAGGCCTTTCCTTATGTTTGTCTTGGGCGACTCGTAAACTTTGAGCCCTATGCCAGCAGGGCCAATCACTTTTTCAATTGTCTTGTTGACTTTTATAGCCCTTATAACTGACTTGTTGATCGTGACATTTGACCCATTCACTGTGACATTCTGCAGCTCAAAGACAGAAACATTTTTCTCCACAAGCTCAGGGAGAATTGTGACACTGATAAGCGGCTTGACAGTGACCTTGTAAATGCCCTTGCTTGTCTTTATCTGGACAGTCCTGTTCACAGCAAGGCTGTCAACAGCCTCATGGTATTCCTTTGGGCCTGAAACAGGCTTGTTGTTCACTGCGAGGACTCTTTCCTTGCTTGAGGGAAGCTCTGTTGGAAGCGGGCTCTGGAATCCTGCATCAAAGGCTGCCGAGGACTTTTCAACAGCCCTTATCGTTGCGCCCTCCCTGAATGGATTGGGAGCGATTGCAAGCAATGAGATGAGCAATACAACAAGGACTATCCAAACCCTCACATTCATCAAAATGCTTCTAAGCTTGCTCATTGTGATTCACCTGGGCTCTTCCTGGACTCCATATACCACCTTAAAACGCCTGCGTTTGTAAACCAGGTGTGAACCATGTCAAAGACCAGGCCGATTGAAAGCACAAGCATTATCTGCCTGATTGTTTCTGCCTGTGAAAATATGAGCCCTGCAACTGTTGCTGCCAGCGCAGTCAGCGTCATGAAAATCCCTGTTTTCATTGCGCCAACTGTCCTCTGGAAGACACTGCCTTCTTTTCCTCGCAGGACCCTTGTTGTCAACAGAATGTCCGTGTCAACAGAGTAGCCGATAAGCATGAGGAAAGCTGCAAGCCCTGCAGTGGAAAGCCTCTCATTTAGGAGCACAATTACTGCAAAAGTGCAAAGTATGTCAGAGAAAGCCGCGGAAATGACAAACAAAGACGGGATAAGCACCCTGAAGTAAAGAATTACTGCAATGCCCATCATCAGGAATGCAATCAGAAGGGAAAAGACAGCCTCTTTCATGAAGCTTTCGCTCAGCGTTGAGCCAATGACCTGCACGCTGTACTGGGACTCGTCAAGCTGCCCGATTTTTGACTCAAGGGCATCAAGCACTGCTTTCACATCGCTCTCCGTGCCCTCTGCCTCGACAACAAACCCTGTCTGGCTGCCTTCCTTTGAGAAAACCCTGACATCCACATCCCT
>CAYJXD010000069.1:0-3457 GCA_964374085.1 uncultured Methanosarcinales archaeon | reverse complement strand
ACCGCATAGTCAATTCTTTCATCTATCACTCTTACGATTATCTCATGCTGTGCCAATGCCTGCGTTACTATTTGACCTGTCCTGTTTCCATACCCGCCATGCAGGCTTGTGAACCTGTAAGTTATGACGTGCTCCTGCGGAGTTCCTTCAACTAACTCACGGCTCGCAAGCTTAAGCTCTGTGCCGTCAAAGGCATATGTAGGGGCTGACTTTATCCATTGCTCTGCTGCCTTTTCTGCCTGGTAATAAGAAGCAGGCTGGCAGCCTGCCAGGAGCATAAGGGAAATCATTGTCATAAGCAAAGGGATTTTCATATTCATCGCTAAACTAGAAGCAATCCCTTATTTAAATATCACTGTCTTTGAGCAAGAAAAAAAAGCCAAATCAGGCTATGCCTAATTTGGAAATTAAAAAAATCAAAAGGTGGGGAGTTGACTATTTCTTCCTTATCCTTGCGATCGCTTCCTCCACTCCCTGTGCCTCCTTCTCAAGCCAGTCCTTGTATTCCTCAAGCTTCTGGACTTTCTCGTCAGCAGTGAGGAAGCTCCTTCCTTCACTCTCGCACTCATACGGTCCGCACATCATTTTCTTCCTCCGGCAATACTATCGTATTTCCGATATCGGGTATGCGATACTTATATTTAAAGCTATCGTTTCTCCCGATAAGCCTCAGGGAAGATTTATAAATCGCCAAGGCAAAGGTGAATTCATGGCAAAGGACTATGGCTCAAAGGGATTCCTCTCCTTCATAATCCTCTGGATGGTGAGCAGGAAGGGAAGGACTGGGGCTGAGATTTCAAAGGAGCTGCAGAGAAGGAAGGGCTCAAGGCCAAGCCCCGGAACAATATATCCCTGCCTGAAGAAATTGAAAAAAAAAGGGCTTATCAAGACTGCCTCTGGCAAGAAATACACCCTGACACCTAAAGGGAGAAAGGTGCTGAACGAAAGCCTCACAGGCTTCTTTGACCTGTTCTGCGACCTGGATGAGATGAGGAGCTGCTGCCCGGGGAAAAGATGAGACTGATTCTTGCCATGCTCATGGTTGCACTCATCGCAGGGTGTACACCACAAGCTGAATTGAACAATCAGCCACAGGAAACCCAGCAAGCGGCTGAAGCAATGAATGAGCCAAAGAGTTTAGTCAATGACGATTTCAAGGAAACATCCAGGGTGATTAATGTCCTGTACAATGACAAGCTCATTATCGGCGATGACAGGTATATGGACATCAAAAGCCAGCTTGACAGGTATGAAGGCATGGGCATTGGCAAGGCTGAAATTCCGGGACTAAGAGTTAAGCTTGAAGCTTTGAGGGTTAAGCCATCATCAGCAACCAGCCATGCTCCTGCTAATAGCGATTTTGGCAATCTCGAAAAGGAAATAAACACTATTTTTGAGCGGCAGTCGCTGATAAGCCCTGAGCATCTCGCCAGGATAAATAACGACCTGAATTATTTTGAGTCACAGGGAACAGACAAATCTTTGATTGATTCCTTGAGGAAGAAAGTCGAGGCTTTCAATATTCCGCATCCTGCGCCCCTGAATGTCAGCTCCAATGAATCTGTCAGAAGCTCTCCTGAGATTCCCTCGGCAACTGAAATGCAACAGCTCCCCGAATGCGATGGCCTTGAATTCAACACCTTCCCGGTTGACATGGAAAAAGTCTATGAGATTAGCGCCCTTGGCGCAATTGGGCCGCCGGGCCACACTTTCCCTACAGAGCATTCTTTCATTCACCTTCACGCGACTGGCACAAAAACAGAGAAATACAACCTATATGCTCCGGCAGATGTCTACATAACTCACGTCAGGGAGCAAAAGGGCATAACTAAGGACCCGGTTGACTACACAATATACTTTGCCCTTTGCAAGGACATCATTGGCTACTTTAACCATCCTAAGGAAATTTCCCCTGAAGTGCAGGAAATATTGAAGGATGCAGAATGCCTGGACTTTGGCCAGGAAAATGTCTGCGCAAAAAGCGTCCTGGGCAAGGTAAAGGCAGGAACTCTCCTCGGAAAGGTCGGCGGTAACCAGGGAAACTTTGACTTTGGCCTGCTGGACCTGTCAAAGACAAATTCCTTCGCAAACCCCAAAAGGTATGGGGTCAGAAGCCTTCATGTGCAGTGCCCCTATGAATATTACGAGGAATCCAAGAAGCAGAAGTTCTTTTCCCTGATCAAGAGGGATGATGCACAGAAGTGCGGAGTCATTGCCCAGGACATTCCTGGAACACTAAAAGGAAACTGGTTCTATGGCGAAGCAAGGGCTGATTTAAGCTCAGACTGGGACAAGCACCTTGCTTTTGTTCAGGAAAGCGGAGATCCGGGAAAGCAGACAGTTTCAATTGGGGGAACTGTCTCCAGCCCGAAAAAAATAACCTTCACGTCCCAAAGCGGAATGACAAATCCAGAATTCAGCAGCGTCATGCCTGACAGCAGAATCCATTGCTTCACTGACGGCTCTTCAAAAGCAATTGTGCAGATGGTCACGCCCATCGAGATAAAGATAGAGCATAAGGAAGGGGGCTGCTCTGCCAGCGAGCAATTGGAAAATCCTTCTGTTTACAGAAGATGAATTCAACTTCTCGCCCTTTCCAGGCCGCAATTTTCACCATGTCATCATTTGGCTTTCAGGATAGGAATATCCTCCCCTGAAAAAGGCAGCCACATTTATTTCCGCAGTTTCGCCCTCCTCAAGCGGAATGCCTGGAAGCCTTGCGCTTGTGGAGTTCCATTCGAATGACTGGCTTATGAAAGGCTTGCTTGTCCTGGACACCATCACCTTGTACCAGTTTCCCGGCTTCATTCCCTTGGGAGGAATCCAGGTTACTATCAGGTCATTTCCCTTTCTAATCCAAGTGACATTTGTTGGATAGTCAAGAACTTCAGGGAAATATTTTACAGCCTGGACCAGCCTGGCATCTTGTCCATCATAATAAGTGAAATTGTATTCGCCAGCGAGAGGAAGCCCGCCTCCTTGCGGCCCATACAAAACCCATCTTCTCGTGACTTCGCCTGAATAGCTGTTAATATTGAAATCCTTCTTCAAGTTCCATTTGCCTCCTGGACCTGATACTTCTACTTTGGTGATGTTCCAGAGAAAGCAGCTTTCAAGTTTTGAATAGTTCCCAAAGCAGTTTGTCTTGAACTCGTATGTTTTGCCGGAAGGGCTGTTGTCAGACCATACTTCCGGATAAACCTTGTAAATGTCAGTTAGCTGGCTGCTGCCTCCAGTTGAGCCTGCGCTTCTTTTTGATGCATTGAAGCAGTCCTCACACTTTTCTTCTTCAGCGCAGCCAAGGAAAGCTGCCATAAGAATCATGAGCAGGATTGTTTTTTTCATCCTGAAGATTGCTATTTCAGGGTATAAAAACCTTTGCGGTTCCAGGCAATGTTTACTGCTAGCCAATCCTGCTTTCAAGCGGTGCGCTATCGAACATGTGAACGCTTTTTTT
>CAYJXD010000068.1:0-3467 GCA_964374085.1 uncultured Methanosarcinales archaeon | reverse complement strand
GTTGGGCTTTCTTTTATCGGGCTTCTTGCAGGCTGCATCTTGGCATATTTTGCGTATGAAGAGCTCAAGCCTGGCAGGAAATATTTTGAATTATTGCAGAAAGCCATCCTGGCTGCAATTATCGTTTTATTGGCAAACCATTTTGGCTTTTCGCTGACGTGGAGGATATTAATTTACATTGCCGCAATATTGCTTGTTGCTTTTGTCAAGCTGGACAGCATTTTAGCTTATCCATTGCTGGCTGTCGCGATATTCCTGGCAAAGTCAAGCCAGAACACTCTTTTTTTGGTTGCATCGCTGGTATTTCTTTATGGGCTGACATCAGGAACCCTGGCTGCTGAAGGAAAGCTCAGGAAAAGAAAGCTGCAGCAACTGCTTGGCATAATTAAAGCAGCCACTATTAGAAATTCACCTTTCCTTATAATAGCTGTGGCACTTGGCTTTCTCAGCTGAAAAGGCTGCCAAAGAATTTAATTACACGATGCCACAGATTCAGCTCCCTTAGGATAATTGTTGCCTTTCTTGTTTCATAATATGCCCTTCCATTGTCATCCTGATAGGTTACTTTCATTTCGACCTGATTATTGCCCTCCTCAAGCTGGGAGCCGTCAAGGCCAAAAACAAATCTTGCGTTGCCTTCCAGGGCTGGCTGTGAGAGCTCCTGGCCAAGGACTGAGGCCATAACAAGTTTTGGAGCTGACTCTGACTTCTTCGAGGCAGTGAAGGTAATGTTGAATTCCTCCCCATACGAGACTTCTTTGGGAATCAAGACATCTATGATGTCGATTTTCGGGATATCCGAGACATTTACCTTGACTAAAGCAGTCCTTGAAACCTCATAGTTTGAGGCCTTTACCGAGATAGTCTGCGGACCTGCCTTTGTGAAATTATGCCTGAAGACAGCTGACCTAGACTGCGATATTGGAATGTCGAATGAGCTGCATTTTGAAAGGCAAATAGCGACAGACTCAAGCATCTTGTTTCCGAGGTTTTTGGCAGTGCAGTTCACCACAGCAGTCTCATAAGCATAATACCTTTTCTTGTCAGAAGAGCAGGAGAGGGAAAGTTCAGTGTTGATAGTCTTTTCAATTCCCTGCTGCTGGGCAAAGCTGCTGAAATAATCCCTGCTGAAAACCTCTGAAGTGTCCCGGGCGGTGAACTTTGAAGATGCGGTTGCATTCCTTGGGGCGTAAAACGCGACTGGGAAAGTGTAAATAAACTTGTCATTCAGGCCATTGTTGACCTTCACAATGAAGTATTCCTTCTTCCTTTCCCTTGGCCCAAGCAAAATGTTCTTAATGGGAGTGTCCATGTCAACATTCTGGGTCTTTGCAGCAATCACTTCTATAGCGACATAATAATCCTCAAGGTTCTCAACAGAGAGCTCAATCAGGTTGTAAGAGCCAAAGCCAACATCTGCTTCAATCGGCGAGGCATCCATCCTGACCTGAGGCTGAAGCTTTCCCTCAGCGCTTGCTATCTCGGGCTTGATGGACAATGCATCGGCCTTTATTTCAATGTGCCTGCCCAAGGCAGAGGTTGAGAAATCAACAACTTGGTCTGAGTCAGGGATGTCAAGGAACTTTATGTGCGCTGCGTCGATGTAACCAAACTCGCCATATGTGACGTCAAATGGAACCCAGCCATAGCCAGGGAAATAAACCTCAGCCCATCCATGCAGCCCCCAATTATCAGGGAACAAGGGAGATTCAGTGTAAGCCTCGCCTGTCACAAAGCGCGCCGGAACACCAACAGACCTGAGCATCGCGATGAACAAGTTAGTCAATTCATCACAAACTCCCTGCTTGTTCCTCAAGACCCAGCTGGCTTTCTGCGACACATCTGCTGTCAAGGTGCTCAAATTATACTCGATAGTCCTTTGCGTGTAATTTGCTATCTTGAATACAACAACATATAAGTCGTCTTCGCCCTCGGCAAGCTCTGATGCAACCCTCGTGATTTCAGCATTGTCAGAGTCAATGTTTTCAGTCGGGACAGTGTATTTCTGAAGCTCTGCCGGAACTTCCCTTAGGGGAAAGCTGACTTTTTCGCTTACTTCAGGCTGCCATGGCGTGACTTGAACCTTGAAACTAGTGACTGCCTTAAGCTGTGTTTCCCTTGGGTTCTGCCAGTTGAAGGTTAAAACTCCTCCATCCATTCCTGACTTAGGGTCTGTTTCCAGGGAGAGGATTCTCTGGCTTTCAAAATCCTTCGGGAAAAGGGAAACATTGGCAATAACGTAATCAACACTGTAGTCAGGCCTCTGGGGAGTTATTGTCACTGTTGCTGTTATGTTTCCATCTATTACATTGCGCTCAGACATGTGATATGAAGCTGCTGATGCGCTTTGTGCTAACGCTAAAAGCAATACTAAAGCTATGGCGTGCCTCATTTCAAATCTAAAAGAAGTTATGTTTATAACCTTTGCTAGACAAGGGCCCTAAGCCTCCCAATATTCAGGGAATCAGCCAAGCTTCCAAAAGCACTGCTGACTGATTCCCTGTCGTAGTGCACAATAGGCGTATAAAGAGTATAGGCTGACCCGTTCCTCATTGCGCTTCTTTCCTCAATGCCTGTTTTGTAAGCCATTATGCCAAAGGTTGCCTGGACAAGGTCAGCCAGTTCCTTTGCCAGTTCTTCAGACTTCCTTCTTTTTGCTATAGCAGGAAGCCTGACTCTTACAACTCTTGGCGAATGAAGAGAGCCTTTCACACCAAATAGGATTCCTAGGAACTGGGATAGCGGCTCAAACGCATCATTGTTTCCGGAAGAAAACTCGTCCTTTAATTCCCTTATGTATTTGGGAAAGCTCTTATATGAATGAGATTTTGGGCCTTTTGAAACACCCATAACATATGCAAGCCTGCCAATGGCGTTGCCGCATTCTCCAACTACCGCTATATTACCGTTTCCCCTTTCTCTAGCCTTTCCGCTTACTGAGGCCAGGGACAAATTCATTCTTGGAAGCAATGCCTTCATCCACTCAGGAACATCCTTCTCAGAGCCGATAGAAATTCTTGGAGTGAAATTCCGATCCAACTCGCCTGTATAAAGAAGAAGCGCAGCCAGCCTGTTCATTTCACCAAAGCCAGAATCAGATGCCCTGAGCGGAAACTTGAATCCCCTATAGGCGAGTTCTGAAACTGCAACCGAGCTTTTAGGCATCGCTTCCCCTGCCTTATACCTCCTAAGAGCCCTTTCACCTGGCACCAAATTTCTTGGCAATTTAGCGTTATACATGATTAACTGCTCCTCATAGGCTATTTTTGCTTCCCAATTTTTCCTTTCCTCTTTCGAAAAAACCTGGCCTAAAACTTCAGTATCAAAATCAGAATGAAGTATGTAATAAACTCCAAAATTTGGAGGGGCATAAGTGCTGATAAAGTCACTTGCATACGCAGCCACAATTTGCTCAAGTCCCATATGGGAAAGGAATCAGGAACCGCTTTTAAATATTGCCCTCAGAA
>CAYJXD010000067.1:0-3720 GCA_964374085.1 uncultured Methanosarcinales archaeon | reverse complement strand
GCCTTCCTGCTCAAGCAGCTCTGGCTCTGCAGCAATTATCGGCGAGAAAACGAGATATACATCTGACTTCCTTGGCTTCTGGATGAATTCCAGGACTTTATTGCCTTCCATCACCACAGTTCCCTTCTCCTGCGGCTTTGCAGAAGTAGTTATTATCAGCGTTGCCATTGCATTGCTTCTGGCATGCTGGCTCCATAATTCCTCTATGTTCACCTTGTCAAAGACAATGTCGCTGTAAACTGCAAGGAAGCTGGTTGCAATCCTGCCTTTCAGCAGCTTGAGGCTTGTGCCAGTTCCCTTTGACGACTTCTCCTCAACATAGCTCATCTTAACCCCATAATTCGTGCCATCTTTCAATATGTTGAATATCTCCCCGAGTATTTTGTGCCTTGCAACAATGTAGATGTCCTTGAACCCGTTCTCCCTTAGCTTCCTTATTGCCTTCTCAACAACCGTTGAATTCTTGACTTTAGACGTGACGCTGTAAGTTCCGTGCCCTATCAGCAGGTCCTCTTCCTTCCCGCCTGCCAGGATAACCGCAGTCTTCCTCTCCCCAAGCGAGTTCTTCACCAGGAACTCAATTGCCTGGCTCCTGTTCCTTATGAACAAATTGTCTACTGTTGCATCTATCTCCTGCAATGCCTTCTCGTCTATTGTTATGCTGATTTTCGTTTTCACTGTCGTAGTCAGTGGTGCGCCAGACGGGGGATGCCCCATCCGGGGTGCAAGTTGGGCAAAGCCCAACTGCACAGTTGAGCTATGCTCAACTTGTGGCTGGAGCCTTCCGTAGGAAGGCGTCGCACCATTAAAGTCACAATTACTTGCTTTAAACTATCCTACAAGGTAGGATAAAGGTAAGATATTTATATGTTGCGCTTTTCCACTCCATGCATGAAAATCGCAATGATTGGCGCTGGCTATGTTGGGCTGGTCACAGGGACATGCCTGGCAAACCTTGGAAACGATGTCATTTGCATGGACATTGACCCTGCCAAGATAGAGTCATTGAAGAAAGGCATAGTCCCGATTTATGAGCCGGGTTTGAGAGACCTTGTTGAAATCAACCTTAACGAGGGCAGGTTGAGGTTCACGACTGACATGGAAGACGCTGTCAAGTCTTCTGATGTCATTTTCATAGCAGTTGGCACTCCTTCTGGCGAGAATGGTGTTGCAGACCTTTCCTATGTGTTCGCGGCTGCAAAGGACATTGCAAGGTTCATGAACAGCTACAAGATAGTGGTTGTTAAGAGCACTGTTCCTCCGGAAACAACCTTCAAGGTGAGGGACACAATCAGGCAGGATCAGAAGAGCAGGATGGCCTTTGACATTGTCTCAAACCCCGAGTTTCTCAGGGAAGGGCAGGCTATCAATGATTTCATGATGCCTGACCGGATAATAATGGGGATTGAAAACGAGGCTGCAAGGAAGATAATGATGGACATCTACAAGCCAATTGAAAGGACTGGAAGGCCTATTTTTGTAACAGACATCAAAAGCTCTGAGCTAATCAAGTATGTAAACAACGCAATGCTTGCCGCAAGAATCTCATTTATGAATGAAATATCGCATCTTTGCGAGGCTGTTGGCGCAGATGTCAAGCTTGTTGCAAAGGGTGTCGGCCTGGACAGCAGGATTGGGCCAAGATTTTTGCAGGCAGGCGCAGGTTACGGCGGAAGCTGCTTCCCAAAGGACGTGAAGGCATTGATTCACCAGATGAAGGACAAAAACTGCCGCTCAAGAATTTTGGAGGCTATTGACTCGGTTAACGAGGCGCAGAAGATTCATGTTGCAGAAAAAGTGAAGAAGCTCATAGGCAGCCCGAAAGGAAAGAGAATTGCTGTCTGGGGCCTGTCATTCAAGCCAAAGACAGATGACATGAGAGAGGCTCCTTCAATAGTGCTGATTAACGAATTGCAGAAGCAGGGCGCAAGGATAACAGCCTTTGACCCGGTTGCAAAGAACAATGCAAAAAAAATCTTCAGGGACATTGATTATGCGGCAAACCCTTATGAAGCTGTGAAGGGCGCTGACTGCCTTGTCATAATGACTGAGTGGGATGAGTTCAGGGAGCTTGACAAGGACAAGGTTAAGTCGCTTATGAGCTCGCCAAACATTGTGGACGCAAGGAACATATATGAGCCTGCAGAGATGCTGGCTTTCGGATTCAACTACTCTGGAATAGGAAGATGAAAGCTATAATCCTGGCAGCAGGGTATGGCACAAGGCTATACCCCCTGACTGTTGATACCCCGAAACCGCTTCTTGATATCGGGGGAAAGCCCCTTATAGAGCACATACTAATAAGGGTCGCCGAGATACCAGGAGTTGATGAGATAGTGATTGTGACAAATGACAAATTCTATGATGTGTTTATGGAATGGCAGGAGGCTTATAATTCAAAAATCAGCATAAAAGTCCTTAATGACGGGACAAGCAGCAATGAAGACAGGCTTGGCGCGATAGGAGACATTGATTTTGCAGTAAAGAATGAAAATATTGATGATGACGTCCTGGTTGTTGCCGGTGACAATCTTTTTGACTTCAGCCTTGTGCATCTGCATGATTTCTTCAGGAAAAAGAAGGCTTCTGTTGTTGCCCTGAACGACCTGAAAGAAAAGGAAAAGGCTGCGAAAAAGTTCGGAGTGGCTGAAATAGACAATGACCAGAGGATTGTTGGCTTTGAGGAGAAGCCAGAGTTCCCGAAAAGCAGCCTTGCAAGCACAGCCTGCTATTTCTTCACAAAGAGCGACCTGGAAGAGCTTGAGAAATGCATCCGCGAGAGAAGGAAGCCTGACAACCTCGGGGACTTTATTAAATACCTTTCATCAAAAAAGCATGTTTACGGCTACATATTCACAGAGAAATGGTTTGACATTGGCAGCTATGAGCACCTGAGGGAGGCAGACAGTCACTTGAGAAAATGAAAACAGTCGTTGTCACAGGCGGGGCAGGATTCATAGGAAGGCATCTTTGCAAGTTCCTTCTGGAAAAGGGATTTAAGGTTGTCTGCATTGACAACATGATAACCGGCTCGGAAAGGAATATTGAGGAGTTCAGGAACAACGCTAATTTTGAGTTCATCAACCATGACGTGGCTGAATACATTGATTACAAAGGAAAGGTTGACTATGTTCTTCACTTTGCCTCTCCAGCCAGTCCGGTGGATTACGCAAGGTTCCCGATACAGACTTTGAAAGTGGGAAGCCTTGGGACGCACAACGCATTGGGCTTGGCAAAGGACAAGAAAGCGGTTTTCATGCTTGCATCCACAAGCGAGGTTTATGGTGACCCGTTAGTCCATCCCCAGCCAGAAACTTACTGGGGCAATGTCAATCCGATTGGTCCAAGGGGAGTTTATGACGAGGCCAAAAGGTTTGCAGAGGCTATGGTAATGGCTTATCACAGAGTCCATAAGCTTGACACAAAGATAGTCAGGATATTCAACACTTTTGGTCCGTTTATGAGGCTTGATGACGGCAGGGCTGTTCCTAATTTCATTTCCCAGGCAATGAAAAACCAGCCGATAACTGTGTTTGGAGACGGGAAACAAACAAGGAGCTTCTGCTACATAACAGACATGGTTGAGTGCATCTACAGGCTGATGCTATCCAATATAAATGACCCTGTCAACATCGGAAACCCTGAGGAGCTTACAATAGTTGAGTTTGCACAGAAAATAAAGGAAATGACCGCCAGTAGTAGTAAAATAATTTTCAAGGC
>CAYJXD010000066.1:0-4458 GCA_964374085.1 uncultured Methanosarcinales archaeon | reverse complement strand
ATTAATCCAAAAATAAAAGTTTTGTCGTGTCTCACCAAAATCATATATCCACAACAACCTGCACCCAGCACTTGTCTTTCTCCTGCTTTATCTCCATCTCGGCATAAGTCACTGCCTTGACGTCGCCAAGCGATTCATATTTGGCTGAATGTTTGTCCCCCTTGGCTATGGCTGCAAGCCTGTATCCGTCTGGCGTTTTATTTATTGTTAGGCTTACAATTTTCCCCAGAATAAAGCCCTCTGCGTCCAGCAGGTAAACAAATTCGTTCAGGAAGTTAAGAAGCAGCTCCTTCAAATCATCTCCTTTCGCTTCAATTGCCTTGTTAACCTTAAGCTCTATTTTATCAGTCTCAAAAACTATGTTTGCCAGTGCGATTGCCGCATTCCCGAACGCTTCCTCAAGGCTTTTGCCGTAAGCCTTGAACTTTGCGTCTGCAGTGTGCTCAAGGAACTCGTATCTCTTCATCAGTATGTCTCCAGGTCCTCTGCGATGTCATACGCTTCCTTCACTGACTCTGGCACTCCGACAAGCTCTTCCTTCTCTTTCTTTTGTGCCTGTTTTGGCTTTGACAGGATGCTCAGCAGCTCTTCTGCTTTCTTGTCCTCCTCTTCTTCATCGATTGGGATGGAAGTGAGCTTTACATTCGCCGGCTTTGCCATGGCAGGCTTTGGCTCCTCCACTTCTCGCTCTCCAACTATTTTCTGGAGAATCTTTATCGTCTCCCTTATGTCTTCCTTAGAATCCTTCTCTGTGTCTATTGTAATCCTCATATTACCTCCTTTTTGCTCTCCTCTTTTTATTTTTTCTCCCAGTAGTATATCCTGAGTATCCTTGGCTCGTATGAAGTCCCGTTGCCCGATATAAATAATGACTCTGTGAAGGTCCGGACCTTTGGCAGGCCTGCTTCCCTGTGCGACACGCTCTTTGAGATGTTTATCCTCACATTGTAAAGCTCAAGGTCCTTTGCAAGGGTCTGGTTTATGCACGTCACATTCTCATTAAGAACGCAGCCCCTGAATAGATGGTCTCTTGAAAGCCTTTGGAGCACGTCCTCGTTCCTGAACTCCTTCTTGTTTGCAGTGTAGGATGGTATTGCGACTGTCAGCAGGGTAAAGGTCAGGGCTATCGCTATCACCGCTTCCAGTGTCCTGACAAAGCCTTTCCTGTTCACCATCCATTCACCCTTATGAATATGCTCTGGTAGTTCCCGTACTGATCAAGCAGGCTTGCCCTCCTCTCCTTGGCAAACACGTTTGTAAGCCCTTTTGGCGGAACAGGCTCATAAATGAAAATATCTGTGTTGTTTGAATTCGCTATGCTGAATGAAAACTCCCTTATTGGAGGAATATTCCAGCTTCTTTTCAGTGTTGAATATCCTGTGGCGTTCAGCGTGGTCAGCTGCCTGTACGACACCCCTGTCTGGAGCTCTGGCATTCCAAACCTTGCCTTGTATGGGTTCCTGTATTTCAGTGTGTTGTTGTATGCTCCCTGGTGGGCTATAATGTCATACCTTGTGTCATTCAGCAGCGCATAATAAGCCACAAATTTCAGCGTCGAGTTCTCTGTGCAGAGGCTCATGTTTGCCCTTTCAGAGAAGATGAAGGTTATCCCCCTTGCCTCGTCATAAAAGTCCATGTAGTTTGACAAAAAGTCAAGGCAGGTGTTGTTGTAGTTTATCTCCCCTCTGCTTGTGTCAGAGAAGTATTTTGTGCTGTTTCCCATAATGGCTTGAATCGAGAAATTCTGCTTTGTCTCCTGGTTCTTGTTCAGCTTCACTATCGTGTAAATCCTCGGGTTGTCTGCAAAGATGTAGGCAGAGTGGTTCAGCAATGGAGCCTGTATCGCGTATTTTGCCACTGAATTTGACAAGGTAAAAGTTTTGTTCTCTGTGATTAGCTGGACATCATTGATTGTTGCGTTGAATTTCTGTATGAGGCTTTTCTCCTCGAAAATGACTTCTGTCAAAACTGAATCTTTGAAGTTTGCCCTCATCTTTTCGCTTCCAATCGATGCAAAGTCGCTTGCCGCTATAAGGTCTCTCTGGATTCCAGTCCTCTGGGAATAGTTTTCAGTGGAATGCGCTATCCTGTGGACAGTCTTGCCCTCTGTCATGTTCAGGAAGAAGAATAATTTGTCTCCGTCAAGGAAGAATGTGTTGTTTGTTGTAAAGGAAAAGCTGGTCTCGTTCCAGTGGTATGGGAAGTCTGCAATCACAGGCTCGTCTGTGCCGCTTATGTTTGAATACATTATTATCGGCACAACTTCCATTGTCCAGGTAATGTTAGAGTCGAGTTTGCCTGAAAGCTGGGTAAGGATGGAGCCCAATTTCTCAGGGGGGATTGTGAATGGCTGCACATAGGCAAAGAACCAGGCAAGGTACAGCACGAATATCGCCAGGCTCATTATCCAGTCTATCTGGGAAGCAGCCCTTTTCCCTCTTTGCATTCCTCAATTCACAGAATGAGCTTATTTAAAGCTTATGAAAGAAGAACTGGAAAATTAATTGCCTATCCTTTTCTCTTTACCACAAAATAATACACTATTGACCCGATTACGCCAAGAAAAACCATTAGCAAAATCCACAAGACCTTGTTGTTCATGTCTCGCTTGATGACATCCACAAGCATCCACACCCAGAATGCAAGTGCTGCAACTCCAACAACCAGAAAAATAAGAATCAATGCAATGCCAACGCCAGCAGCTGCGGCATCCCCTTCAGCCGCAAGAGCAGATGCAGCCGAAAGAAGCATCAAAAAAGGAATTATGAGCCCTTTAAAATTCATAACTCCGTTTTGCAGACAGTAGTATAAATAATTTTCTGTTGTCTAAAGCTCGGCAATTGTCAGCAGGTTTATCCTTGTCTCAGGCCTCTGCTTGGCGTCCATTGCCACGAGATACTGGACATTCGCCTTCTCTGCCGCCTTGACCAGGTCGCGGTCAATTGAGCCGTCAAAGACAATTGCATAGCAGGAGTTGAGCTCTGTCATAGTAACCTGCAGTTCTGTCATTGGCACCTTTCCGAGGATGTTGAGCTTCTCATCCAGTATGTATGCCCCCCTTGTTCCTATCAGGTCTTCTGACATTGTCCTGAAGGCCTTCTTCTCGTCTGGGCTTATCGGGCTTCTCTGCCTTGGAACAGGCATGACAGGCTTTCTATCCTCCCTTTCGGGCCGTTGTTCTCTTGTGCTCAATTCCGGTCTTGCCACTGGCCTCATTTCCCTTGGCTCCCTTTGTTCATATCTTGGCCTCTCATAAACAGGCCTTTCCTGCCTTCTTTCAATCTCAGGCCTGCCTGTGAACTCAAACTTTGCCTGCTCCGAAGAAATCCTGCTCCTCAGCGCCTTGTGGATTTCCTTCTTTGTTATTTCCTCAACTTCCTTTCCGTCAGGCGCCTTGGTTATGTAATCCACTTCTGACACGTCAAGCATTTCCTTGATTATAAGGTCCCCTCCTCTGTCGCCGTCGACAAACACAGTCATTACCTTTTTCCTTGAGAGGTCTATGATTGTTTGGGGCACTGATGTGCCGTTCATTGCTATTGAGTTCTTGAACCCGTGCTTCAATAAGTTCAGGACATCTGCCCTTCCCTCAACAACAATCACTTCATCGGAATCGTCAATGTTGGGCCCTGCAGGCAGCCTGTCATTCCCATACTCCCTTATCTCCATTACCCTGACTGAATACATGACTTCGTCAGCAAGCTCCTGCGAGTCTGGCATCATGTCATCCATCAGGTTCTTTAAAAGTTCCTTTGCCCTTTCAACGACAAAGGCTCTCTTGGTTATCCTCACATCCTCTACTTTCTCTACTTTGATTCGGGCATTGCATGGCCCTATCCTCTGGATGATTTCAAGCGCAGCGCCTATTATTGAAGTCTCTGCCTTGTCCAGTGAAGAAGGGACAATGATGCTTCCAGAAGTCTTTCCATTCCTTGTCTCTGTGTTAACCTCTATCCTTCCTATCCTTCCGCTCCTCTGGAGCTCCCTGAGCTCAAGGTCTGAGCCGAGCAACCCTTCGGTCTGGCCGAAAATCGCCCCAATCACGTCTGGCCTGTCAACAACCCCTTCAATGCTTATGGTTGTGTGGATTATGTATTTTGCCGATACCGGGCTTATCTTTCCCATTATGAATCACCTATGCTAATGGCAATAGAACAAGTTTTCAGCAGTAGCCTTATTTTACTGTCAGCCTGCCTTTGAACATGATATATTAGTGAATGTGATTGTCCTATTGCCTTGATATTGCCTTTTTTGGTAAAAGGTTTGTCGCCCGTGACACTAACCCCCGGGCTCATAGCTTGGTTGTGACCGTGAGCTCCTACGGGTACTCTCGTGACGGGCTGGCCTAGCCAAGAGTGTCTTCCGCTCATTGCCGGGCAGATGCCCCTGCTCTGAAAGGACCCATTTGGCTTATGACGTGAACCCGAGTAGTTAGGGCAACTATAAATATTTTTGGGT
>CAYJXD010000065.1:0-4704 GCA_964374085.1 uncultured Methanosarcinales archaeon | reverse complement strand
CTGAAAGCGTTAAATTTAAGAAAGACCCATCCAAACCAGTTCCTATGAGAATTGCTTTGATACTGGCCCTGATATTGGCTCTGGCGATCGCGATACTTGCAGGCTGCCAGCCAACTGGCAATTCAGGCTGCTCAATGGGAAGGCAGGCAGAGAATGACAATTGCAATTATGAGGCTGCAATAAGCCAAACATCCCTGGCTGCCTGCGAAAAGATTTCTTCTGGTTCTTTGAAGAGCTCGTGCATAGCCCAGATAGGCATAAACACTGACGACCTTCTGCTGTGCACAAAGGCAAGCCTTCCAAAATCTGTTGCATACTGCCACTCACAGATAAGCGTGAACAGGAAAGACATGGCCCTGTGCCAGGAAACTGATGACAAGGACTGGAAGAATGCCTGCATAAAGGAGATAGCGCAGGAGACAAACCAGTCAGAATCCTGCAGGCAGCTGCCCCGTGAGCAGAGAGATGAGTGCTTTTCAGTCATATCAATAAAAAAGATGGACATTGGCCTGTGCCAGGAAGTCCTTGACGCGAAGCCAAGGGAGAGCTGCATTTACCTGATTGCAGCCAACACCCACAACCAGACAGGCTGCCTGGAGCTTGAAAGCACGACCCTTCAAGGGTATTGCTTCACGCGGATAGCATTCGACACCGGAAACTCGTCATTATGCAATAAAATCAAGATAGACATGATGAGGGCAGAATGCTACAATGGCTTCAACTCAACACAGGCAAATTCAACAATCCTTGAGCCTGAAAAGGAGCTTCCAGTAAGGAACGAAGCAGCATAGATAAAGCGCTTATTTTTAAAAAATGGGCCCGCCCAGATTCGAATTCCCCAAACCTTGAAAGCAAGATTTTCTGGGGACCCTCACCACGTCAAGGTGATGCCATAACCACTAGGCCACGAGCCCAACAAAAAAAGAATTGCAAAGACCATATATAAAGTTTGCCAAAGACAGGGCACTGTCCGGAATCTCTTTTGGAACTGCTACCCCAAGTCATGGCGGTTCAGTAAACTGAACTTACACAAGTCAAGCATAGCTTGACTGTGCCCAACTCAGCTCCGCTGAATTGGGTTTCTTCTCTCCCTCTTACCAGGGGGAGAGAAGAAATAACCCTTACCTAAGGTAAGGGCGCCATGACAAAGGCAAAAGGACTCTCCGGACAGAGCCCAAAGACAGCTAACACAGGCAAAGCGTGAAAAATCTAAAAATAAAAAAAGAAAACTGAGCGCTTACTCGTCTGACGCAAGCGCGTAGACAGCCTTCATTGACACGATTATCGTTGACGGAACCACAAAAGTCATGATTGACTTCATAATGCCCGCTAAGTATGGCCCGACAATCGATACTGCGCCGAAGACGTCTTTCACCATCCAAGTCACGACGACCAGGCTCACAGTTGCCAGCAGGAATGGAGTTGTCTCCCTTCCGGTCACGTTCAGGAATCCCACAATCAATCCCAGCACTATCAACAGGGAAACGATTGTTGGATTGTCTGCAACAGACTGGATCAATCCAGCCACAACTGCAATCAACACTCCAAGAATGAAAGCCCAGCTGCCAATCTTGGATAAACCGTCTTTTGCCATCTTTTTCTTCACCCCCTATTTTAGGTAAATTAAGCTTACAGGATTCTCATAGTTCTTATATATAAAATTTTCTGTTTTTCCGGCTCTGTCCCGAGAGTCGTTAAGAGTGTTCTTTGTTAGTGATGGCGGACGCAGGCGCTCCTCTGTGATAATTATGAGTGGAGCAGCAGCCTCACCGCTAATTTTAAGGCAAATTGAGATTCCGGACAAACCCTGTTTTTCCTTAATGCTTAATAAGCAGGCACAGTCTCAAGCTTCTTTGTCAGCTGCAGGCAGCACTGCCTTACTTCAGAAAGCGTCTGCCTGACTTCCAGGTTCATAATGCCTTCCCTTTCCTCTGATGAAAGAATCATGTTAAGCTTCTTGGAAAATGATTCAAGATAGTAAAGGTGCTGCTCTATAGTGTCCCGGTCCTTGTATCCGCGGGCCTTGGCAAGCATAGCCTTGACTTCGTCAAAGCTCTTTTCTTCATATTCTTCAAGCCTGTAGGGCTTTAGCCCGTAACGGGACTTGACATCTGAGACCGGATAGCCTTCAAATGCGAAGTCATCCAGCCCTGTTGCTCCTGCCATTGTGAAGATACCTCTGTTACTCCTTAATACGTGCTTAGTATATAAATACCTTTTGGTAAGGAGCCTGATTTTGCGGGGGCATTTTTCCGTGCTGAAAAAGCAAAACTACTTAAATATGGCCGGGTAATCAGTGCATATGGCTGTGAAGTACAGGACTAGGTGCAGGCTCTGCAAGCTATACAAGATAATCAAGCCCGGCTTCGCGTATTGCGAGGAGTGCTGGAAGAGAAGCATCAACAGGGAAAAGGACACGGATTAGGCTTTCTAAATATCATAAACACAAAGTTTATATTTAACCTGCTCGATAAGTGGCTGTAGTTCTAAAGGGTGTTTGTGAGTTGGATGAAGGGAAAGTGCAGGTAGCCTTTGTTGCTGCCGAATTTGGAGTGGAAAGGCCGCATTCGCCGGATTACAAAAAAATACCCATCTACAGCGGAGGCATGGGCGGGCTTGACGGCGACTTTCTTAAGACTGCAGCTGACCTTGGGCTTCCTGTTGTAGGGCTTGGAATTCTTTATGATTATGGATACCTGAAGCAAAGAATTGAAAACGGGTGGCAGCACGAGGACCCTGTTTACTGGAATCCAGAAGAAGCAGGGCTCAAAAGGCTTTCTCAAGTAGTTGAAATAAACATAAATGAAAGGACAGTGAAAGTTGGAGCGTGGCAATATGATGTCAAAGGCAAAAGAGGGCAAGTCCCATTGCCGCTTCTCACAACAAATATTGAAGGGAATACCCCGTGGGATAGGGGGCTGACTGCAAGGCTTTATGACTCTGGCGGAAACGACGCTGAATATTACAGGCTGTGCCAGGAAGTGGTTTTGGGTGAAGGGGGTTTCAAGATGCTCAAGGCACTCGGATATGCTGAGAGCACCGAAACATACAGCCTCAATGACTGCCATGGAGCGCTCCTTCCATACGCACTTTCTAGGGAAAGCGGTCTTGAGGCAGCGATTGACAGGACATGGTTCACAACACACACTCCTGTGGAAGCAGGATTTGACATGATACCTGAAGACAAAGTAAAGAGGGTGCTTGGCGCAGAGGCATGGGAAGACCTCAGGCAATATGGGGAATTTTACGGAAGGCTAAGCATGGCACACCTCGCAACAAGGCTGGCAAGAGGGGTGAATGCCGTTTCAAGGAAACATGCTGACGTCTCCAATACAATGGATATTTTTTCAGGCAGAAATGTTTTTGGCATAACAAACGGGGTGCACCCTGAAACATGGACCAGTCCGCATATAGGGCGAGTTTATGACAATCATGTTGGAGACTGGAGGCTGCATCCAGAATTGCTCGCATACAATGCAGATGCAATTCCTTTCGCAGAATTCCAGGAGGCCAAGAGAGCAGCAGTGAAAGAACTATGCGACTATGTAAAAGAAAATTATGGGCATGAGCTTGACCCCAATATCCCGATTCTGGGATCTGCAAGAAGGTTTGCCGGGTACAAAAGGGGAAACATCCTCTTTTCAGATGTTGACAGGCTTGCCGCAATAGCAAAAGACCAGGCGCAAATAATAATTGCAGGAAAGGCTCATCCAGCAGACCACCAAGGAAAAGAAATACTCAATGACATCTACCATAAGGCCCAAAGATTGATGCAGAACGGAGTTCCTACTTATTTCCTGGAAAACTATGACATGAAGCTTGCTGCGCTTCTGACAGCAGCCTGCACATGGTGGCTCAACACCCCTGAAAGGGGGAGGGAAGCTTCAGGAACATCAGGAATGAAGGTGAATTTTAACGGCGGAAAAAACATCAGCACCCTTGATGGCTGGTGGGCAGAGGCATATAATGGGCAGAATGGTGTTGCAATCGCGCCTGACAATACTGCAAACTTATGGGAAGTGGACAGGGACGCAATCTATTGGCTGCTTGAGCATGAAGTCCTTCCTCTGCAAAGAAATCCTCAAGCCCTTGAGGCCATGACAAAGGAAGGAATAAAGCTTGCAGGCCACTACAACAGCTTCAGGATGCTCGGTGAGTATGTCAGGAGGCCGTGGAACAAGAACGGGCTTGCAGCACTTCTGGAAGCAGCATAATGATTCTCATTCCATAATGCATTTCTCAAGAATTTATAAAACTTAAACAAGGCTTACGTCTGTTAACGCTTCTCAAAGCATAATCCTGCTGAATTGATGCAGTATCTTTTTCCCGAGGGTTTTGGCCCGTCATCAAAGACATGGCCCAAATGCCCCTTGCATTCTGCACAGACAGCCTCTGTCCTTTCCATGCCGTGGCTTTTGTCAGGAATTAGCTCAACTGCCCCGGGAATGGCATCAGAAAAGCTCGGCCATCCAGTGCCAGAGTCAAACTTTGCATCGCTTTTGAAAAGCCTCGCATTACAACCAGCGCACTGATACATTCCACTTTTCTTATTATGAAGAAGTTCGCCTGTGAAAGGCATCTCTGTGCTTTTCTCCCTCAGGATTTTGTACTGCTCGGGGGTTAGCTTCTTTTCCCATTCTGAATCTGACTTTGGCATTGGCATTCCATAAATGTTTGCAGCGCAAGTTAAATATTTTTCCAGCA
>CAYJXD010000064.1:0-4799 GCA_964374085.1 uncultured Methanosarcinales archaeon | reverse complement strand
CTGAATAGAAAAACTTCTTTGATTATGCTTATTACCCCATCGAAGCTTGACAATCTTTATAATATTGAAGGCATTCCTAGCTTCATGAAATTCGCCCATATGTCTGACTGCCACATCGGCTCCTGGCAGAGGACTGCAAGGCTTTCTGATGCCAGCATCATAGCGTTCTCAAGGGCAATGGACATATGCGTTGAGGAGAAAGTTGACTTCATACTAATTTCAGGGGACTTGTTTGACACTTCACTGCCGGCAGTCGACAAATTAAAGGAGGCTACAACCAAGCTCAAGGAAATGAAAGACAAGGGAATCCCTGTCTATATAATAGCTGGCAGCCATGACTACAGCCCGACAGGAAAGACAATGCTTGACGTGCTGGAAAGGGCAGGATTGCTTGTCAATGTTTCAAGCCCTGAAGAAGAGGGCGATGTTATAAGATTGAAATTCACTGTTGATGGGAAAACAGGGGCAAAGATAACAGGCCTGCTTGGGAAAAAAGGCGGGCTTGAGAAGCTGAAGTATTCAAAGCTTGACAATGAAGAGCTGGAGAAAGAAGGAGGGTTCAAGATATTCATGCTGCACTCAGGGATAGAGGAGTACAAGCCAAAGCACCTAGAGCAGATGGAAGCCATTCCTCTGGCAAACTTTCCAAAAGGGTTTGACTATTACGCTGCCGGCCACATCCACCATGTCTTCAGCAAGGACGAGCCTGGATATGGGCTGATAGCCTTCCCAGGTCCATTGTTCCCGAACAATTTTGACGAGCTTGAAAAGCTTGGCAATGGCGGGTTTTACATTGTTGAAGCCAACGGAAAGGTAAAGCTGAATTATATCCCTGTGCCAGTGCATAACTTTGCCTCAATAATAATAGACTGCAACGGAAAAACTCCAAGGGAAGTGGAAAATGAGCTGGCAAGCCATTCAAGGAACCGCGAGTTTGTCAACACAATTGCCGGAATAAGGCTTTTTGGCACAATAAAGGAAGGGAAGACAACTGACATAAACTTCAAGGAGGCTTTCAATGCTTTCTATGCAAAAGGGGCGCAATGCGTCCTGAAAAACACATATGCGCTTACAAGCGAGTTCTTTGAGGAAGTGAAAACAAGCTCTGCAACTGCAGAGGATGTTGAGGATGCAATCATAAAGGAGAACATCAAAGGCTCGGGAAGCGAAAAAGAGATAGAGCTTGCAAAAACACTAATCCACAGCTTAAGCATGGAAAAGGACGAGGGCGAAAGGTCAGCTGACTTTGAAAGCAGGGTCATAGAGTCAGTTGCCAAGGCGCTTGATATTAAATTGTGAAAGTGTCGTTTGGCTTTTCTATGATGTAGCCTTTTTCCACCAAACTCGAGGCCATCTCATCGGAGAGCCTTGCATAAAACCTTCCAATGAACTCGTGCTTCCTTAACACCTCTGCGCCGATTCCAACAAGCAAGGCATCAAGCGTATCCATCTCAGCGCCCATATCAGGGCTGATTCCGACTGAAACAAAATACTCGTTCATTTCCATTTTTCCCTCACAACGATAGATTTAAATATATACAAAACACTCTTCTCAACATATGAAGGGTGCGCTCCCTCCAACTCTGACCGTAAAAGGCAGCTGTTATGGAGCGATTAGCGGGCAAAAGCCCGCCCCTGATTTTATAAATATTTTTTGATGTCATTTTCCGTCAGTATCCTGTCTGGCATTCTCTCTCTTCTGAAGACACAAATAGCAACCAAATGAGCGTTAGACTTCTTTCCAATCTGGCTGAAAAGGATCATCCCTTTAAAGTCCGGAAACCCTTTTCTTATGATCTGTAGGAGAAAGGTTTTTACCAAGTGCCCCTTCCCACAGTATTCGTCATCGATCCTTATTATCGATAATCTTCCCAAGTGACCAGAGATACAATAGTATATTCCTATGCAAAATAATCTGTATGTAAAATTTGGCATCCGGCAATTTTCAAATACGAGACGCTTTATTTTTCTGGGAATAAATATTGAATACCTGCTTTCATTGCTAAAAGCAATCACAGTGTCAAGGTTTAGCTGCTCTATTTTCCCGCTTTGGTCTACTTCAATCCTCATCTGATCACCACACAAGCTGCTTTATCATTTGGAACAGGCTGCTGCCTCCCTGCACCATCCTGTCTGCCCTTACCAGGCCTGCCCCAAACTCTTCCCTGCTTCCTAAGCTTATTGCTGTCCGCTCTATCAATGAATAAACATTCTCTGATGACACTGCCATTGCCAATGCAGCTGCCCCAGCCACGTGGGGGGAAGCCATTGATGTGCCGCTGAAAGTTGCATATGAACCGTTGAGATATGCTGAAGTTACCTGGACTCCTGGTGCAGAAACATCATTGGTCATGAAGATGTTGCTGAAATCAGCCCTCCTGTTTTGCTGGTCAACTGCTGCAACTGCAATGACAGGCTCGCCAAAGGCAGCAGGGTAGCTTGCATACTCGCCTCCATTGTTTCCTGCGGCAGCCACAACCACAAGGCCATTCTGGGCAGCAACATAGCATATGTCCTGGAATGCAGCCGAGGCAGCAGGGCTGCCCAGGCTCATGTTGGCAATTTGAATATTGTTCCTTATGGCCCATTCGATGCCAGCTATAACATCGCTTTCCTTTCCAGAGCCGTTTTCATCCAAAACACGGACAGCAAAAAGACTTGATTTTGGCGCAACTCCGTAGTTGATGCTTGAGCAAATGCCCGCGACATGGGTGCCATGGCCATGCCTGTCTATCGGATTCGTGCTGTTTTCAACAAAGTCATAGCCCTTGTTGCTCCCAAACCTGTCCCTAAGCTCTGGATGGCTGTATTCAATTCCTGTGTCTATAACCGCGATTGTGATTCCTTCTCCCATTGAAGCATTCCATGCCTCGTAAGCCCCAATGTTCTCAAGGTTCCAATTTCCAGAGGCTATGCGCTTAGCCCTGACTGGTTTTGGAATCGTGAAATCAGAAGCAGCGTCTATTGTCCTGAACAAGTTTCTCAGATAGGAATAGCCTGCTGATGAAGAGGCCATTATTCTCCTTGCCTCAATTGAAGGACACTCAAAGCTGATGTATGGGATGAATTCATACACGCGCTTTACCGGGCCGATAGATTCAACTTGCCTTGACACCTTTCCAAGATTGCACGGCTCAAACCCCACAAGCAGCTCCAGGGATTTTGAAGACTTAACTTTCCGGGCAAACAGTGCCTTGCTTTTCCTCTCAGCTGCTTTGCTTTTTTTTCTGAAATACATGCATTGCAGAAAGGCAAAGAAGTTAATAGCAGTTCACAAGGAAATTCCGGAAGAATCACGATGGAAGCAGAGGATTTTCCGTGCACACCGCGATAATTCCGAAATGAAGCGTGTTTTCCGGAAATATCGCGGAAAATCCGGAAGGATTACGCCAGTTTTTTCAGAATCATTTCCTTGACAACGCGAGCATCAGCCCTTCCCTTTGTCTTTGCAACAACCTGCCCGACAAGGAAGTTCAGGGCTTTTTCCTCGCCTTTCCTGTAGTCACTAATGGCTTTTGGGTTTGCTATTATGGCAGTATGGCAGAGCCTGTCCAGCTCTGACTCATCACCCAGGAGCATCAGCCCCTCTTTTTTCACATACTCGTTCACGTCGAAAGGCTTTTCCGCAAGCTTTTCCAGGATTCTCCGGGCAATCTCATCCGAGATTCTCTTTGACTCAATTAGCTTGAGCAGCTGTATTATATGCCTTTCATCCATTTCCAGCTCCTCAATCTCCTTCTTGCTGTAGTTCAAAACCCTCAGGAGCTCCCTTCTCAGCCACCTTGCTGCAAGAACAGGATTGATTTCCTTTGCGACTTTCTCAAAAAGCTCTGCAAGCATAATTTCTGACGAGAGTATTTCAGCATCATCACTGTCCACTTTCAGCTTGACATACCTCTCCATTTTCTTGTGAGGCTTTTCAGGAAGGCCCTGTTCAATCCTGTCAGAGTATTCTTTTTTCACTTCAATCGCCACAAGGTCAGGCTCTGGGATGAACATGTAGTCCATTGCAGCCTCTTTCTTTCGCATGAAAACAGTTTCCTGACTGGACTCGATCCACGCCCTTGTCTCCATTGAAACCTTTTTTCCAGAGCTTACGAGCTTCTCCTGCCTCTTTGCCTCGTAATTTATCGAGGCGACAATGCTCTTGAAAGAATTCACGTTTTTAACCTCGACTCTTAGGAACTCGGGCGATACAGAGACATTGACATCGCTCTTTATGCCTGCATTCGGGTCAATTGCCTTTATGTATGAGAGCGTTGTTATCAGCCTCTTGAGCCACTGCCTAACCTGGTCTGGGGAAGTGAAGTCTGGACTTGTGACTATCTCAACCAATGGAAGCCCAGAGCGGTTATAGTCAACAAACCCTGTCTCAGGGTCCCATCTTGCAGGGTCTTCCTCCAAGTGGACATCTGCAATTCCAATCCCAAGGAAGCTTCCATTGATTCCGACAGGAAAAGAGAAGCTGCCTGAAATAGTCCTCTGGTATCCGGCAGGAAGGTCTGGCCATGTGTAATGCTTCCTCTGGAACAATAATCTCCTATTCAATTCGCAGCCAAGCATCTGTGAAATGGCTATTATCTTGTCAAGAGCCTCCTTATTGGGGAGCATTGGCTTGCTTCCGGGCTGGGCAGTGCATACAGGGCATATGCTTGTGTTTGGAGCAGCTTCAGGGTCAATCCTGCAGTCGCAGAAAAGCTTTCTCTTACTTGGAACATTAAGGTAGCCGTGTATTTCAAGGCCGATTTTCAGTTCGGGCATACTGGAGACTATGAGGACAGATTATAAATAGTTTTCTT
>CAYJXD010000063.1:0-4963 GCA_964374085.1 uncultured Methanosarcinales archaeon | reverse complement strand
GGCATAGAAATCAACCCCGTTCATTGTAGCTATCTTTCCGAAAGGCCCTTTTCCATAATATTTGTATGGGCTCATCATAACAGTAATTTTATAAACAGTCCTTATTAACTTTTCGACATGGCACTCACGGCAAAGCAAAAGTACGAATTGAAGAAATTCCTTGCTGATTTGGGTAGCCAGAGGGCTATGCATACAGAGTTGATTACTGTCTATGTTCCGCAGGGATATGACCTTAACAAAATCATCCAGCACCTGCAGCAGGAGCAGGGAACTGCAGCTAACATCAAGTCAGCATCGACAAAGAAGAATGTAATCTCTGCGCTTGAAAGGATGATACAGCACTTGAGGCTGTTCAAGCAGACCCCTCCAAATGGCTTGGCTGTTTTCTCGGGGAATGTTGCAAAGCAGGGCCAGATTGATTTGAGGGTGTGGAGCCTTGAGCCGCCAATCCCGCTGCAGACAAGAATTTATCGCTGCGACAAGACTTTCCAGCTTGACCTTCTCAACGACATGATGGAAACAAAGGAAATGTACGGGTTAGTGGTGATGGACAGGAGAGAGGGTGTTGTCGCTGTGCTGAAGGGCAAGGCAATAACTCCATTGGCAAAGTACACTTCAAATGTTCCAGGAAAGTCGAAGGCGGGAGGACAGAGCTCCCAGAGATTCGAGCGCCTTAGAGAGGGCGCTGCAAAGGAATTTTACACGAGGCTTGGCGAGCACATCAAGGACGAGTTCTTTGGCAAGCCTGACCTTAAGGGTTTGCTGGTAGGAGGCCCTGGCCCGACAAAATATGACTTTGTGGAAGGCAGCTTTATCCCTACTGAGCTGAAGAACAAGGTCCTTGCAATAAAGGACCTGTCATACACTGATGAGTTCGGCCTTCACGAGCTTGTTGACAAGTGCCAGGATGTCTTGGCAGAGGAGGAATTAGTCAGCGAGAAAAAGATAATGACAAAGTTCTTCGAGCTCCTCTCGACAAAGCAGGGCATGGTCAGCTACGGCCAGGCAGAAGTGATGAAGCAGTTGAGCGCTGGAGTTGTTGACACTGTCCTTTTGTCAGAAGACCTTGCAGGCGAAATCATTGAGCAGTTTGAGCAGGAGGCAGCTAAGTTCAGCTCAAAAGTGGAAATAATCTCAACAGAGACAAGGGAAGGGGCGCAACTGAGGGATTTCGGCATGATTGCAGCAATTTTGAGGTATGATGTAGGGCAATGAACCAATTAGCGGATTCCATCTCAAGGGATTTCAACTGCAAAGCAGCCATAAGCTATTCAGGCAAGTTCAGCGCATACAATGCAAATGTAAGGAAGAGGGGCAATGAGCTTGAATTCAGCCTCAGCAGGGAATGGAAAACAGTGAGCGATGAAATCATCCTTGGCTTGCTGCAGTCCCTGGCTTCAAGGGTTTTGAAAAAAAGCTTCTCATCGACAAGCATTGACTTATACCATAACTTCATAAGGAATCTCCAGAGAAGCACTCCCAGGACAAAGTCAGACGATTACCTGGAAAAGGCATTCAATAGGATTAACGAAAAGTATTTTGACGGCATCCTTGAGCCCCCTAATTTCTCGTGGCACAGCTCAACCAGGCGCCTTGCAAGCTATGACCACCACTCTGACACATTAAGCGTCAGCGATGTTTTCAGGTGCCATGATGACATCGTTGACTACTTAGTTTATCACGAGTTGCTGCACAAGAAGCTGAAGTTCTCAGGGAAGGGAAGAAGGACAATTCATCACAGCTCAGCGTTCAGGAAGCTTGAGTCGCTTTACCAGGGAAGGGAAGTGATGGAAAGGAAAATCAGCTCGATAATTAGAAACCAAAACTTTAAATATTAACCCGGTTCTTCCCAGAGTAAATGACGACAAAGACTGTTGGTGCAAACTCGCTTAAAGAGGGCTCATACCTTGTGATTGACGGCTCGCCGTGCAAGGTATCCAGCATCCAGACATCAAGGCCTGGCAAGCATGGCCACGCCAAGATGAGGATTGAAGGAGTGGGTATTGTTGACGAAAGGAAGCGGGTTATTGTTCTTCCGGCGCACGACAATGTTGATGTCCCTATGATTGAGAAGAAGAATGCGCAGGTGCTTTCATTGAATGGGAACATGGCAAACATAATGGACCTTGAGAGCTATGAGACGTTTGACTTGCAGGTCCCTGATGAGCTTAAGGACGATGTCGCCCCGGGCGCAACAGTGCTTTACTGGAAAGTCATGGACCACAAGGTCATGAAGCAGAGCAAGGGTGCTGAGTAGCATGGTAAAATTCCCAGAGGCTGAGGCAAGGTACTTAAGGAACATGTTTGTCTGCAGGAGATGCAAGTCCAGGCTAAGGGCCCCTAACTTGAAAGTTGTGCAGGGCAGGATAAACTGCAGGAAGTGCGGAGACAAGGCTCTCAGGCCGGTCAGGAAGAAGTAATCAAGATGTCTTTTGCCGAGTCAGTTCTGAGCTACAAGTGGATTATCCTTTTCTACGCAGCATTATATCTCATTATTTATCTCAACAGGAAGAAGCTCGAGATTCACATCAAGGTGTTTGCGCTTTACAAGACCAAAATCGGCATAAAGCTGATGGAGCGCCTTGGAAAGAAGTTTGGTAAGCCAATCAGGGCGCTTGGCTACATTGGCATTGTGGCGGGCTTCCTTGGGATGGCGTTGGTTGTCGGTTTTATTTTTTACGGGCTTTACAGCCTGTTCTTCATTCCTGATTCGCCTGCTGTGTTTTCCCCGATAATTCCCGGCGTCAAGATTCCTGGAACCCAGTTCCAGCTTCCGTTCTTGGAGGGAATCATTGCAATCTTCATCGTTGCAGTCATCCACGAATTTGGCCACGGCGTTGTTGCGAAGGCTCACAAGGTTGAAATAAAGAGCACAGGTCCGTTTGTGCTTGGCCCTTTCTTTGGGGCATTTGTTGAGCCTGATGAAAGCTCTTTGAAAAGAAAAGGGAGCCTTGCCCAGCTTTCAATATTTGCCGCAGGCCCGTTCTTTAATTTCCTTCTTGTCGCCATCGCAATCATCATCCTTAATTTTGCATTGTTCCCAGGGCTTGTAATGTTCAGCCCTGAAGGCGTTTCATTCTCTGGCATTGCAGTGGGCAGCCCTGCTGCAGCCGCAGGCCTGCAGAAGGACGCTGTTTATGACACGTTCAATGGAAAAGAAGTAAGGGGGGTTGAAGGCCTTGTGTCTGTAATCGAGGGCATAAAGCCCGGCGATTCATTGACAATAGGAAATGAAAAAAACCAGCATTCACTGGTTGTTGGAAAGCATCCTAAGAATGAGTCAATGCCATACTTGGGGGTTTTGGGAATCAGGGAAAGGTATGCGAAGGAAAGCAGCTTTGCATTCTCAGCTTATGTTTTCCTTATCAGCTTGGTCCAGCTGCTTGCAATGCTTGGCCTTGGCATTGGCACCGCAAACCTCCTTCCCATAGGCCCGATTGACGGCGGCAGGATAGCCTTGCTCTCGTTCAACAAGGTATTTGGCGATGAAAAAGGCCAGAAAGTGTGGGCAAAGCTTTCAATCGCCTTCCTTTTCTTCATCCTCCTGCTCATGACCCCGATACTTAAGGCGACCTTTGAAGCCATCTTCTAAAATGGAGATAAGGAACATCATCTTTGACTGGAGCGGGACCATAAGCGATGATTTTGGGGTCCTTTACGAGATAGTCATGGAAATCTTTGAGGAGCACGATGTCAGGAGAGTCTCGAGAGAAGAGTTCCTTGCAAGCTATAGCCTGCCTTACATGGCCTCGATAAACAGGTTCTTCAATATCAGCAAGGAGGATTGGGACTCAAAGTTCAGGCCTAAATGGGAGGAAAAAGGATTCCCAACTGTCTTTCCCGAGGCAATGGAAGTGCTTGACCATCTCAGGGCCAGAGGAGTGAAAATGTGCATCTTCACTTCGCATCCAGAGGATTTCATCAAGCGCGAGCTGGACCTTTTTTTCCCGGGAAAGCTTTACTTTGACAAGGTCATAGCAGGAATATACAACAAGAAGGATTTCATCCATGAAGTGCTTTCAATCACTGGCTATGTAAAGGAGCACACTCTCCTTGTTGGTGACACAACTCATGACATTGAGGCAGGCAAGCACGCTGGAATCAGGACTGCAGCAGTCCTGTCAGGCTACAACACAGAAGATGCATTGAGAAGCTTGAGCCCTGATTTCATTCTTAGCGGCATTTCCGGGCTTAAAGCAGTCATTTGACTATTTTTTCCGCAACAGCCTTCACTCTGTTGTCGCCTTTTGCCTTTGCGTTTGCCCCCAAAGCATAAATGACTTTCTCTGCCTCTGCCCCCCAGCTGTAGTCTCCCTTTGACTTCTCTATTTTCACCACCGTGAACTCGCCTGTGGCAACGCCTTTCTTCAGGTGGTAATAGATTGAGCGCATCGTCGCTTTCGGGTAGATTTCGCGGTAAATCTTGAAAATCTCATACCCGTGGCCTTTCCTTATCACGCTGAGTATCTCAACAATGTTCTGCCTTATCGGGCTTCCATGCGGCCTTGCCATGCAGATGGCATTAAAATAAGGATATAAATACGTTTGCATGCCCAAGTCAAGCTGTTGCTTGACTGGGCCCAATCAGGCAAAGCCTGATTTGGGCGCCAACAAAAACATTTATATATTAAATGGCCCAAAAACACATTGCGATTGAAAATCGTTCATTTTATTGACAGAATTGAGGTGAAATGATGGTTGCAGGAAGATGCATGAAGTGCAAGAAAGAGCAGGAGATGAAGGACCCTAAGGAAGTTGTTATGAAGAACAAGATGAGGGCAATGAAGGGAACATGCCCCAAGTGCGGCACAAAGATGTTCAGGATCCTTGGAAAGGCCTAAAGGGGCTTTTTCCTTTTTCATTTTTTTATTTCTAAGGCTTTGTCTGGAGAGTCTTTAAATCAGTTTCGTGAGTATTCAGGCATTTATTGGCGGACGCAGGCGCTCCCCTGCAATAATTATGG
>CAYJXD010000062.1:0-5113 GCA_964374085.1 uncultured Methanosarcinales archaeon | reverse complement strand
TGAAAATAGGGGTTTGGGGATGAAAGTATTTATAAATAAGGGCTTTTTAAACCTTTATATAGGGCTTTTAAAGCCTTTTAGCTATATTCGCGGGGTGGTTTAGAAGATGGGAAAGCGTGAAATCAAGGTTGTAAACATAGTTGTGTCGACTTCATTGCACCATGACATTCCATTGGAGAAGATGGCTTCGACTCTCTCTAATACAGAATACAACCCAGAGCAGTTCCCTGGGCTGGTTATAAGGATAAAGGAGCCAAAGACATCTGCGCTCATATTCAGCAGCGGAAAGGTTGTATGCACTGGCGCAAGGTCAATGGACAAGGTTGAGGAGTCGATAAGGAAGATAATAAAGAGCCTTGAGAAGATAGGAATCAAGGTCACAGTAAAGCCAGAGATAAAGATTCAGAACATCGTTGCCTCAGGGACAGTCGGGATGGACCTGAACCTGAACACACTGGCAATGAAATTGAGAAACACTGAATACGAGCCAGAGCAGTTCCCTGGGCTTGTGTACAAGCTGATTGACCCTGAGATAAAAGCCACGTTTTTGCTGTTCAGCAACGGCAAGATTGTGTGCACAGGCACAAAGAGCGAGGCTGAAGTGCACAAGGCTTTGGACAAGCTCATTGAAAACCTGAAGAAGGTCAAGAAATAGGATTTATTGCAACTCAATAAATTAGCGGTGTGGATATTTGCCCTCACCCTGAACATTGGATTGGGCGCACTCCGCAAAAAAGAAATAAACAGGTGAAAGGGTGAATGCTGAAGAGCAGATAAGGAAGTTCCAGGAGTTCATAGAGGACCATTACAAGGCAAGCCTGCTTGAGGCTGTGAGCACTGGAAAAGCCTTCTTCACTGTTGATTTCGCCGAGCTTTCTAAGTTTGACCCTGCGCTTGCAGAGGAGCTTCTTGATTCTCCGGAAGAGTCGCTCAAGGCGATTGAAATAGCATGCAGGCAAATAGACCTCCCGAATGAAAAAAGGATAAGGCCGAGGATTGCTAATATTCCTGAGTCAAGGAAGATAATGATAAGCAACATCAGGAGCGAGCATATCGGAAAATTGCTTTGCGTTGAGGGAATAGTTAGAAGGAAGACTGATGTAAGGCCGCAAGTTGTCAATTCAAAGTTCGAGTGCCCAAGCTGCGGGCAGGTTATTTCCATCCTTCAGGTTGAGCAAAGCTTCAGGGAGCCAAGCAAGTGCAGCTGCGGAAGGAAAGGGAAGTTCACGCTGCTGAGCAAGGAACTTGTTGATGCGCAGGGCATGGTTCTTGAAGAGACTGCCGAGAGCCTCGAAGGGGGGGCGCAGCCAAAGAACATAAACATGTTCCTGAAAGAAGACCTTGTAACGCCGATAAGCGAGAAGAGGACAAATCCTGGAAGCAGGGTCATGGCTGTGGGAATTCTCAAGGAACTGCCAAAGATAAGCAAGAGCGGAGCAAAGTCAACAATGTTTGACCTGATGATAGAGGCAAACAACATTGAAGGCAAGCAGGAGGATTTCTACGAAGTGCAGATTTCAAAGGAAGAGGAAAAAAAAATCCTTGAATTGTCAAGGCATCCCCAGGTGTATGAAAAGCTGACAGGCTCAATCGCGCCGTCAATTTACGGCTATGAAAAAGTGAAGGAGGCATTGCTTCTCCAGTTGATGGGCGGGGTAATGAAGAAAAGAATCGATGGAGTGACCACCAGGGGGGATATCCACGTGATGCTGGTTGGCGACCCGGGCAGCGGGAAGTCGCAGATACTGAAAAGAATGAGCAAAATTGCTCCAAAAGGAAGATATATTTCTGGCAAAAGCGTTACAGGCGCAGGAATGACTGCCGCGGTTGTTCGGGATGAATTGCTTGGAGGATGGACACTTGAAGCAGGCGCTCTGGTCCTGGCAAACAACGGGGTAGTGTGCATAGACGAGCTGGACAAGATGGACGAGCACGATTCTGGAGCATTGCATGAAGCGATGGAGCAGCAAAGCTATCATCCAGATTCCGAGATAATGCTCAGTGACGGCTCAACTCATAAAATCGGCCCACTTGTCGACGGGCTTTTTGAATCCAATAAAGACAAGAAAGTATTGGGAATAAACTGTGAAATTTTGCCGGTTGAAGATTTGGAGCTTTTAACAACAGACTTCAGGAATGTTTTTCAAATTAAGGCTAACAGAGTTTCAAGGCATTCTGCGCCCGATTATTTCATCGAAATTTCGTTCAGCAATGGAAGGAAGATTGTTGTTACGCCTGAGCATCCTGTTTATTTGTTCAGGGATGGTGTAGCTGAAATCCCTGCTGAGCATGTGAAAATTAATGATTTATCCTTTGCCCCCAGGATTTTGCCCACTAAAAGCAGGGAAGGCGTTTCAAAAAATCTTGGCCGACTCCTTGGTTATTTGGCTGCAGAAGGGCACACTTACTTTAACGAGAAGCACAGGTATGCGGAAATAGGGATTACAAGCACTGACAAGAAAATAATAGGTGAGTGCGCGAACCTTTTTGGGAAGATTTTCAAATTAAAGCCGAACATTAACCTGCAGAAAAAGGAAAGCAGGAAATGGGCAAAGCTTGACATTTATACAGTGAGAATTTCTTCTCTTGAAATTTATTCCCGGTTCAAGAAGGATTTTCCAGAGCTCATGGTTAAAGCTCCTTCAAAGAGAATTCCTAATAAGCTTAAGGTTTCTTCTTCAGAGTCAAAACGGGAATTTCTTGCAGCTGCCTTTAAGGGAGATGGATTTATTGATTCTGAAAGATTCGGATACAGTACATCATCCTATGGCTTGGCAAAGGATTTTCAGGATTTGTTGCTAGGATTCCATATCACGAGCTACATTTCAACTGAGGCAAGGGCTGATAAGAAGTATTTCAAGGTGGTAGTCTCTTCATCTCGAAGCATGGCTGTTTTCAGGGAAAAAATCGCGGAGGCAGATGATAAAAGGCTGGCTAGGATTGATTTATTTTGCAAGCGCAGTTATAAAAAAACAGATTATCGCGACCCTGTCCCTCCGGTTATTGTTAAAAGGGTTGACGCCTTGCTTAGGAAACTTAGGCTTAGCACCGGGCATTTTAACAGGATAATCTCTCTTAATCAGAATTCAAACAGGGATGCAGTCCTTGGTCAATTGAATAGGATAAGGCTGAAATTAGATGAATGTGCAGTTGCTCTTCATGCTTCTTCAATAAGAGCTATTGGAAAAGGAAGTTTGACGCCTTTAACCGGCATTAAGAATGAAGCAGGAGTATCGACGGCCATGGTTTACTATGTAGAAAACAGGACTCAGTCCCAGATGCATTCCGAATTGCTGCAAAAAACGAGAAGCGTTGCTGAGAAAAGGCTTTCGTCAATTGAAAAAGAGCTTGAGCAGCTGTTGTCAATTGTAAAAAGCGACCTTAGGTTTGTGACTGTTAAAAGTGTCAGGAGGATTGAAAATGAAAATGTTAAGTGGGTTTATGATGTTACTGTTGAGCCTACAAAAACGTTCATAAGCGAGGGTTTGGTGCTTCACAACACTCTATCAGTTTCAAAAGCAAACATCCACGCAACCCTTTACACAAGGACGACAGTGCTTGTTGCTGCCAATCCAAAATGGGGAAGATTTGACCCTTTTGCTGTGCTGGCAACGCAAATTGACATGCCTCCAACTTTGATCAACAGGTTTGACTTGATATTCCCGATAAAGGACTTGCCTGACCCCACAAAGGACGAGAAGATGGCAAGGCACATTCTTTTCCTTCACCAATCGCCTGAAACAATTGAGTCAGAGATAGAAACTGACTTCCTGAAGAAATACGTTGCATACGCTAGGCAGAAGGTAAACCCTGTCCTTACAGATGCGGCGCTGAATGAAATAAAGGATTTCTATGTGCAGATGAGAAGCCTTGGAATGACTGATGAGATAACCCTTGGAATGAGAGACGAGGACAGGGCGATAAGGGCAATTCCGATTTCAGCAAGGCAGCTTGAAGCATTGATACGGCTGTCAGAGGCTTCAGCAAGGGTCAGGCTTTCTGACAAGGTCACAAAAGCAGATGCCCGAAGGGCGATAGAGCTAATCACGTATTGCCTGCTGCAAGTTGGCCTTGACAGGAGGACAGGGCAGATAGACATTGACCGAATAACAACCGGAATACCTGCGTCGGAAAGGGGGAAGATATACACGCTAAGGGAAATCATAAGGGAACTGGAAGGGAAAATAGGCAAGACAATACCAATCGAGGAAGTGCTGAACGCCGCCCTTGGAAAGGGAATGAACGAGAGCGACTTTGAGCAGCTCGTCGAGAAGCTGAAAAGGGAAGGCGACTTGTGGGAGCCAAGGCCTGGATTCCTTTCAAGGATGTGAAAATAAAAATACCCCGGCCTGAAGGCCAGAGTATTTTTAATGCGATTTGGCTGCTGCCAAATGCACAATTGGCTTTTGCCAATTTGTGTTAAAAAGCAATGGAGGACAAAGCTGTAATAACTCGGCTTAAAAGCCGAGATATCAATCAGCTTTTTAACAAATGAAAAGAGTGGCATACAAGGTTTCTGTGAATGACCTGCTTGAAGGACAGCTGAATGAAGGAACAGAGTCTGAACCAAGCTATGTGCTTGTCCGGGGAAAGAATGTGAGCAGCGCAAATGTAATCGGGACAGTGATTGCAAAGTATGAGGATGAAAACAGCCTCCTGATTGATGACGCTTCTGGAACCATAAGGGTCAGGGGTTTTGGAACAGAGAACAAGCAAACAAGCACAATAGACATTGGCCAAATAATGCAGGTGATAGGGCGAATAAGGAGCTATGGCCAGGAAAGATACATTTCCCCTGATGTCATCTCTTTCACAACAGCCAAGATGATGAAGCTAAGAAGCCTTGAGCTTGAGAAGGAATCGCTGACTTCTGGAGACTCTGCTGTTGCTGTAGAAGAGCAGGCAATAATTGAAGAGGACCTGTCAGGCCCGATGAAGATAAGGGAAATAATAAGGGAAATAGACGGCGTGAATGAAGGGAAAGGCGCAGCAATAGAGGAGATTGCGATAAGAAGCGGAATGAGGAACGCAGAGGATGTGATAAGGAGCCTGCTTGAGATGGGAGAAGTGTTTGAGATAAAGCCAGGCAGGCTCAAGGTGATGGAGTAAACAG
>CAYJXD010000061.1:0-5181 GCA_964374085.1 uncultured Methanosarcinales archaeon | reverse complement strand
TTTCCGTGAGGAAAGGCGTCGCACCATTATTAACACACCTAAGTTGACTTTGCCCGGAAAATCAATCAAAAGAAAAATCAGGCAGTTGCCATAGACCCTGCTTCTGTGCCAGTGTCTGCTGAGGCATTTGTACCAGCGCTGCCACCAGATGCAGCAGTGCCAGAGCCTGAATCGCGTTTTTCCTTGGCATTCTCTTTCCTTGTTTCAACCCCTGCCTTAACTTTCTCATTTCTCTGCTGTGTTTTATTCTGAGCTGTCTCTCTCCTTTCCTCCATTCTCTCCTTTGCCTGCCCTTTCCTTTCCTGAGATTTTTCCTTCATAGCATCTTTTCTTTCCTGCATTTTTTTATTACTCTGTTCCATCATCCTATCCTTTGCTTCCTCCTTTCTCTCCATCAGCTTGTCCTTGAGCTCATTTCTTTTCTCAAGAGCCTTCTCAACCCTTTCGCTTCCCTTTTCTGCAGCAGCCTTCATCCTGCTCCTTATCAGCGGGACCATAACTGTGTTTCGGGCAATCAATGCATGCCTTCTTGCCTCAGCGTAATTTCCTGCAGCGTATTCTGTTCTTGCCTGGGCAAGATGTGATTCTGCCTCAGCTATTTTTTCATTTGCCCTTGTTGCATTCTCAAGCTTTGCAACTTTTTCCCTTGCCTCTGCTATTTTCTTGCCTGCAATCCTTATGAATGAATCTGCAACTTGCTGCTCGCCCTGTGGAATCGAGCCGCCTTTCTCTGAAGATTCTGCCTCTGTCTCTGCATCAAGGTCAGCTTCTGTCTCATTGCCTCCTTTGGCCTTTATCCTTGCCTTGATTGCCTCCCTTCGAGCCTTTATCTTAACCTTGACATCAAGCCCCTGCTGCCTGAACGAGTCGATAAGCGCACTCATTCTTTGCTTCTGCTCATCTGTCAGGTTTCCCTTGATTTTAATGTCAGAATCCACTGCTTCAACAGCAGCAGCGTGCCTCTTGAATTTCAACTGCAGTCTTGCAACATGTTTCAACTCGTCCTTCTCATCGCCTGCTGCAACTTCTCCAGCTGCCTTCTGTGCCTCTTCCAGCTCTTTCTGCTGCTCTGCCTTCAGCTTCTCAGCCTCGGCTATTTTTCCTTTCCTTGCCAGCGCCCTTGCCTCAAGCAGCCTCTTTCTTGCATTCTCAAGCCTTACCTCAGCTTTTCTAACCTTATCCCTTGTCAATGCGACATTTATGCCTTCTCCCCATCTCTTGAAAGTGTATCCGATTCCGCTGTCAGGAAGCGCCCCAGGATCCTCTGTCTCAATGCTTGCAGCCTCTTCATCTATAAGCGCCTCTTCCTCTGACTCATCTTCCAAAGATTCAATTTCCTTATCTGAAGCAGACTCAACAACATCTGAAGCTGCCTCTGCATTCACCTCTGCTTCGGCTGCAGCGTCAGCTCCTGAATCAGAAGATGACTCGTCCTCGGCAAAAGCAGCAAATGACAAAACAAGCATCATTGCAACGAACATGGAAAGAATCTTCATAGGAACACCTCAATGGACTGTTCTTGGCAGGGAGGATTTAATAACTTTTTGATTTTGGAAAACCGCTAAAGAAGATTCCTTATATTATTGATATGGTCAGCCATCTCGCTGCCTGCCTTTGTCAAGGTGAGAATCTTCAATCTTCCCTGCTTCTCGAAGTTTATGAGGCCTGCCTTCTGCATCTCCTGGAGAATTTTGACAACATGCGAATATGTGCAGTCAATTGACTTTGCCAGGCTTGACGCGTAAATCTCGCCCTTGGCATTCTTCAGGCCAATCAGCATCATCGCCGGCTTTTCCCTGAAAAAAACATTGAATATCTTCTTGTTCTGCAACATATCCACCCCAAACTAACCTATATACTGGAATACATCCATTAATTGGCATGTATTTAAATCTTTTGAATTCAGGAATTTTGGCGACGAGAGAATGAAATCATTTCCAAATCCCAATTGCCTCTTCCTCTATGAAATGCAGCTCCCCGGGAACAATCAGGCAGTGCGGAGGACTCCCGAAATCGTATGCCAGGAGCTCTTTTGCTGTGCCAGATTTTATTTTGAAGTCTTTCCTGCCTATCCTTGCGCATCCAATTGCAAGAGTATTTTCCGTGAAAACATTTGCCTTCCTGTTTTTTTCTATTTCAAGCATTATCTTAACTGCTTCGCTAACCGTCATGAATCTGTTTCTGTCTGGCTTCAGGTCAAGGATGAACAAAGTGTGCAGTCCAAGAATCTTGTTTTGCTTCAGGACTTCATACGCAGTGATTGGCTGGAAATTTGTCTCAGGGAAAGGGATGCTTGTTGTCTTTCCAAACTTGTAGACTTGCAGGCCTGTGATTCCGATTGATGTAAGGATTGAAGCGTTGTTTATTACATAGAAGGGGATTTTTCTTTTATGGCAGCGCAGCATTATGTCAATATGCGTTGTGGCTGCCAAAGGGTCGCCAATCACAAGCAAAGCCACGCTTGAAACAGCTGCCCTGTCAACAATCTCATCGCTCTGCTCAACAATCTCCCTTCCTGCAGGGATTATTTTCTTCCCATAATATTTTTCCAAGTCCCCAACACTGCAGGCAAGGAGGCTGCTGTATGTTTCAAGGTAAGCAGAATCACAATTCCTTACAGCCTCAAGTCCCCTGATTGTAATGTCTTTTTCATCGTTCAAGCCAATGCCGATTAAGTATAATGCCATAAAGGAAAGGAAAAAGACAGGTTATAAAAAGCTAATCAAATCCGCAAAGTGCAGTGAGGGCCGATGCCTGAAGGCTGGACTGACAATTGAATTGTTGAATATATTGGAGCACTTCCTTCCCTGAACCTGACCTGGTGCAAAGGAGCGCACAATGATGCGCCCTCTTCACGGTTCACGTAAAGGACTTCCTCTGTGTCTCGAATTATTCCAACAGCGTGGAGCTCAAGAACGCTTCCATAAGGATGCTCCTTTGGCTGGATGCCCTTGAGAATCTGCATTGCCTCATATCTTCCTATAACCTCTGGGAAATTAGCATTGCCCTTTCCAGAAAGTATCACTTCAAAAGGGTTATGCAAGTGCTCAGTGAGATTAGGGCTGAACATCACCATGGTTGCGTTTGCCATGAAAAATGAGCTTTTTCTCCACTATTTAAATCTTTCTATCGTAGTAACTTATTAGTAGTGATTAACGAAAGGTTTAAATATGATGAATTTGAGTATATGCCCAGAGTTGGGGGTTTCATGACAAGGAGAAGCAAAAAGATACTTGCCAGGTTGCAGCACGAAAATGGATTGTTTTCAGCATCTGCAAGGGATGTGAAGACAGGCTACAACAGGGCATGGATTCGGGACAATGTTTATGCAGCCCTTGGGCTGGAGTCATCAAGCACGACAAGCAAGAAGGCACTTGTGAGGGCTTACAGGGCATTGCTTGACATATTTCTAAAGCATGAATACAAGATAGACTGGATGATAAAAGAGCCGCAGCCTAAAGCAGCTTACAGGTATATCCACGCAAGGTATGACCCAATTACAATGAACGAGATTTATGAGGAGTGGGGGAACAAGCAGAACGATGCGATAGGAGCAGTATTGTTCAAGATTGGAGAATTGGAATCCAAAGGCATAAAGATTATCAGGAATGGCAAGGACTTAAGGATATTGCAAAAGCTTGTGAATTACCTTTCAGCAATTGAATACTGGCATGACAAGGACAATGGAATGTGGGAAGAAAATGAGGAGATGCATGCTTCTTCAGTCGGAGCATGCGTTGCAGGGTTAAGGAAGATTTCAAGCATAGCTGATGTTCCGAATGAGCTGGTGGCAAAAGGACAAGCAGCACTTAATGCAATTTTGCCAAGGGAATCAGAAACAAAAAGTGTTGACATTGCATTGCTTTCCCTGATTTACCCATACAATGTTGCAAATGAACAGCAGAAAAAGCAGATTTTGGAAAATGTTGAAAATAATCTTGTAAGGAAGAGAGGAGTAATCAGGTATAAAGGCGACAAATACTACAGCAATGGAAATGGAGAGGCAGAATGGACTTTTGGCTTTCCGTGGCTGGCAATCATTTACAGGCAAATGAACAATCCAGAAAAGTATGCTTATTACATGAGGAAATCTTACAACTCGATGAATGAGAAAGGCGAGATGCCTGAGCTTTATTATTCAGGAACAAATATTCACAACGAAAACTCGCCATTGGCATGGGGGCAGGCGCTGATGATGGTGGCTGCGAGGGTGAAATGACTTCAGCAGAACCAGGGAAAGTAATGAAATATTGGGATATAAACTATCGGTGGCCTGATGCTAGCTTGGATAGCCTGAAAGCAGGTGTAAACGATATTAAAGAGCAGCTGAAGCAGGCTGCAGAAAAAAGAGAGTTCAAGCCCTTTTTTGACGTAATCCCTTCTGAGCCTGCCTTTTTATTTCTTAATGATTATCCGGAAGTGGCCAGGGAGTATTTTGAAGCATTATTATACAACAGAGATACAGGAAAAGTACATCCCTATCAACATTTCGGATGGCCAAAATTTAGGACATTAAATGAGCTTGTAAAAAAAAGTATAGACCCAAGCACAGGATATTTTTTTGATGCTATAGGAGGAGTAGTTATCACGGGTGAGAGAATCAAAAAAAGAGCTGAAGAAATCGGAATTTCTGAGGATAAATTTAGGGAAGAAATGGGGCTCAATGGCTATAGAGGGGCTGTGGTGACTGGATTAAATTCAAGGCCATTTACGCTGCTTCACGAGCATTTTCATGTAAGGGACTTCAGTGTAATGGATAAACCCCCCTATAATGGACACACGCCCAAAAATACGAGTTATGAGCTGCTGACAGATATAAGGGCTTTTTTGGCTGCCCCAGGACTGGGCTTGGGAAACCTGCCAACATACCTTAGAAATGGAAAAAGGGAAATTGTAGATAAGCTCTCACCTTACCGTCCAGAAGATGGAATGGCCGCTGCCCTGAGGGCACTGCAGTATTATGCTGGAGGCGCTGACCAGGATTTGGAGGAAATTATACTTGACAGTGTTCACAGGCCATTTAAGGCTGACTATCATTACTGGAGAGAAAGCAAATCAAATGGGAAATACGATGCAATGGCAGCATTTCATGAGGCGCTATCATTGGTCATCGAGCTTGAATCAGCAAACGAGCCAATAGCTGGAGAAATTTCACCTGAAACACTGGCTTTCTGGAGATAA
>CAYJXD010000060.1:1385-5380 GCA_964374085.1 uncultured Methanosarcinales archaeon | reverse complement strand
CCTTGACATCAAAGTATTTAACTGCATAATTGTTGTTCTCATTGGACTCTGAGACCTTCTTTGCAGCGTCAGCGCTCACAGAGACAAAATGCCTGCCTTTCCTGAGCCTTGGGGAAAGTATCTCAACCTTGTAGACATTCCCCTCTGCGGTAATCTTCGGGTAAGCTGTAGAGCCCCTGTTGCTGCCAGTGGACGGAATCTCAAGGTCAGTGTATGTGCCAGAGACATTGAATCGCACAACAGACCTTGGGGCTTTCCCAGAGCCTGAATAACTGACTTTTGCTGTTGCCACAAAACTGGTCATTTCAACAGGACTGCCGCTGACAGTGACTGACTCAACTGAATAATCAGGCTTCTTCACTGCAAACCCGCCAATTGTGGCTGTGGAATTGGTCAGAAAGACAGCCCCCGAAAGGACTGCAAACAGGAAAAGCCCCAATAATGCCAGCTGTTCCTCTTTTCCGAAAGCGCGCTTTTTCAACAGCGTGAATCAGGATTGGAGGTTTTTAAAGCTTTCGCACTGCAAAATTACTTTGGCATTTAATGCTGAGCAGAATATTTATAAATGTGCATGGATTACTTTAACACAATGACGCTAGATGCCATTGCAGGCGTTCACACCGGCAGGATAAAGGCTGAAATAGGCAACCTTCCTGAAGAAAACCAGGCAATCGTTTTATACTCGCTCGCGGCTTTGGTTGAGGAAGCCGGAGATGGAAATACTCCTCCTTCAAGAATAGCTCGTTATATAGCTGAAATTAGAGCTGAAGCTGATTTGCATCGCAGGCATGCAGAACAAGTTTCCATACCCATTCCAGAAATGTCTTCCGAAAGCCCATATGCTGAAGACATAGGTTATAGAATTGCGGCAAGATAAGCTGATTTCTGAAATCATTTTGATAAACTTTAAATAACCCTCCAGTTTGCGGGATTTGATGAGTGAAGACGGAAAAAGGCAGGAGATATTCAGGAAAATAGAGGAGCTGTACACTGAGAGGGCCAGGAGCAGGGAAAAGTTTGTGCCTGGGAAGACCCTTATCAGGTATTGCAGCCCTATATTTGACCATGAGGAAGTGAATGCAGCCCTGAACAACCTTCTTGACGGCTGGCTTGGTGTTGGAAAGGCAGCTGAAAAGTTTGAAAAGGAGTTTTCTCAATATATTGGGCTGAAGAAGGCAGTCCTGACAAATTCCGGAAGCTCTGCCAACCTGCTTGCTGTCTGCGGAGCAGTGAGCAACAACCTTGGAATAAAAATAGAGAAGGGAGACGAGGCAATAACGCCTGCAACGACTTTTCCAACAACAATAAACCCGCTTATCCAAAACGGGCTTAAGCCAGTGCTTGTTGACGCTGATATTGGAACATATGCAGTAAACACGGAAGCAATGGAGAAAGCATTATCTGACAAGACAAAGATAATCATGATTCCGCACACAATCGGAAACCCTTGTGACATGGACTTCATCACAGAGTTTGCAAAAAAAAATGGATTGATTCTGGTTGAGGACAGCTGTGACGCGCTCGGAGCAGAGTACAGGGGAAAAAGGACAGGCTCTTTCGGGCATCTTGGAACATTCTCGTTTTACGCATCGCATCACATGAGCCTTGGAGAAGGGGGAGCAGTTGGAACAGACGAGGAGCTTGAGCCTGTGGTTCGAAGCTACAGGGACTGGGGAAGGACAGGAGCTGGAAAATATGAATACAATCACATCGGATACAACCTAAAGCCTATTGACCTGCAGGCTGCGATGGGATTAATCCAGTTAAAGAGGATTGACTCATTCCTGAAGAAAAGAAGGGAGAACTTCAAGCTGCTTTACGAAGGGCTTTCAGAGCTGGACGACAAATTCATAATGCCTGAGGCAACCAAAAACTCAAACCCCGCATGGTTTGCATTCCCGCTGACAGTCAAAGACAGCGCAGGATTCTCAAGGGAAGAGCTTGCGCAATTCCTCTGGAAGAACAACATAGAGAACAGGCCAATGTTTGCCGGGAATATTGTTGACCAGCCGGCATACAAGGACATCCCATTAAGAAGGATAGGCAAGCTTGTGAACGCAGAGAAAGTCATGAACGACAGCTTCTTTGTAGGGCTTTACCCGGGAATTGATGAGGAGATGGTTTCTTTCATGGTCGATACAATAAAGAAGTTTGCCAGCCGCTACAATTAAATATCAGACCCATTAAAAGGCCCTTATGTCCGAGGCAAAAGGCATAGTGAAGAACGCAGGCCTGCTTTTGCTGTCTGAAATGATTGGCAAAGGGCTGTCCTTTTTTCTGGTAATAGCCATTACCAGCTATCTTGGCGCTGAAGGGCTTGGGAAATACTCGTTTGCATTTGCTTTTGTCGGGCTTTTCTCGGTTTTCTCTGACTTTGGATTGTCGACTTATATTGTCAGGGAAGTTGCCCGGAATAAGGAGGAGGCAAGAAAATATGCTTCAAGCATGCTGGCATTGAAGCTTGTCCTTGCAGTCATAACAACAGTGCTGCCAATCATCATTGTCCACTTCATAGAAGACTCTCCTGAAATCAGGATGTCTGTGTATATTGCAGCCATTGCAACTGGATTCCTATACATGACTTCTGTGTTTGGAACACTGTTTGCAGCATATGAAAGGCTCCAGCACCAGGCGATGATCAATGTCGTGGAGAGGATTCTCACTGTTGGCTTGGGGCTGCTGCTGCTATGGCAAGGGGCAGGATTATTGGGGCTCATGTCTGCATACCTTGCCTCTTACCTGGCTGTGATGGTGATTGCCTGGGTCATTGCCTTCAGGAAAACAACTGCTTTTGGGCTTTCCTTTGACACTGCCTTTTGGAAAGAGCTGCTGAAAAGCTCAATGCCATTCTGGTTCACCACGATTTTCATAACGATTTACTTCAGGATAGACACTGTGCTGCTGCAGATGATGACAAACTATGAGCAGGTCGGCTGGTATAATGCGGCATACAAGGCTCTTGACGCGCTTTATTTCATTCCGGGAGCAATAATAACATCTGTATTCCCTGTAATGTCAAGGTTCCACATTGACAACAGGAAAATGCTGCAGACCCTGTATGAGAAGGCATTCTATTACCTGTTGCTGCTTGCAATCCCAATCGCAGCAGGAATAACATTGCTTAGTGACCGAATAATTAATTTGATTTACATCGGGAAAGTCCCTGAAGCAGGCATTGCGCTGCAGATACTCATATGGGCAGAGGCAATTATTTTTGTCAGCTCCCTTGTCGGATATCTGCTTAATGCCATCAACAAGCAATTGATATTCACTTATGTGACTGCTGTAGCTGCCATCATTAACATCACAATAAACCTGTTCCTAATCCCAAAATACGGGTATGTTGGGGCATCAATTGCGACAGTGGCAACAGAATTGTTTGTACTGCTGCTGCTTTATCATCAGGCCACGAAGAATGGCTACACAATCAGCCTTGTAAAAGTATTCCTGAAGCCCTCAATGGCTGCCCTTGCAATGTCAGCAGCAATCCTCATGCTTGACTTCCTGCACATAATAATTCTGATTCCCGTCGCTGCTGCTGTTTATTTCGGAGTGCTGTTCCTGATAAAAGGCATTGGAAAAGAGGAAATAGAAATCGCCAAGGAAATGGCAAAGTCAATCAAGTAGTCATTTTACCTTGAAAATCGCGACCACGCCATTATCATAGATATGCGCTGTGCTGAACAATGAGGAGTTTGCAAGCTCAATGTCCTTGCTGATTATTGTCTCGTTCAGCAGCCTTGCCATTGTGCCGTCAGGATTGTCGCTAATCTCAACAGAGCCAAGGAGAAAATACTGGTAATTGTTCTGCTTCATGAAAGAGCTTATCTGCGCCGCATCCTTATGGATAATCCCTTTCTTGAACTCAATCATCTCAGGGCACCAAGCGCAGCTGAAAGCATCCAGCCCTATTATGAAAGACTCGTCATGTAAAGTAAGCACTTTTGTGTTTGGCGGCAAAGTCGTGAGCCAAAGATAACCTGGCAGCTCGCCTT
>CAYJXD010000060.1:0-1285 GCA_964374085.1 uncultured Methanosarcinales archaeon | reverse complement strand
TCGTGAGCCAAAGATAACCTGGCAGCTCGCCTTCCACTCCCAGGGGCCCTGCATACCATCCTGATGTGTTGATTTGAAGCTTGTATGCCCCAGAAGTTGAAAATATTCCGGCAACAACCAATGCAATAAGGGCAAACTTAACAGCAGGAGAGAGCCTGACAACTGAAGCCAAGAACCATGCCCCTTCTGCTGCCAGAAGCGCGACAGGAATTGCAAGCAAAAGCCAGAACCTGAATGCATTCAAGCCGATTGGAAGGTTGAACGTAACTGAGTTTGTGAAAAGGAAAGCAAACAAAAACCACAAAAGCGCAACAACCAGCCATGGCTTTTCCTTTTTGAGAATTTTTTTGTAATTCACAGCAGCGGCAACTAATCCTAGGACAAGCATCACTGTGATGACCGGCCCCCATCCTGGAGGAACATTGATAAGGGTTTGGCTGGGAAAGACAAAGTCATTGAAAGCATAAGCCCTTGAGGCAGAGCCTCCTGCCGCGCCAAAAGCAGAGCCACCGGCAATCTTGTTCGCATATCCAAACATCTCCCCAGCGTTGAATGCCCACCAAGGAAGCGAGAGGGCAACTCCCAAAACTCCGGCTGATGCCTCATAAACAGGAATCTTCAGGTCATGCCAGAATCTCACTGCAAGGAAAATAAGAATCATTATTGCCAATTTCAAGGGCTGGTCAGGCTGGGTAAGCAAAATGGCAGCAATTGCAAAGCCTGCAGGAATAAACCATAACTTATCATCCTTGATATTGAACAAAGCATACATCGCCGGGAAAAACAATGCTATCACAAGGCTGTGCGCCCAGATGAAATGGGTGAAATAAGAGGGAATCATAGCCAAAATGAAAGTTGCAAGGCTAGCTTTCCCAGGGCCCATGAACTGCTTTGCCATGAAGAAAAACCATAAAATCCCCAGGGAAATGAAAAGTGAATTGAAGAATTTCAGCGTGAACTGGATTGAAGGCTCGGTCTGGTGAAGGATTCCAAGCACAATGTCATAGCCAGGCGGGTAAGGGTCCATATAGGCAAAATTGTAGTGGACAGTGTCAAAAGCCTTTTTTTCCATTGAAACATACTTGACGCCAGCTGCATGGCCCCAAGGGTCCTCATCCTCAAGGTAAGGATACTTCAATGAGCCGCCTGCATACATGTACAAGGAGAATGCGAACACAGCCAAGGCAAAGAACAATGCAATGTCTGATTTCCGAAGCTTTATGCTAAAATTGAAACTTTTGCGAGAGACGATGAAGTCCTTTGCAGCAAAGAAAAGCATTGAAGC
>CAYJXD010000059.1:0-5477 GCA_964374085.1 uncultured Methanosarcinales archaeon | reverse complement strand
GCATAGATAATTTCTCTGGTAAAGATTTATAAATTGCCTGTTTATCCCGAAAGCCATAGCGGGGTAGGGCAGCCAGGAGTGCCCGATGGGCTCATATGGTTCTGAGGCACCCATAGGTCGTTGGTTCAAATCCAGCCCCCGCTACTTTTTATTTTCTTAACAAACTTTAAAAACCCGCCATCCAAAGTATTGCTATGCTTATCTGCGGGATTGATGAAGCGGGAAAAGGTCCTGTCATCGGTCCAATGGTGATGGCCGGAGTCCTCGTTGATGAGGAAGGTTCTGCTAGCCTCAAGGCTATTGGAGTGAAGGACTCAAAATTACTCACTATAGGAATGATGAGAAAGCTTTATGGCAAGATAAAGAAAATTGCTTCCAAATACAAGATTGTTGTCATTTCGCCGCAAGAGATTGATGCTGCCCTTGAATCAGAAGAATTGAACCTGAACTGGCTTGAAGCGCACAAGTCAGCTGAAATAATCAACGCTTTGAAGCCGCAGAAAGCGATTATTGACAGCCCCAGCAACAATGTTGCCAATTACAAGCGCTACTTGATGAAGCTGCTGGACAACAAGCAGATTGATGTTGCTGTTGAGCATAAAGCCGACTTGCATCATGTTGAATGCGGGGCAGCGTCAATCCTTGCCAAGGTCACAAGGGAGGATGAGATAGAGAGGATAAAGAAGAGGATTGGCGCCAATTTTGGCTCAGGATACCCGTCAGACCCGGTGACAAAGGCGTTTTTGGAGAAGAGCATTTCAAAGCACCCTGAGATATTCAGGAAGAGCTGGGCTACATATAAGAAAGCGCAGGCAGTTGGGGGCCAAAAAAGCCTTGGCCATTGGCAGGACAAAGTTTAAATACGCTAATTCTGTGTTCTAAACTGGTTTTTGAGGTGGTCTGATGAAGGCAGAGGATGAGGAGTTTACTGAAGAAGAGCATGAGGAAGACATTTATGACGAAAAGGAAAGGGAGAAGCTTGAGGAGGAAGAGGATGAGATAACCCCTGAGGAAGAAGGCTTCATGAAGGGGTTTGAGGAAGGCCAGAAGGTGGCCAGCTGTGCAAAGTGCGGAAAGGCTATTCTTGACGACTTCATCGAGACAAGCATCAAGGGAAATGTTTACAGGTTTTGCTCTAGCCATTGCGCCGATACATACTGAGACAAGCTGAGGGAAAAGAATGGCATTGCTGGAATCTATACAATTTGGTAACCAGATTGGGTGGTATGGGTTTGCTAGCCTGCTGATTCTTGCGCTGCTTTACCTAATGAGGCCCAAGCCAATTGAGAAGAGCATACCATCCCTGATGTTTTTCATGAGGGAAAAAGGATTCAGCAAAAGAATCGCGTTCTTTAGACGGCTGTTCAGCAACCTGCTGTTCCTGATACAGCTGCTTGCATTGGCAGCGCTTGCGTTTGCGCTCACGCAGCCGTACACAACATTGTTTGGAACTGGCGCTATCGAGAACACTGTGATAGTGCTTGACACGTCTGCAAGCATGCAGGCAGGGAACAGGCTTCAAGATGCGGTTGCGTCAGCAAAAAGCTCGCTGCACGGGGATGTAACAATAATACTGGCACAGAATGTTCCCTTGCTTGTCCTGGACCAGGGAAGCAGGGAAGAGGCATCCAGGCTATTGTCATCGATAGGGGCATCAGACACTACTTCAAACATAGGCGATGCAATACTCCAGGCAGGAGAGTCGCTGAAAGAGAAGACGGGAAAGGTGTATGTGTACAGCGACTTTGCAGGCACTGAAGGCCCAGACCCGCTGGTTGCAAAGAGAATACTTGCATCAAGGAACATCCCTACGGAATTCGTGAACATGGGCGGAAGGAAGGATAACGCGGGAATAATTGACATGGCACTTGGGAAGTCAACAACAAAGGCGATAGTTAAGAACTATTATGACCAGGAAAAGACAGTGACACTGGCTGTGCTGAGCAGCTCTGGAACGCAGACTATAGAGAAGAAAATCCTGCCCAATTCAATCGAGATTTACGATTTCAAGACGCCAAAGGGAGACTCAGAGCTGAGGATAGACACAAATGATGAGCTTGAGATAGACAACCACGCCTACATAAGCGCGCAGGGCATAAAGAAAATCAGGGTATTGCTGGTGACAAACGCAGATAAAAGCAATTTGAAAACAGCTCTCCAGTCATCCCAGGACATTGAGCTGCAGATTGCAGAGCCGCCTGTGATTCCAAACCTGGACTTTGACATAATCATCATTCACAAGGTATCGCCTGGGATGATATTGCCTGACTTCTATCCTGAGGCAAAAAGAAAAGTGAGCAATGGAACATCACTAATAATCACGTCACAGGATGAAATGACAGAGTTCAGCCAGCTGCTTCCTGTTGAAATCCACAGGCTGGAAAACAGCTCAAGGGTTGAGACAAGGATAACAAACGCGCTCACAACCGACATTGACTTCGGAATAGCGTTCAAGTACTACAACTCAACTCCCAAGGAAGGGGCAACAGTGATTGCAGAGGCAAATGGGGCGCCAATGCTTGCGATGAAGGAAGAGGGCATCGGGAAAGTGATTTATTACGGGATTCTTGACGACTTCAGCGACTTCAAGACCACTGTCTCTTACCCGATATTCTGGTCAAAGCTAATAAATTTCCTGACGCAGACAGAGGACCTGAATGACTACAATTTCAGGACAGGGAAGATAATCGCTGCCGCTGAAGGGAAGAAATACATGGACAAGGCAGGCTTCTACAATGTCGGGAGCAAAAGGCTCTCGGCAAGCCTGCTGAGCGAGAAGGAATCTGACATTGCATCTGAGAACATTAAGCTGTTTGAAGAGGAAAGGCTGTTCTCAAAAAGCCAGGGGCAGGAGAAAAGGGATGTCAAGTTTGAGCAGATTCTTATTGCGCTTGGGCTGGCGATAGTCATTCTTGAGCTGCTATACATAAAGTGGAGGGGAGACTTGTGATAGCGCTAGCGTTCAAGAACCCCCAGCTCATTTACGCAATAATCCCGGCAGCAATAATCCTTTTCCTAATCATCAGGACTGACTTTGTGAGATTCAAGGACTATAGGGAGCAGCACTATTTCAGGAAGGAAAGAAGGCCGGACAGGATAACGATTTTCTTCCTGAGGCTGATCACAATATCATTGCTGATACTTGCACTTGCACAGCCATTCGAGCTCAAGCAGAGGACAATCCAGGGAAGCCCTGTGCTTAACATCTTTGAGGACAAGTCAACATCATTTGACCTGTTTGATTCCACAACAGGCGAAAGGCTTGCAAATGAAATCTCAAAGTCAATCCCTGTAAATCGGAAGGCAATCGCAGAGGGCAACAGGTCAGCGCTTGGGGACTCGGTGCTTGCAAACATACAGGGCGATGACAATGTGCTGATAGTGACTGACGGCAACAGCAATTACGGAAGGAGCATTGGCGACATAATGCTGCTTGCCTCGTCAATAAACACAACAATAAGCGCGCTGAGCCTTGAGCCTGAGAAAAGCGATGCATATGTCATTGTTGGAGGCCCGTCAGAGACAACTGCAGACATTGACAATGATTTCCAGGCAGTCGTATTCATTACTGGAAAACTTTCCCCATTCACCTTGCGTGTCACTGTTGACAATGAGCTTGTGCTGGAGGAGGAAATAAAGGAGCCAAGGGCAATGGACTTCAAGCGGAATTTGAAGGAAGGCTACCATAAGATTGTGGCTGAAATATCTGCCAGTGACCATTTCAAGGGCAACAACAAGTTCATGAAGTCAGTGAAAGTCCAGCCAAAGCCAAAAGTGCTGTTCCTCTCAAAAAAGCCCTCGCCATTGTCCAAAATAATCAGCGAAGTCTATGAAGTGACTACAGCCAGTGAGCTTCCTGAAGGCATTGACAAGTATTCAGCCATCATAATAAATGACATAAGGGCAGAGCAGCTGCCTGTTGACAGACTAGCTCAATATGTCCTTGACGGGAACGGGCTCATGGTTCTTGGGGGCAAAAGCAGCTTTGACAAGGACAGCTACAAGTCACCTGACTACAAGCCATATGAGGCATTGCTGCCTGTGTCTGTGGGAGCAGGGAAGGAAGAGCCAAAGAAGGAAGTGAATGTTGTCCTGCTCATTGACGTTTCAGGAAGCACAGGAGTATGGTTTGACAAGGGAAGCAGATACACTGTCGAGGAAGTTGAGAAGGCACTTGCTGTCTCGGTCTTGGGAGACCTTAAGAAAACAGACACTATTGGAGTGATAGCTTTTGAGTCTGTTCCCCACACTGTATCTGATTTGCAAAAACTTTCTGAAACCCCTGAACTTGAGCACAAGATAAGGACGCTGTCATACGGGAAGGGCACTGACATAGGTTCAGGAATACTTTCTGCGATGGATATGCTGTCAAACGCTCAGGGAAGCAAGAACATAATAATGATATCTGACGGAATCCCTGGCACGCCAGCCGCAGAGGACCTCAGGGTTGCTGCTGCAGCAGGGGCATCAGGAATAAAGCTTTACACAGTGGGAGTCGGGGAAAGAACAAATGATGCGCACATGAAAAAAATGGCAGAGCTTGGAAAGGGGGCATATTTTGAGCCAAAGGAAACAGAGAAAATAAGGGTCATATTGGGCGAAGGGGAAAAGGCCAATGACACTTACAGGCTGGAGATAGTGAACTCACACCATTTCATCACAAGCGGGATAAGGCTCAAGGCTTCTGTGACAGGATACAATTTCGTGCTTCCAAAATCCTCGTCGCAATTGCTCGTGACAACCGCTGCAAACGTCCCGATACTTACTGCATGGAGATTCGGGCTGGGAAGGATAGCTGTGCTCTCCACAGATGACGGAAGCTCGTGGGGAGGGGAATTGCTCGGGAAGGAGAATTCAGGGCTGATAACAAAGGCAACAAACTGGGCAATTGGAGACTTGAGCAGGAACAAGGAGTTTGACGTGGACATGGATGACATTTACCTTGGGGATGAACTGGAGATAAATGTGATTTCAAGGAAGCAGCCTGAGTCTGCTGACTTCAACTTCACTAAAATCGGGGAAAAGCTTTATACGGCGAGGTACACTCCAAGGGAACCTGGGTTCTATTCATTCTACGACGCGATAGTTGCAGTCAACCATGACAAGGAGCTCAGCAGGACAGGAATAAACCCAGAGCTTGCAGGGCTTGTATCTGTGACAAACGGAAAGATGTTTTCTCCAGGGGAAGTGGATGAGATAATAGCCAAGGTAAAGCAGGACTCAAGGAGGATAAAGACAGACACCACGAGCTATGCATGGGTATTTGCCCTTGGCGCGATAATGGTGTTCCTTGCAGAAATAGCTGCAAGGAGGGTAATTGAAACGAAAAGAATAAATAAGCTGTGAGGAAAATGGTAATTGATGATTTTAATGGTGCGACGCCTTTTCTGCTGAAAAGGCTCTGGCCACCCCGACGGGGGCACAAGTTGGAGCTTGACTCCAACTGTGCATTTGGCTTCGCCAAATTGCAACCCCCG
>CAYJXD010000058.1:0-5548 GCA_964374085.1 uncultured Methanosarcinales archaeon | reverse complement strand
TATAGAGCCTGCTTATTCTCCTCCAAAAGTCCTTGAAATAGCAGGAATCAAAGTTGTGGTTGTTGACCCTCATAACGAAGTTCTTCCGTTCTGGAAGGAACACGCGCTTGAGGACAGGCTGGTTATAGGCCATTTTGACAGGCATCCTGACATGGCTGGCGGCGCCCCAATGCACCAATACAATGGCAGTATTGAGGAGTTTGCGAGAAATCACGTCAGGTTCGGCAGCTACATTCCAGTAGGAATCCACTTGGGTTTTGCAGGCCCTGTCTATAGCATAAACCCTCATGAGGAGAATGCTATCATTTTTGGAAAGGTTGAACGAGGCGCCCTCTATTATCCTAAAACTTCAATTAACAAGAATGACGTGGGCGAATGGCTAAAGATAGATGACACTCAGCGCTGGAGGGATTGGGGGCATGCAATTGCTGAGCTTAAGGGATATGGCGGAAAGTTTGTCCCTGACATTGACCTTGACTCTTATGTATGCATAAGGGACCCTGTCCTAGAAGTCAATGAAAAGCATTATGACTTGGTTAAAATAATGGGAGAGGACAGGTTTGGGCCGTCAATCAAAGAAGCTCTGATAAAGCAGGCATTCGAGCAGCAGTTTGCTGTTGACAGGTTCATGGAATCAATGCTTAGGCAGATGCCAAAGCCTGGATTGATAACAATTGCCAGGTCACAAACTCCGATGGCGTTCACCCCTCCCGGCTGGGTTGATGTCCTTGAAGATGCAGCCCTTAACATGATAAGGAGGGTTTATTCATAGAGCAGCAAAATGTTTTTAAATTGTTTCAGAATACCACGATAAAATGGTTTCACTCGGCGCTAAGGTATGGGTTCCTGAAAGCAGGCTTGATGCTGTTGTCAGGAGGCTTGATGATTCGGAAATAGTGAGAAAAATGCAGGTTGCAGTCATGCCTGGCAGCGATGAGCCTCTTTTTCAGGTTGGCCTTAGAAGCCCCGGTAAAGTTGGCGGCCTTTCAAGATATCATGTTTTGGCAAGAGTAAAGAGGTTTGAAAGCGATGGAGCCAGGCTGGGTGTTGGCGCAGAAATTGCAATAAGCCAAGGGCATAGCATGTATCCGAATGGTTTGCTATTCACAACATATTCAGAGGTTGACATTAAATACCATCTTGATTCAAGGACTTTGGAAGAAGTAAGGGGCATTGACAGGATTGAAGTCCCAAGGCCGGATAATGGGGATAACCTTGACCTGTTTGTAGCTGATGCATATGCCGGCCCGCTCTATTTGCACCGCACAGCAAGGGAAAGGGATTTGGTGTTCTTCCGGACATATGCGCCAAGGCCGACCATAATTCCTCAGCTTTAGTTTTCAAAAACCTTTTATAAGTCTTGACACTGCTTTCTTTTATGGCTGAATTGGAAGACCTCGACAAGTGGAAGAAGGCAGGCAGAATCTCTGCTGAGGCACTTGAATATGGCATTTCCCTAATTAAGAAAGGCTCAACAGTGCTTGAGGTGTGCGAGGCTGTTGACAAGAAGATATTTGACCTCGGAGCGCGGCCTTCTTTTCCCAGCCAGGTTTCATTGAATGACATTGCCGCCCATTTCTGCCCTGAGGCAGATGACAAGACAGTCCTTGAAGACCAGGTTGTCAAGCTTGATGTTGGAGCAAGCGTTGACGGCTTCCTTGGCGACACTGCAGGCACAGTTGACCTTTCTGGAAGGAACAGGGAGCTGGTCATGGCTTCAAGGGAGGCTTTGGATGAAGCCGTTAAGATAGCCAAGCCTGGAGTCAAATTGCTCGAGATAGGCCAGGTAATCAGGCAAGCCATTTCATCCTACGGGTTCAATCCAATAATTAACCTTTCAGGCCATGGGATTGGAAAGAATCAAATCCATATTTCTCCAACAGTGCCAAACTTTGATAACGGCGACACAACAGCTTTGGAGGAGAACCAGATAATAGCAATAGAGCCTTTTGCCACAAACGGCGCAGGCGCTATTTTTGAGTCAACAAATCCTACTGTGTTCATGGAAATAGCAAAGAAACCTGTAAGAAGCCCTGATGCAAGGAAGGTGCTGGAGGAAATCCAGGCATACAACGGGCTTCCGTTCACTAAGAGGTGGCTTGCAAGGAAATTCCCTGCATTCAAGGTCAGCTTTGCCTTGCGGCAGCTTGAGTCAGCGGGAATACTCCAGTCATTCCCTCCATTAGTTGAGAAAAGGCATGGCTTGGTTAGTCAGTCTGAGCACACTGTCATGGTAAGGGACAAGCCAATTGTATTGACAGGGAAGGAATGATTTAATTCGGCGATGCCTGCACAGAAGGGTTGCTTTCAGCTCCATACATGAGGAACAAGTAATTTCCCATTGCGATTGGCTTAATATACTCAGGCTGTGTTCTTTGTTGCGCATTAAAGCCGTATTCTTCTTCAAATGCGATTATAGCCTCTTCCAGGCTTTCTTCAGAGTCACCAATTGCTGAAAACACCGCCAGCCTCAAATTCCCGATTCCAGAAACATTCAATACATGTCCAATGCCCATTGCAGAATCGTCATCAAAAGTTACAACTGCCTCTTCTTCATAATCCATCTTGTTGCCAGCCTCATACGCATAAAAGTTGCAAAAAACCCTTCCACCAGCTACAATCATTTTAACCCTCTAGTTTGCCTATGGTATTTTATTCTCTTTTTTATTTCTTTTGCTGCGCTTCAGCTTTTAATGTCAGCATAAGCCTGGGCTAAAGTCATATAAACGATATTGGTAATTGAATGGTCTAGCACTTTTTTTTCTTCTTCTGGGCTTGTGACGAGGCTGCCTGAAAGCTTTGCTCTTGATTCAAAGTCGCCAATGGCTTTCTCAATCCCTCCCATCAGGTCGCCAGCACCAACAATTATTGCAAAGAAAGGGCCAGGAAACCGGGTTTCTTCCTTTGCGCCGCCAGTCACGTATAAAATTCCCTTACCTTCAGGGAACTCATAGCTCAAACTCGCAGTATTGACCGCCTTGCCAGGCTCCAGCTTGTAAACTCTGGTCCTGAAATAGACTTTTTTTCCAGCTATTGTTGCGGATTTTGTGGGCATTTATGCTGGTTTTCTGTCTGTGCTTTTATTCTTTATCTCTTCTGAAGCCTGGCCTATTGTCAGGAGCTTCTCGTTTCCGCTCGCCATATCCCTGAGCTTTACCTTGCCCTGCTTCAGCTCCTGCTCTCCTGCAAAGATTACGAATGGAATATTCAAGGAATTTGCATACTCAAGGTTCTTGCTGATGCTCCTTCCCAGCAAGTCAATTTCAGTGTTGATGCCTTTTTCCCTGAGCTTTTGCGCTATCTTCAGAGCTTCAGTGAAGGTCTTGATAGGAACTACGAATGCAGTTGCTGTTGTCTTGGCGGATTTTTCCTTTTGGCCAAGCGCATCGAGAATCACATCAACGCCAAATGACACGCCGACAGCAGGATAGATGTTTTTGCTTCCAAGGAATTTTCCAATCATTTCGTCATACCTTCCGCCAGCTGCAACTGAGCTTTTGATTTCAGACTTTTCAAGAAAAGTCTCGAACACAGTCCCTGTGTAATATGACAGTCCTCTTGCAAGCGAAAGCGAGACAACGAATTCGCTGCCTTCGTCCAGCAGCATTGCAAGCGTCTCGATTTCCTTCAGGCCCTGGCTGAACAGCTCGTTCTGGAAGTTAAACACCTGGGGAATCCTCTGGATGTCTCCCAGCTCAAGCTTGCCGAGCGAAATGAATTTCTGCAGTATTTGCTCATTATCAAAACCTTTCTGCCTCAGCTCCTTTTCAACGCCTTCCTTGCCAATCTTGTCCAGCTTGTCAAGCGCCAGGACAAAGCCTTCAAAATCCTTGCTGTTCGGGAAAAGGCCATTGAATATGCCTTCCAGCAGCTTCCTGTTGTTTATCTTTATTACGAATGGCAAGCCAATTCTCCTGAAGAAATTCTGGATAATCATCAGTATCTCTGCATCAGCCTCCATTCCTGCGACTCCAACAACATCCACATCGCACTGGGTGAACTGCCTGTACCTTCCCGATTTGATAGGTCCGTCCCTGAACACTTCGCCTGCCCTGTAGCTCTTGAATGGAAGCTTGATGTTGGGATTAGCGGCAAGGTAAATGCACATTGGCACAGTTAAGTCATACCTTAGCGCCAGCTCCCTCCCCCTTTGGTCTTTCAGCCTGAAAATCTCCTTCAGTATTTCTTCCCCGCCAGCATACTTTGACGTCAGCGTTTCAAATGACTGCAAAATAGGGTTTTCAATCGGGCTGTACCCATAAAGCTCAAACACTTCCCTGAGAGTGTTAACTAGCTTTTGCCTTGTGATTGCTTTCTCAGGCGCAAAATCCCTTGTTCCTTTTGCAGTCTGGATTGTCATGCTTCTTTTCTCCCTTGGTTTTTATTTAAATCTTGTGCCATACTGCCTCTGGCATTCCTTAACCAGCAGCTGATAAAACAAGGCTGTTGATTCTGGCCCCATTCCTCCTAATACGCCGATGGTTTTCATTTTACCCACCGCCCTTGAAGGTTGCCAATGACTACCAAGTCGCTCTTCATTATTGGCTCTCCAAGCACTTGATATCCTGTCTTCTCAATTGTCTTTCCTGTATTGACTACATCTATTACCAGGTTTGCTCCTATCCTTGGCCCTGCTATCTCTGTCTTGCCATTTAACCACGCTGTCCTATACCCTTCAATTTGTCCTGCCAAAAGCAATTGCTCCAAGGCATCTTCAGCCAGGTAGCCATATTTTCTGTTGACCGCAACCAAGGGATTTGCTGGAAATGTTGATCCTTCTCGGATCAGAAAACAAAGCGCTGGCTTTCCATATTTTGCCTGGGGATCCTGGATTTCAATTTCCGCCAGTGTTCCCAGCATATTTTCTCTGGCTTCGGTCCATAGATACCTGAATGGCACTTTCGGCTGCATTTGCGCAGGAGTTTTCTTGAAATTTGAGTATAGGTCAAAGCCTGTAATGCCAATTACTTTTGGCTCGCTGGCCAAAATCGGCACATCCTCTCCTCTTACTGCAAGCGCCTCAATTCCCGGCTTCCTAAGGGCATTCAGGGTTTCCCCAATGTATTTCTCAAGCCCTCCGTTCACTGGGTAAACAACAATGAAGGTAATCGCCTTTTTCCCTTATTTCATCAAGTGTGTACATTTTCATTTCCTCCTAAATGCTATACCTGTAATTTGATTGAAATGTCTCCCATTCATTTCTGATCTTTTTTGCTGTCTTTACCAGGAATCCTGGCAACCCAGCATCTGCACCCAGCTCTGGTATGACACCAAATTGATTCAAATATCCTGTTCCTAGTGCAAAGGCAAGTTCAACAGCCTCTTTAGGCGTGTTAGCACCTATTACTGGAACTCTTTTCCTTGCATCAATGAAAGTGTCAGCTAGCTTTTCACTCCATCCTCCAGTTCCTCTGAGTGCAATTAATGGAATGTTTGCCTGATAACCCTCAACTAGCTCTGTCAATGTCCCAGACCCTCCTCCAATTGCGATTAGGGCATCGCAGCTCAGGGCAAGGACAAGCTCCCTTCCCCCTCCCCTTTCCATCCC
>CAYJXD010000057.1:1451-5824 GCA_964374085.1 uncultured Methanosarcinales archaeon | reverse complement strand
AATATTTGTTTTCATAATTAAGGACTAAAATTTATATACTACCTCTCAACTTTCATCGCCATGGCAAAGAAGCGCGCCTTCATAACTGGCGCCACCGGACAGGACGGCTCATATCTTGCTGAATTCCTTCTTGAGAAAGGGTATGAGGTCTTTGGAATGGTCAGGCGCTCAAGCACTGAGAAGGAGGAGAGGATAGAGCACATTAGGCAAAAAATAACCCTTATCCAGGGCGACTTGCTTGACCAGACGTCTCTTATCGATGCCCTCAAGGAATCCCAGCCAGATGAAGTTTACAATCTTGCTGCCCAGAGCTTTGTTCCCACTTCCTGGAACCAGCCAGTCCTTACAGGAGAGTTTACTGCGCTTGGGGTCACAAGGATGCTTGAGGCAATAAGGAAGGTAAACCCGAAAATAAAGTTCTACCAGGCCAGCAGCAGCGAGATGTTCGGCAAAGTCCGCGAATCGCCTCAAAATGAGAAAACTCCTTTTTACCCAAGAAGCCCATATGGCGTTGCAAAGGTATACGGCCATTATATAACAGTCAACTACAGGGAAAGCTATGACATGTTTGCCTGCAGTGGCATACTTTTCAACCATGAAAGCCCAAGGAGAGGTTTGGAGTTTGTGACCAGGAAAGTTTCAGATGCTGTTGCAAAGATCAAGCTTGGGATGGCCAAGGAATTGAAAATGGGAAACCTTGACGCGAAAAGGGACTGGGGATTTGCAGGCGATTATGTTGAGGCAATGTGGATGGTGCTCCAGCAGCCAAAGGCTGACGATTATGTCATTGGAACTGGCGAGACTCACTCTGTTAAGGAGCTTTGTGAAGTTGCCTTCAGCCATGCAGGCCTTAACTATAAGGACCATGTGAAGACAGACAAGGCTTTCATGAGGCCAGCAGATGTTGACCTGCTAATAGCAGACGCTTCAAAGGCACGCAAGGTTCTCGGCTGGAAGCCAAAAGTCAAGTTCCCCGAGTTAGTCAAGATGATGGTTGACCATGACATTAAGAGATTGAAAAAATGAATTCTCTTGTCACTGGGATTGGTGGCTTTGTAGGCTGCTATCTTGCTGATTACCTGATTCAGAAAGGGCATAAAGTCTCTGGAATAGAGCGAAGGCCCAAGGCAAAGGTTGAAGGCGCAGCAGTATTCAGTTGCGATGTCCTGGACAGGGAAAAGGTTTTCTCAATAGTTAAAAACTCAAACCCCGACTTGATTTTCCACCTGGCTGCAACTTCCTCTGTGGAGCAGTCAATGAAGGATGAAAAGCTGGCTGAAATGATAAATGTCGAAGGCACAAGAAATTTGCTTGACAGTGCGGTAAAGCATGCTCCTGATGCTTTTGTCCTTGTAGTTTCCACTGCGCATGTATACGGAATTCCAAAGAGCACTCCGATTTCAGAGTCGCATCCCCTGAACCCGGTTAGCGCTTACGGCTGGACAAGGGTTGAGCAGGAGAAGCTTGCTGCTGAGTTTTTCAAGAAGCACAAGCTAAGGACTGTTGTATCCAGGAGCTTCAATCACACAGGTCCGAGGCAGCCTGTAGGATTTATCTGCTCTGACTTTGCAAAGCAGATTGCAGCGATTGAAAAGGGAGCCAAGCCTGAAATGAAAGTCGGCAACCTCTCTGCTAAAAGGGACTTCACTGATGTCCGGGATGTTGTGAAGGCTTATCTTCTTGCATTGCAGAAGTGCAAGCCAGGCGAAATTTACAATGTGTGCTCAGGGAATTCCTATTCTGCAAGGGAAATCCTTGACACGCTTCTCTCGATGACAAAATCAAGGATAAAGGTCATCGAGGACAAGTCAGCAAAGAAAGGCGATATCCCAACTCTTGCCGGAGACAATTCCAAGTTCAGGAAGGCAACAGGGTGGAAGCCTGAAATACCTTTTGAAAAGACTCTTTCTGATGTGCTGGATTACTGGCGCAATGCCTGATTAACTTTATAAATAAATAAATTTTCCCATGGCTCATGACTGGCAACGTAACAAAACCGATGAGCTTGAACGATATTGTTGATGTTTACATGGAAAGGGCAGATGCTGTCCTGTCGATGGTGACTCAAAGCTATGGCGCAAGGGGAACAAAGGAAAGGATAGCAGCAGCTGTTGGGAAGCCTGTTATTGCCCGAATGTTCAGGTCAGACTTGGAAAAAAGGGCGAAAGAAGCAGGCGTCAATTCTGTCTCTTCTATGCTGCCTGTTTATTCGGCTCTAATAAGCCACTATATGAAGGGGGGTCTAAAATTAGCAGGTGTTAATACTGCAGAATTGGATGATTCCCAGATTGACCAGTTTGACGGCGAGGATTATTCACCTGAAAAATATCCAGGTAAAGAGTAACTACTGCTGCAATTCCTCAACATCCTTCTTTGAATGGATATTCTTCCACTTTCCCGAATATACATAGCCCACAAGCTTTTTTTTCTTTGCCAGTTCAGTGAATATGTTCTCCTGCAGGCTCCATGTTATTTGCCCGGATGGGATTGAGCTGAATATCTCTGGCTCTGCAAAGCCAATCATCAGTGATGTGAGATGCGTTTCTACATACTTTGGCTTCTCAATGTATTTCACAATCAAGTTGCCTTCAAGGCTGACTATTGAGCTTTTCTTCCATTCATGCGCAGTGCCAGAATAAATTACCAGAGTCGCGGTTGCCTTGTTCCTTTTGTGATAGGCCTCAACTTCCTCTAAATTAATCTCGAAATAATGGTCGCAGGGCACAAAGAGAAAAGTGCTCTTGATGTGGCCCTTTGCCAGGCTCAATGTCTTGCCGCTTCCAAGGTGCTCCTTCTCTTCCAAGTACTCGATGCTCACGTCAAGGGATTTGCCGTCGCCAATCTCGTTGTAAATAGCAGAAAGCACTTGCTTTGAGCCGATAATCAGTATTTCAGAATAGTTTGCTTTCCTCGCCTTCTCAATGATGTCCTGTATAAGCGATTTGCCCTTTATCCTTGCAAGCGGCCTGTAGTTTCCAATTTCTTTTGAATAAAGCCTTTCAGGCTCCCCTCCGGCAAGTATGACGCATTTCTTCCTCTCGCTGACATGCTTCTGGATTATCCTTTCTATGGCTTCAGACCTTGAGAACACAGCTACATTGTCCACTTCCCTGTCCAGCTTTTCAAGAACTTCCTTGTCTATTGAAATTGAAACCCGCGCCTTCATTAAAAAGAAAGGCTGGCCATACCTTGGCTGATGGCCAGCACTTAACCCTCCCTAGTAATACTCAATTATTACTATAGTAACAACAAAGTATTTAAATAGGTTTCGGTTTCGAGCTGTTATGATTCACGGGGTGGAAACCAAAAAGCTGAAACTGCACTCTGACGACAGGGGAAGGCTGATGGAGCTGTTAAGGGCAGATGACGCATTGTATGAGCGTTTTGGGCAGGTTTATATGACCACTTGCCTTCCAGGCCACGCAAAGGCATGGCACCTTCATAAAAAGCAAATTGATAATTTTGTTTGCGTGAAGGGCAAAATAAGGCTTGGCTTGTATGATGCTCGAGAGAATTCTCCTACAAGGGGGAAAGTGCAGGAGTTTTTTCTTGACATGGAATCTGAAACGCTAGTCAAGATTCCTGCCGGAGTGTATCACGGCTTTGAGTGCGCGACAGGTGAGGAGGCAATTGTGATAAACATCTCCTCTGACACTTACAACCGCGAGTTTCCAGATGAGTTCAGGAAGCCTTTTGCGGATCCTGAAATTCCCTTCAAGTGGAAGTCAAATACAGGAGGATGAAATGCGATACCTGATTACTGGCGGAGCAGGCTTCATCGGAAGCAATTTCATCAGGTTCCTCTTGAAGAAGGAGCCTGATGCTGAAATCGTCAATATCGACAAGTTGAGCTATGCAGGAAACCTTGAGAACCTCAAGGATGTAAGCAATGACAAAAGGTATTCTTTTGTCCAGGCAGACATTTGCGACCAGAAAGCAGTTGAAGAGGCAGCAGAGGGATGCGATGTCATAATTAATTTTGCAGCCGAAAGCCATGTTGACCGCTCAATCAACGAGCCTGGAAGCTTCATCAGGACAGACATTTTTGGAACATTCACTTTGCTGGAGGCAGCAAGGAAAAATGGCGCTGGATTTGTCCAGATAAGCACTGATGAAGTTTATGGCAGCATTGACCAGGGCTCGTTCTTCGAGTTTTCAATGCTAAACCCTTCAAGCCCATACTCTTCAAGCAAGGCAGGCGCAGACTTATTGGCATTGGCTTATTTCAGGACTTATGGAGTTCCTGTTGTGGTTACTAGGAGCACCAATAATTTCGGCCCCAATCAGCACCCGGAAAAATTAATCCCACTGTTCATTACAAACGCCTTGGAAAACAAGCCGCTGCCGATTTATGGCGATGGCTCGCAGATAAG
>CAYJXD010000057.1:0-1351 GCA_964374085.1 uncultured Methanosarcinales archaeon | reverse complement strand
CTGAAGGAAGCGATAAAATGGTACCAGAACAATCAGCCCTGGTGGCAGAAAATCAAGAGCGGAGAATTCCTGGACTATTACAAAAAGCACTATTTCGAGAAGCATGGGCTTATGGAGGGAAAATGAAAATCCTGATTTTGGGCGCCAATGGGCTCCTTGGAAAAGACCTTGTTGAAGTTTTCAGAAATGAGGACATGTCTGCCTGGACAAGGAAGGAGCTTGACATAACAAACAAGGCAGAGGTCATAAGGAAGATAGGCGAATTGAAGCCTGATGTTGTAATCAACTCGGCAGCATACACTGATGTTGACGGTGCAGAGTCAAACCGCGAGCTGAATATGTCAGTCAACGGCATTGCGCCAGGCTATATTGCAGAGGCGTGCAAGCTTGCCGGAGCTTCGCTCCTTCATGTCAGCACTGACTATGTTTTTGACGGCGAGCAGTCTGGATACACTGAGTATGACAAGGTAAATCCAATCAATGAGCATGGAAAGGCAAAGGCGCTTGCAGAGGACTTGATTAGGAAAAACCTTGATAAATACTTCATTGTGAGGACTTCATGGCTTTTCGGCAAGCATGGAAAGAATTTTGTTGACACAATGATGCGCCTGGCAAAGGAAAGGGATAGCCTTGCGGTTGTGAATGACCAGGCTGGCTGCCCGAGCTACAGCAAGGACATCGCGATTAAGATAAAGGAAATAATCCAAGGTTATGATTACGGAATATATCATGTCACGAATTCAGGCTCATGCAGCTGGTATGACTTTGCAAAGGGCATTTTCAGGCTTGCAGGAATTGCTATTCCAGTCTCGCCAATCACTTCAGACCAGCTTAGCCGTCCGGCCAGGAGGCCAAAATGCTCAATCCTAATTAACACAAAGCTTGAGACCATGAGGGATTGGGAAGAGGCACTGAAAGATTATCTTGGCCTGGTCACAGTAAAAGGAGTGATTCTCGCTGGCGGAACAGGCTCAAGGCTGAATCCAATAACAAAAGTCACGAATAAGCACCTTTTGCCTGTGAATGACAAGCCAATGATTTTTTACCCGCTTAACTGCCTGATTAGCGCAGGGATAAGGAAAATAATGATCGTGACAGGAAATGAGTCTGCAGGCGATTTCATGAAGCTGCTTGGCTCTGGAAAGGATTATGGAATTGACTTGACTTACAAAGTGCAGGATGGCGCTTTGGGAATTGCAAACGCGCTTGCGCTGGCTGAAGACTTCGTTGGAAAGGACAGGTTTGTAGTTATACTCGGGGACAATATATTCTCTGATGACATAACTGGAGAAATCCATGCTTTCAAGAACGGCTCTGAGGAGGCAAGGATTTTCCTCAAGGAAGTCAATGA
>CAYJXD010000056.1:0-6181 GCA_964374085.1 uncultured Methanosarcinales archaeon | reverse complement strand
TCATCTTCAAGGACACTTTCAAATCCGCAGTTGAATTGAAATCATGCTTTGCCATAATGAGCGGGATATTGAAAGAGTTTATAAAAATAGTGGATTAGTAAGTGGTTTAGGCAGAGCTTGGATTTGGCTGAAAAATGAATAACTTTAAAAATATTCAAGCATTTAGGCAATAAAATGAAGGCACTTGACTTAAAAACTACAAGCGGGGCTATTCATCCCCATCCCGAAATCCCAATTTTAACCATGATAGCATTGGCAAATTCAAATGTCCCTTCAAACATGGCTGTACAGAGAGGGTCTGGAATAGAAACAAGTGACACTAAAGGAAAGCCTGTGCATTACCCGAATTTATCATTGTGGATTGTTTATAAAACTCCAAAGCCCCTGGAAGATTTGCATAGTGACATCCAAGCAGTTTCAGACGCAACAGGAATTAATTTTCTTTCCAGCAGTTCTGTCTATGGTCATCTGGATACGCCGGGCTTTCCAGGGAAATGGTGGATTTGTGGACTGGGATACTATCCTGGGCACGCTGAAATAGGGCAGAAAAACATTGCGCAGGTAAAATTTACAGGAGCCCTTGAAAATCATCTTGAAAGGGAGGCAATGAGAGGAAGGGGACTGCTTTACGAGTCCAAAAAGAATGGCAGGCACCATGAAGTCGACTATGGCGGAAGTAGAGAAGTTGGAGGCTTCAACGCGCCAAGATTTGAAGTCTGGAGGACATGGCTTGGCGAATTGGAACGGAAGGCGGTTGATGAGTTTTATCAAGAACTAGTAAATGCAAGCCGAAATTTCAGTGGGGCTGTAATAGATAAGGCGCCTTCAATAGAAGTCATGGTGGGATTTGAGCCAAAAGACGGAAAGCAGCAGTCTTTCAAATTATTCTACAAAGGCCCAGACACTGTTCACATTGACTTGGGCGCGTCTATCCCAAGAAGCTGAAGGCTGGTTTCCAGAACTTGTTTTGCTGCAATGACTAAAGAAAGCCTTGCTGCCATGAGCTTCCTGTCTTTTGAAATGACAGGGCATGCATGGTAAAACCTGTTGAAGCTGTCGGCAAGGTGATAGGCATAGTTTGCTATGATATGCGGCCTCAGCAATGCTGCTGCTTTTTCAGCCAAATCAGGGAAATTTGAAATTGCCTTGACAAGCTGCTGCTCTTCTGGAGTTGACAATAATGAATAATCTGCCTTTGCAGGCTTTGACTTGGCTTTTTTCAGTATGCTGCAAATCCTTGCATGGGCATACTGGATGTAAGGGGCTGACTCGCCTTCAAAGCTTAAAGCCTGCTCCCATTCAAACGTTACATTCTTTTCAGGGCTGACCTTGACAATGTGGTATTTTATTGCGCCATAGCCAATTGACTTTGCAAGCTTTTTTACAGCCGGAGTAAGCTTCTTTTTCCTTGAAGCCATTTCAGCCAATGCCTTCTCCTCTGCCTGCCTCATGAACTCTTCCAGAAGAACAACATTCCCTGAGCGTGTGGACATCTTTCCTGCTGCAAGCAGGATAAAAGAGTAATGCACAACTTCAGGAGCCTTTATTCCCATCAATGAAAGCGCAGAGGTTATCTGCCTGAAGTAAAGCTTGTGGTCTTCACCAAGCACAACTATGTTCCTGTCCTTTGCCCTTGAAGCCTTGTCAAGGTTATATGCAATGTCGCGAAGCCCGTAAAGGGAAGTGCTGTCTGCCCTTGTCAGGACTAAAGCTGGACTGTCCATTCCAATCTCGAAGCCTGCAAGGTCAAGAACAGTTCGCCCTTCAACATCCGTGAAAACCTTCCCTGTTTTTTTCAGCAGCTCAAGGGCCTTTTCAGTTTCCTTGCTCCACAAATAACTTGACTCATAGTCAAAGGAATCATACTTTATTCCAAGCGCAGAAAGGATTTTTTCCTGGCCGCCAATGCAAAGCTTGACAACCCGCTTGAAGCCAGCAACTGTCTTTTTGTCCTTTGCCTCAAGCTTGTTGAGCAGCCTGAATATCTCCTGCTCAATTGACTTGTCTTTCTCTACTTGCTCATTTATCTTGATGTATTCGGAAAGAAGGCCGTTAAAGCTGAGCTTTTTCTTATCCCTGCAGCCAAGCACCAGCATTGCTATCTGCTTGCCAACATCATTCACAAAGTAATGGACTTCTGTCCTGTATCCGTGAAAGCGAAGAATCCTAGTTATGGAATCGCCAATGATTGCGTTCCTTGCCCTGCCAACATGAGGAGAGGCATTTGGGTTAATGCTTGTGTGCTCAATAAGCGCTTTTTTCCCCCTCAGCTGCAGGCTGCCGTATTTTTCTTTTTGCCTGAGCACTGCTGTAATTGCATCCTCAGCCAGCGCTAACTGGTTGATGAAGAAATTAAGGTAAGGGCCTTTTGCCTCAGCCTTCTCTATCAGCTTGCCTGGCTTCACCTTTGCCTGCAGCTCAACAGAAATTTCAACAGGGCTTTTCTTATACTGCTTTGACAAGGTGAAGCATGGAAACGCGAAATCGCCCATTGAAGCGTCAGGCGGAACAGCGACAAGCCTTGATGCCTCATCCATTGGCATCCCTGAAACTGAACTGAATTCAGCAACAACAGCCCTCCTGAACTTTTCCATGCACAGAGCAGCGGAATAAATGTATATAAACTTATTGATGAAAATGGCTCTGTCCGGAGAGTCCTTTTTCCTTTGTCATGGCGCCCTTACCTTAGGTAAGGGTTATTTCTTCTCTCCCCCTGGTAAGAGGGAGAGAAGAAACCCAATTCAGCGGAGCTGAGTTGGGCACAGTCAAGCTATGCTTGACTTGTGTAAGTTCAGTTTACTGAACCGCCATGACTTGGGGTAGTAGTTCCAAAAGAGATTCAGGACAGAGCAGATGAAAATGAAAATCCGGACATGCCTGATAAATCCGTAAATTTTCCGGAAAATCCGGACATAGTTTTATTAAGGAGTTCTTGCATTAAATGAAATCATGAATTCAAGTGATTATTCAATCTTGAAGCATCTGAGAAAAGACAGCAGGACAAGCATTTCTGGAATTGCAATTAAGGAGAGCATGGCATTGACAACTGTTTTTGAGAGAGTGGCAAGGATTAAGAAGGAATTGGGAATGAGGATGTGCATGATTCCATTTTTTCCCGGGATTGGCTACCCAGTCTGCATCTATGCAACGCTTGGATTCAGCAGAATTGACCAAGCGGAGAATGCCCTAAGTTTCTTAGGCAGAAACACCAGCGTCAATAATCTTTTCCTATCTGAATGCCATGTAATTGCTGAAATGCTTTTCAAGGACATTGCAAGCTCTGAAGACGCTCTTTCTGTTTTAAGGGAAATGGGGCTGGAAGTTGAGTTCCATTATATCGTTGAAGCAATGAAAATTGAGGGCTTTAGCCCTACGAACTTTTCGGAAGATTTCCGGAAAAAGGCCTGATTTCTGAAAATATTACGATTGCAACCGGAAGCTTTCCGAAAAATCCGTGATATTTCCGGTTTTTTCCCAGAAACCGATATTAAAGTGGAGCGCCATAAAGAAGTGCATGATAAGCACACCATATGGAGGCCCAAGGGCTTCATTGTTCAAGGGAGTGAAGAGAGCAACAATCACGCTAGCAGCAATAGCGGCAATCGGATACATAGGCGCAGTCAATGACTTTGATGTTTTGACTGACAGGCTCGTGAATGGGCATCGGCAGGTTGCTGAGGGATATATGCCTGTTGAGCTGCAAAGAAGGGTGAACAAGGATGGCAAAGAGGAATATTTCATCCTTTACGGAAAAGACAAGAAAGAGCTTCCGGTGGCAAAAGGCATTTCAGGCCCAATACTTGGGGGAATTGACTACCTTGTGCAGAATGTTGAGCCGGGAAAGCTGACCCAGTCACAGGCATTGAAGCTTGCTGAGGCAGCGCTCCAGTCAATGGAGCCAAGCCAAAGAACAGCGTATGCTATCCAGTCTGCTGACCTTTCTGCAGTTGGAATAGAGAAAAGGCTTCAATACGCAGAGGCAGCGTTCAACAGCCTTGAGCCCCTGCAAAAGAAAGCAATTCTGGAAGCAGAAATTGCAAGATTGTATTCAAGCCCAAAAAGGTGAAACCATGTATGCGCTAAACGGGGGAAAAATTGCAGAAGATGAGCAAGCTACGGCAGATTTTCTTGACCAGTTTGAGGGAAAAACTGAAAGGAAAAAGCGCACTGATTCCGGGAAGGCAAAAAGAGCTTATGCAAGGGCAGCATCATATGATGAAATAAGGAAGGGTTTTGACAGGCTTGCTTCGGTGCAAGGGGCGATAGACCATAGGCTTGCAATTGAGAACAGCCTGACGCTTGCATTCTGGGAAGCAATCCTTTATTCAATTTCAAGCAAAAAACCTGAGGCTAAAACGCTGGAGCAGCTTTACGACGACCTGGAGATGGGAGTCACTGAGCTTGGGAGCACTGTGGAAGGTGCATTGAGCTATTCAGGGTCAGAGCTTGACCGCCTCCTCCAGTACAGGAACGAGACGACTTTGCCAAAATTTTCAGGGGCAATAGAAAGCACAAGGAGCCTTGAGGAAATGGTGGCCAATGAGCTTGAAGTTTTCCATGAGGCAGAGGGCATGATGAAAAGGACAAAAATGGCAGACCCAAATTTCCCGAGGCTTTATCGGGCATACCAGGACACCATGATGAAGATTTCAGGGCTTGAAAACGAGAAGGCAAAAGCCAGCGACGCGATAAAGTTCAGGCATGACGAGCTGAAGGCGCTTGAAATCTATGCAGGATTTGTAAACCTATACTTCCAGAAAATGGACAGGACAAATGCGCAAGTGCAGGATATTTCGGAGCACGTTGCAACCGTCAAGAGAGTCTTAAGCCATTGCAGGGAAACAGGAGAGGGAATAAAGGTTCTCTATGCTGCAAACAAGCAGCTGTCTGGCGCAGTCATGAGGGGTGCAGGAGAAATTGGGATGCAAATAGCGCAAATCTCCAGCATACCTGACGATTCAAGCCTTCCCGATTCAGCCGCAAAGCTGATGTCAGGATACAGGCAGGCATCGCTTGCTGCAGATTCAAGGAGCAGGGCCAGAATTGAAATGAACGCAGAGGCGATAATGGGAAGCTATGGGCTGAGATGAACCGTAAAATTTACGGAAATGTATTGTGCAGCCGTTAAAAGCTTATAAATCAACAAGCATAAAGAGGTGGAATGATGGGAATCCCGCTATTGGCAGCAGCAGGCATGTTGATCCTTGCTGGCGCCATGATTATTGCAAAAGCCCAAATTAAAAAAATTTATCGGGATGTTGACTCTATAATAGCTCTCGCTTTTCTTGAATCCCTGGGAATGGTATTCATTGCAGGCGCTACAGGAGACCCTTTATTTGAATCACTCCCAGCATCCTTCCAATTGATGGGCTTTGGAGGCATGGCCCTTGCAGGATTCTGGAAATATTTCTTGCAGCCTGTGAATAAACGCCTTGATAAATTGGAGTCACGAGCCAGCCATTTAGAAGTTGAGGTAAGAGGAATAAAAGAAAGGTTGTCAGGGATTGAAGCTGACCTTCACCTAATCAAGGTCAAGCTCTTGGGCTAGCAAAACTCCTTCACAGACTTCTGCGAGATGTTTAAGCAGTTTGTCTTTGCCTGCATTTCGCGGAACCTTGAATCAAGCTCAAGGCAGGCCTCATTGTTTATGTATCGCTTCCTTATCGGTACCCCTTTCTGTATCATGCTGGCAATAAGGCTCCTCACAAGGAACTCGCTTTCCCTGAGCGCACGCGCTATCCCGGAATAAGCGAGCATTCTTCCTTCAGAATTGTACAGCACAAGAAACACGGCTTTTTCCTTGTCACTTAATTCAAAAGACTCAGGCTGTGAATCATCAACTTTAACGCCCGAATTCTTCAGGATTAGAATAACTTTTTCAAGCCTTTCGCTCAGCCTGTCTATCTTCCAGTCCAGCCTATAGGCAAAGTCCTGGCTTGACTGAACTTCATCAGTTGCCTGGTTAATAGTCTCCAGGTGCTCGTCAAGCTCCTCTCTCACGCCCCTCAAGGCAGCTTCCATCTCAGCCTTGAGCAAATCCACGTTAGAATGCATTCCTAACGATACACCTAATACTTCACACCCCTTATCCAACATTACCACCCCACAAAAGAAGGCTTTGTCTGATAGAGGGGGTTTAAATAGTTTTTGGTGAGAAAATTGTATCCGAAAAGTGGTCAAT
>CAYJXD010000055.1:0-6276 GCA_964374085.1 uncultured Methanosarcinales archaeon | reverse complement strand
AAGAATTCAGCCTGCCTTGTCTTCCCTTAGCTGCTTCAGCTCTTCCTCTATCCTTGCTATCTCCTGGTCTGGCTCTGGGTTGAGCTCAACTCTCTGGGCAACAACTTCTATGCGGTCAAACATCTCGTTCCTTGCAGCCCTTCCTGTTATCTTTACGTTTGACCCGAGGATTTCATTCCTTGCAGCCTCAAACATTTCAGGGCTGTCCTTGTAGGAGAGCATCTCCTCATTCTTCTTGTTTAATAGCCGTTGAGCCTGCTCCCTGAAGAACACTGCCCTCACGCTGTCTGTCCCGTCATCTATGAATGCATTCAGGACATAAGAGTATGCTGGCTTCACGTTTCCATGGATGTCGCAATTTGTGCCGGTTTCAGTTGGCCTTGCCCTTTTTCCGCAGTGGCAGACTTCAAAATACCTGGGCTCGAAAACCTGCACAACTGTCGCTAATACCTCAACGCTGCTTTCTGTCCCCTGCAAATCAGACAATTGTTTTCTCACTGTCTGCTGCATCATCCTTGGCTGGACATTGACTGTCTCGCCTTCAGGGTTTATTGCCAATCTTCCCTTCTCGTTAAGGTGCACTTCTTGGGAGTTGTTCCTTTCCTTTACATAGCCTCCTTTTACCTTTACAACATCCCCTACTTTCAGTCTTTCAATGTTGTCTGCCTGCGTGTTCCATAACACCAGCCTGACTTGCCCTGTCTCGTCTGCTATCACCATTGACCCAACCTTCCCTTCCCTTCCGTTTGATGAGAATGGCCTTGCCTCATATATGGCCATGACTTTCCCAAGCACTTCCACGTCTCTCATTCCAGAAAGTATGTTCTTTATCTCCAGCTTCCCTGAAAGCTGCTCGAACAGCCTTATGCCGAGCTCATTCGCAAGAATGTGCGCAGCCCCTTCCTTGCTGACCAGCCCTGAAAGCTGCTTTACTTTAGCCTCAACTTTTCCCTTTATCTCGTCTTCAGAAAGCCCTGACTTCTCCTTTATCCTTGCAACAATCTCTTCAAAGGGCATTTTTATCATGGCATGGCGGTCTCCCAAGAGATATAAATAAGTTGTGATTGAATTATTCACACACAGCCTTGTACACAAAAGCATTGTCAGGAAGAGGCTTGAGGGATTCCTTTCCAGTTCCCATATACACATCAATCTTGTTTCCTTTTATTCCTCCTCCTGTGTCCTCTGCCTTGTAAACTTTCGAGAACTCATTTCCATTCCCAAAGTCTATGAACACCAGGCTATTTAGCGGGATTGCATCAGGGTCAACAGCTATCGTCCTTTTTGCCGTGGGATTGGTTCCTGTCATTGTTATTCCCCTTGTGTTTGCCCCTGCTTCCACAACAGACCCGTCATACCTAAGGAGCTTCCCATCTTTTCTTATTCCAGACCCTTGCACTTTTACAGCGTCAAAGAAGCCATCATAGCTCAAGTATTCTGTCTCCAAGGGCGTGAAATAACTGGTTATCTTGAACTCGCCTATGTATTCCTTCTTCATGCAGTTCCCGAACTCTGTCCTGAACGGTATGTTCAATGCAAACCTGTAATCCACACCGTCTTTTTTCGCGCATACTTTTATCATCCTTTGCATCTCATTGGGCTTTTCGCCGCAGCCGACATCATATGAGATTTCCTCATCGCTCTTGATTTCCCTTGCACACTCCTTCAAGTCAGCAAGGCTGCTGCACTTGGATTCTATTTCCTTTGCCTTCTTTGAAAGAGCATCATAGGCAGAGAAGTCATAAGCAAATGCCAGGCTGAATGAGGGCCTTATCTTGTATACATAGCTGTCTGTCCCTTCTTTCTTGAACTCAATATTCTTCGCTGAGATTCCAAACAGCTTTTCATCCTTGATTGCAAACTTGTAGTCTGCAGGTATCTCCTTCGGATATGCCTTATAGTATTCTTCAAGGCTTATTTTGAGCTCCTTGTAAAACTGCTCTTTTTGCGAGCCAGTGTCAGGATAGCAGTTGTTTTCTCCATTCTTCCATAATGCAAGCCCGTCATACTCTCCGCATGCTGCCTCTGCAAGCCCGCCCTTTTGCGCCAGTTTATTGTAAGTCTTGTCCATGGATTTTCCTGCAGCAAAATCCACAAACGCCAGTGCCTTCTCGCCTTCCGCATATGTTGAAAACAACTGGAACTGCCTTTGCCCTATTTTGAGCCCTTTAGAAACCTTGTTGTATTTCCCCTGGGTTTCAGCAAGGGCATACGTCACAACCATTATCGTCATCAAGGTGACTAGGACAACTATCACTATTGTCTGGTCTGCTTTTCTTGGTTTCATTTGTAGCTTGTCTCGTAAGCGGCAAATCTTTGTTCAAGTTTTATGTTTACAGTTGGGTCTGATGCGGGAATAAGTATTGAAATTGGTTTGATTGATGGGTCAGCGAATGCCCCTGTTCCTTTTTGCTTGCAGTTTTCTTTTGTAAAATCCCAGAGATGTGGAGGCTTCCTATTGCCTTCGCCTTTTGAAAGGTCCAAATCAAGAGCTAGGCACCCTTCATAATTGTCTGCATATGACTTGGCAGCCTTTGTCATTTCAGCGTGGAGTTTCCTGAACCTTTGCTCGTCCTTTATCTTGGCAGCCTCATAAATTTCCCCAATTAATGAAGCAACAGTCTCATGGCTTTCAGTTTTGCTTCTTGCAAAGCTTATCAGGCTGATTGTGTTCACGAAAGCATCCGAGTTTCTTGATTCGCTTGAAAGGGTGTCAGTTCCAATTTCCCCGAGGCTGGGAATTATCCTGAAGTGGAACTGCAATATTATCAGGCTGGCCATAAGTATTGTGCCATAGACAAAAAACACCAGCGGGCTTGTTCCTCTCTTCATGTGACAGCCTCTATCTCCATTTTTTTCAGGTCGCCGTTGACAAGAATGACTGCAATTTGCCTGGCAGCCTCAATATCATACCCAACTCTTGGCCTGAGAAGGGAGAACCTTTGCTGGTTAAGGTATAATGCGATTGTCCCTATCGTAAGCTTTCCAGACACGCTTTTCTCCTTTCCAAAATCTATCCGCTTGTCAAGGGAATCTGTTTCAAGGGTGTCAAGGATTCCTGGCTGCTGCCTCTGAAGCTCCTTGTCAAATGAACTTGACTCGATGGCCATCCTGTTGATGAATATCTTGAGCTCTGCATCATCAATGTCAACCTTGTTCTGGGTAGAAAAGTTTATTACGACCACTGCTGCGACTATTGCGTATATCACGTACAGGAGCGTCAATACGTTTATGAGCATCTCCTCTATTTGCCCTTTCTTATTGATTCTGCCTCGCATTTTGGTAGCTCGTTGAGTTTTATCGTAGGTGAAGCCCACATCCATTCAATCTTCAGGTCTCCATTATACAGCAGCAAGCCCTGGCTGTATCCCTTGCTTATTCCTATGCTTGGCTTCCACTCCTTTGGAGAGATGTAGAAGTCCTTGGTCATCTTTTCTTCCATGTGCGCTATCTTTGGCATTTTCCCTGTTGCCAGGTCCCTTGCTATCTCGCCGTCTGTATACCTTAAGGTTGCATCGCCGCTCTCGCTGACAGTCACATAATACCCTTTTGTCAGCTCCAGGCTTATTTCCTCAGCGCACTCAAAATTGTAGCTTTTTTGATTGATTTTTCCGGCCAATGCCGTGAAGTCCTGGAATGTTTCCCTTGCATCCTTCTCGTTCTCGTCGAACAGCACTTCTGCCAGCACTGTCCCTCCTGACTTTGATATCTTTATTGCCCTTGGCCTTGTGTCTGTCTCAAACGTCTGCTCTGTGAATTCCTTGTTGCTGGCAAATGGATACGACGCTTCCAGCCCTTTCTCCCTGTCAATCACTGTAACCTTGTTTTCCTTTATCCTTATGTCCAGAGTCCCGGGAAGCGCATAGATGTATTCAATTTCCCCTGGGCTTGCATAAGCAGTGTCAAGCAGAAGGGCCAAGTCCTTTGCCAGGTATTCCCTTTCAAGGGCATTGCTGGAAGACACAGACTTGAGAATAAGCAGTATGTGGATTACAAGTATTGCCGCTACAACTAGCCCTGTAAGGGTGTGCATGACTAGCTGCTTCTGCCCTCTTTTCCCCATGCTTGGAGCTTTGGGTTTCCTGCTTAATAATTTTGCTATGCCTGTGCCTTGCACATGCCGAAAGTGACTGTTTCCTTGCTTCGCTTTATGGCAGTGCAAACAATGCCTTTTCCTTTTGTTCCGTCAAGCGCGAGAAAATAGTTATTCCCCTGCTTTGCCCCAAGGTTCAGGCCTTCAAACTTGCTGTCTGAGTAAAACGAGCTGATTCCCTCTATCTTCCTGCAGCTCCTCTCCTCTTTCTTTGCGCAGTCGCTCTTGCATATGCACATGCACGCCCCTGCTGCGCATGCCTTGTCTGATGGCTTTTCAACAGTTCCGCCGTTTGCATTGAACCCGTAAAGATAGTTTCCCCTGAGGTATATGTTGTGCCAGACCACTTCTGTGTCTCTCATTTCATTTACCCGGTCAGCCATGTCCTTGAAAGTTGTATATTCTTCCTTGTTCACAAGCCCAAGCATCTGCCCAAGAAACCATACTCCCATTATGACGACAGGTATTGTTATCACAGACCTGAGCAATGTGCCTTCAACTTCATCCTCTCCTTTTTTCCCTTTTATGTGCAGCACCATTTCGCTCCCTTGCAGTCGTCTGTCACAAAGCACCTCTTGTCGCTTTTGCCGTCAGCAGGCTTTGTCTCGCACTGGCCCTTGAACCCCTTCTCGCAGCTTAGCGCATCAGACAAGGGAGGCAGAATCTTCTGCAAAGTCCCGGTTACAAGCCCTATTGTGACAAGCAATACCACGAGGACTATGACTGCAATCACTACAGTTTCAAACGACAGCGTCATTCCTTTCTTCATCTTTGGCACACTCCTTTTTGGCTAACCCATGGAATCCAGGACAGCAGTGATTTTCCGCCGCAGCTGTAAATGTCTGGCGCGCAGCAGTCTGTATTCTTCAAGCATTCTTTCCCAGCCTGCTGGCATATGCCGCACCTGTTCCCTGTCCTTCCCTCTCCAGGCTTGCTGCAAATCTCCACAAAACACTTTTCTGTGCAGACATCATTCACTCCTTTCGGCTTGTAACTGTTGGGGTCGCAGTTCTCTTTTTCCTTCCCAATTGTTCCCCATGGCAGGCACTGGCCTTTCAGCCCCGGAGGCTGGCACCAGAAGTTTGGGGAAACGCACTCCCTTTTTTCCTTGTCTGTAAGCGTCTTTATCAGGTCTAAGGGTGATTTAACCAGCCCAATTGCAATTGCCCCCACTATTATAACGATAATTAGGGCAAGAAGCATTATCACAAGGGGGCTGAATGAAAAATCGCCTTTCTTCATCATCCAAACCTCAGCTTGCTGAACAAGTCTGACAACAAGTTAAAGTTGCCCTTTGACACAACCTGTATTATCGCAAGCGCCAGCAGCAGCAAAATCACTGCAAGGAATATTCCTATCGTGGTGTTCCACGCGAATTCAAAGCCTTTTTTGTTCATTCTTTCCTTTCCTCGCATTGCTTATTTATTTTTATCGCTGACAATAAGCTGGCAGCCCAGCCCTTTGAGCAGCCCTTCATCATACTCTCCAAGCACAGTGACTGCTGTCCAGTATGGGTCTGTGTTGGTTATGCCTTCAAATATTGTTCCTTTTGTGCTTTCCTGCACTTGCTTGAACACCCCTGTCTGAACGAGTATCGGGGCTGCTGCCGTCGCGATTGAGGCAATCCTTATGACAACTCCAGGAGGCCCTGGGATGATAAGCCCTGCCATCAGCACAACCTTTCCGGAATCAGACTCAAGAGCCCCTCCAATTATGTCATACACCTGCTTGATGAATGGGGCTCCTTTTGCATAGACAAAAACCACAGCATAGCTGCTTGAAGTGTCAATCTTCTTTTCCATCAGCGCCTTGCTGTGCAGGTTTTCATCAGCATAGCTCGTCCTGGTTGAGTATCCCTGAAGGTAGTCAAAGTAAGTCAATTCGCTTTTTCCTGAAATTTGCGGGATGGGATTTTTCATCAAGTAATCATTGAACCCCTCTATCTCCATTTTCTCGTCAAATGTCATGACCGAGCACACGCTGCAATATACCTTGCTGCCGCCAAACAAGTCCCTTCTCCCTTCAAGGAACTGGTCCCAGCAATGGTAGAGCTCGTTTGCCATGACTTTCTTTATGCTCTCGTCCTTGTTCCCGAGTTTCTCTTCTTTTTTTGCTCCCCTGTACTCATAAACCACTTTTCCCGGCTTCACATTGACTTTCATTGTGGGGCAGTCTATTTTTGT
>CAYJXD010000054.1:0-6298 GCA_964374085.1 uncultured Methanosarcinales archaeon | reverse complement strand
TCAAGTGCGGCAGCAAGGCAATGGTCGCTTACTTTGCCAAGAGCTACTAAAATAGAAATATTTATATATTGCCTTCATCAAGGTTCAATAATTGAAAGGTCAAGGTGCTTTATGAAAAAGGAGGATGGTATAATGGCTTCTAAGCGCGGTCAGGCAGCTATGGAATTCCTTATGACCTATGGCTGGGCCATAATGGTCGTATTGGTTGTTATCGGAGCTTTGGCTTATTTCGGAGTGCTGAGCCCAGACGCTTTATTGCCTGAGAAGTGCGACGTAGGCCCCCAGATTGGATGCAAGGATTTCAAGCTTGTAAACAATGTCGGCGCTGCTGCTGCTGACACAATTCAGGTTATCCTTACAAATTCGGCTGGCCAGGACATGGTGATAAGGCAGTTTAATGTTTCAGGCGACAATTTGAACGGGTACTGCGGTTTCGCAATGGCTGCAACCAAGAACTTCAGGAACGGAGAGACTTGGGACCTGACTTTAAGCACAAATGGCAGCGTGGCTGGAGTGCAGAACTGCAACATGAAGCCGACTTCAAGGTCAAAGTCAAGGTTTTCTGTCTTCGTTGAGTATTCCTGGGCAAACAGCCAGTCAATAACCCATTCACTTGATGGCGAGATTTTCGCAAGGATTGAGCAGTAAGCTCTTTTTCCCTTGTTTTTTCAGGAAGCTTTAAATAAATCAGTCAGCAGTTGCTGTCCATGAAAAGAGGGCAGTTTTCTTTTGAGCACATCCTGATGGTTCTCATCTCGCTGATGATAATAGTGCCCGGAGCTTACATGTTCTTCAGGTACAGCCAGGGCACAGAGAGCGCTTTGGCAAAGGCGCAGCTGGACAGCATGGCAAAGAACATCATCAGCAACTCTGAGTCAATCTATTACCACGGCTACCCTTCTGAAGTTGTCCTTGATGAAAGGATGCCGCGCAACATTGTCAACATTGAGGTTTTCAGGAACTGGTCCTCAGCCACAAACCTTCTCCTGTTCACTTACAGCGAAGGAAGCGCTTTTTACGAGTATTCCTATTCATCGCCTGTGAAGATTCTTGGCTTCTTTGACAGGCGAAGCTGGAGCCCTGGCATAAAGAGGATAAGGGTTCTGGGCTCTGTCAACAGCTCGAATGACCCTTATGTACTTATCGACTTTACTGGTGACTGTGACATATCGATAACTTATGACGTTGACAGCGACGGGCTTGTCAACAACAATGACAGGGCAGTCTGCTCATCTGCAGGCTGCTATAACCTTTCCCCGTCAGGCTCCTGCCTGAATTGCGACTATAACGGCAACTGCCTGGTTGATAATTTCGACTTGCTGATGTGGACAAGCCTTTCATCAGGAAACTCGCCGCCAAGGGCTTTGATTTCAGGGCCGTCGTCAGCCTCTGTCGGGAGCCTTGCGTCGTTCACTGCCAATGCCCTTGACTCTGAGAACAACCTCGCGCGGGTTGAATTTTTCAGGACTCCGCTAAACTCTGATGCGCCTGTTTCGCTTGGCTTCTGCCCTTCATCGCCGTGCACAATCACCTGGTCTCCGGCAGCAGGCGACAGGGGAAGCCATTATGTTTACGCTGTCGCATCTGACTCCGGAAGGGGAGCTTTCCCTCCGATTTCCTGCAGCGGGACTCCTTTTGACCTGAAGTCCGGGAATGCTGACTGCGGGGCGCAGGACTCGATAATGGTCAGCGTTTCCTAGCGGAACATTTATATTCTACTTGCCGGATTAATTTGGCCATGAGGTCTGTTGTTTTGATGCTGCTTTTCATGGTGGTGATTACAGGCAGCATTTCATACTTCATGGCATCTGGAGCTGAGGAGACTGGAAGGGTAATTTATGTTGAGGCTGGCAACAGGACTGCTAATAGCAGCTACTCGTGCCCTTCATCATCTCCAGAATGCATTTCATCCGCTGGCTGAAGATGGGAAAAAGAGGGCAGAACTGGAGCACTGACGCGATAATTGCGATAGTAATATTCATGGTCATCCTTCTCTCCTTTTTTTACATCACCGGCAAAAGCCTGCTGAAGAAGGACCTTGATTCCTATGGAAGGGAGGCTGCAATGATTCCTGAGTTTTTCCAGAAGTCTGAGAATGAAAGCCTTAGGTTCATCGATGACAACAAGGTGGACAGCAAAAAGCTTGACCAGCTGGTGGCAATGGACTATGATGCCCTGAAGGTCATGCTTGGGGTATCGAATGACTTCTGCATCCACTTTGAGGATGAGAAGGGAAACCTCGTGTTCATCAACATCACAAACAATGTCACGGGTCTTGGGAGCCCAAAAGCTTTGATTTCAAACGTGAGCTGCTCATGAGCGGCAAATTTATATATCCCTGAAAGGGTTAATGGCTTATGGGAAAAAAGAGGAATTTCAATAGCAGGGTGGTTTTCTTCCTGATGGGGCTGTTTGCATTTGGAATCATTGCATCCCTTGCCTTGTTCCAGAAGGCAGAGCCGGTGATAGCAAGGGAGCAGAGGCTGCTTGAGTCTGAATTGATTGCCTCTTCCCCTGAGATGGATAACGGAATGGCTGTTGTGATTGACGGGTATGTCCAGAAAGACAGGCTGATGGCTGTTGCGGAGATGGACTACAATCAGCTCAAGTCAAGGCTGGGCGTTGGCAGCGACTTTGCCGTGCATTTTGTCGATGATGATGACACTGTTGTGCCAATAGGCTCTAAGACATGCATTGGCAGCCCGAAGGCGCAGGTCGGCGGCAGGCGCTGCGGTTGAGGTTGGAATGGGAAAGGGATATTTCTTCACCCTTGACGCGTTTGTTGCAATGGGCGTCATTGTTGTTGGCCTGATAATGGTCCTTTCATCGTACTCCTACAGGCCGCTTACTGTGCAGGGAACTGTGCTGAGCAGCGACATTCTTCTTTCATTGTCAAGCACAAAAGTGACTGACGTGAACAATGACTATGTAAGGGTCCTTTTGCAGAACAATAGCATTTCAAACAGGGAGAACACTTTGCTCCAGCAGGCTGGGGAGTTCTACATCAACAACCAGAACGGAATGGGCTTCCAGCTTGTCGCTGCAACCACTGACAGCCTTGTTCCTCTCCAGTATTTCATTAATGTCAGCATCAACGGCTCAACAATCTATAACAGGGGCTCTTTGGCAAAGTCAAGCAGGCTTGTTGTGGCATCAAGGTCTATTGTTTTCGGGGTTTACAACGATACAATGTGGGGGCCGCTGCCTGTGGAGGTGAAAGTGTGGGAATGAACCGGAAGGCAGTGTTCTTCACAATCATTGCGATAATGCTGATGACGATTCTTGCAGTCGCATTCACTCCGCAGGAGAATGTCTCATACAAGGACAGGCTGCCTGCGATAAATGCCCGGGTCGGAATTTCCAATGACTATGTCAAGAGGCTCAAGCTGTCTTTTGTGCCCGCTGCCGTGGAAACCTCAGGCAAGGACGCGATGGCTGCCATGTCCTTGTTTGTGAACAAGTCTGCATACTTCCCCAATCAGGAAAGCATTAACACAACTTTCTCTGAGCTCATGCTTAACGGCAGCATAAATGGCACTCCTGTTGAATGCTTCCTTGACAACAAGCCTCGTTCTGCCTCTGCCTGCATTCCTCTCCTGAGCCCGAATTACAGGGTGATGAGAGGCAAGTCATTCCTTGACAAGGCCGAGGCAATGGAGAATGCCTCAAGGGATTCTCTTTACATCAAGACAGCGTTCCCAAGGAGCCTTTCAGACTACAGGGTAAGGATTTTCCAGACCAATGACACAGGCCCATGGAGAATTGGGGTTAACATGAGCCTCAATTATTCTGTTGACGCAGAGATTTCTTACTGGAATGTTTCCCAGAACCTTGAGGCCTCATTCAACATCATTGGAGTTCCAGACCCTCTCTTCATGGGAGGGTTTGCAGGGTATAGGAATCCAATCATACCGACAAATGTCACTGTGTGGAGCACAAGGGAGAACTTCACTTCATTCCTCGCAAACCAGAGATACAGGGCTTCATCTGAAGCCCCAAGCTTCCTGATGAGGCTCGGGGGCAACTTCAGCACAGGCGGCCCGAGTCCGTCAGGCTCTGTCTGCTGCGGGATTGAAAGCGCTGTCCACCCCAACAAGGTCAGCGCCCATCTCACATCAATGGGAAGGCCTGCCATACACCCGTGCACTCAAAAAAGTTATATAGACTGGTGCCTTTCAAGCAACAACTGCATCCCAAACATTCCAGGCGGAGGAAAGCTCTGGAACCTGACAGGCATAACAAGCTACGTTGCAGGAATTGACTATTACGGCTTCAAGATTGACACTGACAATGCCAAGGACTACAATGTCACAGCATGGACAGAAAGCTACCTTGGCAATTTCAACTGCTGAAAATGTATGACGAGATTTCAGGTGCGTATGACATGCTTCACGCTGGAGAGCAGCTCAGGAAGCTTTCTGTTGTAAAGGCAGAGCTCAGTATCAAGCCAGATGACACTGTCCTTGATGTCGGCTCAGGCACAGGGCTTAGCTTCCTGCTTGGCTGCAATATAATAGGCATCGAGCCATCCCTGGAAATGCGCGAGAAAAGCAAGGGAAGGATAACTGCCCTTCAAGGCACGGCCGAATCATTGCCATTCCCTGACAAGTCATTTGAGAAAGTCATCTCAATGACAGCCGTACACAACTTCAATGACATTGGAAAGGCGGTTTCTGAGATGAGGAGGGTTGCTCGCGAAACTATTGTAATAAGCGTCCTCAAGAAATCATGGAAAAGCGGCTTGGCCGACAGGGAAATTAGCAGGCAGCTTGAAGTCCGGAAAATAATTGACGACCATCTTGACAGGATTTATTTCTGCAGCCCTGGTGATTGAATGTTCATAATCTCTCACCACGACATAAGGTTTGCGCTCACGATAATAGAGAGCCTTAACCCCTTGTCATACGGCCACCTGAAGCACAGGACTGTTATTGAAAATGTTTTCTATGTTGCCTCCCTGGTGTTCGTGTGCCTTTTTATCTCCTCGCTTTTCTACATCCCGATGCTGGTTGGCCTTGAGTCATCTGTTTCCTCAGGCCTTGAGAAGATGGAAACAATGGGAATCAGCTATGATGCAACTGCAAAGGAGCCTGTCTATGCATCGTTTTTCGGAATCGCTGTTTTTGGGATTGGCGGCCAGCAAAAATCCATGATATCGCTGGATGACGAGGGGATTTCCTCAAAAAACGTGCTTTGCGCCAGCATCAGCCCCCTGTGCAACATTTTTCCGGACTCTGTCGCCACAAAGGAGGACTTGAAGGACCTTTCAGATGACAAGGAAGCGCTTGCAGGAATCCTAAGGAACTTGATAGTCATAAGCCTTCCCGGAATCTTCCTCATCGCGATGATTTTTTACACTGCAAAATTCCTGCTGGTGGCTGCGGCTGCAGCAATAATTGGGCTGTTTGCCTCGAGGCTTCTTGGGGTTAGGATAAATTTAAATAGTTCTTTTGCGATTGGATGCTATTCATCTACAGTTTTGGTCGTCCCGGAGCTGCTTGGGGATGCCATTGGAATTGGCTTCCTGGGCATCCACTGGCTTGCATTCACAGCCATGTTTGCTGCAGGGATACTGATAGGAGGAAAGCGTAGCGAGGTTGATAAGCATGGGCGTGGAAGAGATACAGAAAATAAACAACTTGGCAAAGGAGCTGCTTAAGCACCACATTGCATCATCTTCAGAGGATGCTTTTGCAAGGGCAGAGCTGATGGTCAAGGGAGAGGCTCCATCGACTGCCAGGGAAGACGAGGTCAACCAGGAGCTGAGGCAGCTTGGCCTGAAAATAAACTCAATCTATTCTGAGCTTGTGAATCTGCAGTCTGAGTTCAAGTCTGTCAAGGCAGAAATTGATTCCTTGAAGAGGAACATGCACAGGGTCGTGTCTGAGCAGAAAGCCCCAAGCCAAAGCTCAGCTGCGCAAGGAAGCAGCGCTGGCAATGTTCCAATCCATGTGACTGCCTCTGCAAAGCATGATGCGGAAACAGGGCAAGTGGAGCAGAGCCAGGCAAGGCCAAGGACAGGGGATTACAAGGAAAAGGACGTGGCAGTTGAGAAATTCTTCTACTACGGCAACAACAAGCCAAAGTGATTTGATCGAGTAACCTGCAGAAGGTAAACCAGCTTGCAAAAAACCTAAGAGACAGCGGGATTGCTTCAGACAATGTCAAGGCATTTGAGATGGCTGTATCAATAGTGGAAGGCACTGGAAATAAGGGCGGTGTTGTCCTCAAGGATACCAACCTTAAGGGAAAGAGCACGGAAGACGCTGCCAAAGGCTGAACCTAATCTTTTGAATAA
>CAYJXD010000053.1:5458-6628 GCA_964374085.1 uncultured Methanosarcinales archaeon | reverse complement strand
ATTTGCTGTTTTGGTTTTTCGCAAAGATTTAAATAACGCCCAGCCTGAAAAACAGCCATGCCAATGAACAAGGACAACAGGACAATGAAGATACAAAGGGACGTGGGCTCGAAGGCTCAGACAGGCATACTTGTTTTCTGGGGCTTGGGACTGGTGCAGGCTGTGCTTGGCCTGTTTTTCCTGCGATTCCTGCTTGCAAGCTTTTTCCCGGTGCTTGCAGTTTCACAATTCACAGGGCTGTTTGACGCAGACAGGGCAGAGCTCTACACCCTGGTGTACCCGAACCTGAATTTGGGATATGTTTCTGAGGTTTATGTAGGCGCGATACTGACAGCGGTGGGAATCCTTGTGACGCTCACAATCCTTGGAGCGCTGGCAGGAATTAACACAAAGTCCAGCAAGACCGGCGAAATAACCAAGGAGACTGCAAAGAACTATTTTGAGATAGCTGTCGGCTCAGGGATATGGTCTGTAATCATCCTGTTTCTCGTGCGAGTTTTTTCGTAGAAAACTATATAAACCGTTCCCAAGTCCAGAACACTTAAGTGCCCTCGTAGCTTAGACATGCTGTCGCATGGAGCAACAGGTAGAGCGTGCGGCTGTTAAACAGCTACGGTCACCGCAAGGTCGCCAGTTCGAGACCTGCCAAACAGGCGGTTTTCTGGCCGAGGGCGCCTTTTTTTATCCCACAAGCTTTTTAAACCATAGAAATCCGCCAATTCTGCATTGGGCCCGTAGCATAGCCCGGTTGGTGCGCCCGACTGATAATCGGGTGGTCCTGTGTTCAAAATGCCTGCCTGCAAGGGAAGGCTTGAAAGTCACAGCGGGCCCATTTTTTCTGTTTAAACAATATAAGTGAAAAAGTTATAAACTGCTGTGAAATGAAGCAAGGATGTACATCGCAGAGCAGTTTGCAGCAAAAGGATATGGGCCGTATGAGCCAAGAAAAATAGCGGTTGTAGACGACAGGATGATGAAAGGAGTTGCACTGGCAAACAGGCTTGGGATGACTGGAATCCTTGTTGACCCTCTTCCAGGAAGCCATGATCCATTAAGAATAAAAACTGGAAGAAGATTCGAGAGAATGCTCTATAATGGCAATGGCGGAAAAGCTACAGATAACCAGGCAGTCAGCGATTGACACAGTTAACATAGCTTTAGACACAATTT
>CAYJXD010000053.1:0-5358 GCA_964374085.1 uncultured Methanosarcinales archaeon | reverse complement strand
TGATTGCAACGAGGTTTGTAAAAACAAAAAAAGAGATGACTGATTTCTTTTCAAAGACTTTCTGGGCCCACCAGTTCAAGGACATGAGGAAATTGGGAAACACTCTTAACAGGCTGCTGGAGCAGCTTGAAGAATGGGAATTCATAACAGCAAAGCAGGACTTTGTCAGCGCAGCTGACCTGAATGACGAGGCAAGATTGAATTCAACAGCAACAGGAAAAAGGGTTGCAGAACTTTACCTTGACCCTTTCACGGCAAACCATATAATCTCGTGCATAAGGAAAGCAAATTCATTCAAGGCACCATTCCCATTGCTGCTCATGGTTGCATCAACTCTGGAGATGAGGCCTCCTGTCAGGGCAGGTGCAAAAGACCATGAGGACATACAGGAAATGCTGATGCACTATGACGGCCAACTGCTTCAGGAAGAGCCATCAATGTATGACGAGGAGTATGGCGACTTCCTTAACGCAGTGAAGACAGCCATGTTCATCAATGAATGGATGGAGGAAAAAGATGAAGTGTATCTGCTGGAAAAATTCAGGATAAGGCCTGGAGAGATTCATGCAAAATTGAACATCGCAGACTGGCTGCTTTATTCTGCTGTTGAATTGAGCAAGCTTATCAATCACAAGGAAGGAGTACGCGAGCTAATGAAGACAAAGCTAAGAGTGTCATACGGAATCAAAGAGGAATTATTCCCATTAATCAGGCTGAAAGGAATCGGAAGGGTAAGGGCAAGGAGGCTGTTCAACAACAGGATAACAGACATTGCCGCTGTGAAGAGAGCAGACATGGCAACACTAACACAATTAATCGGCGCAAAGGTTGCAGCTGACATCAAGGAACAGGTCGGCCAGAAAGTTTTCGAAAGCGCGGACAGGGATATGAATGCCTGGAATTGAGGAGATGATTGCAGAACTGATTGTCCTGGCAAAAGAGCAAGGAATAGACCTGGCAGAACAAGAGTTTGACCCGGACACCCCACGATTTTTACCGAGACAAGCTGTGTCAGGGGGTATTCAGCAGCATTCCCAACAAGAGAGCTTTATTTAGGCCACCTGATTACAGTTCAGAAGGGAGAAAGAGGGGTTATTAGCATAAGCCCCAGAATAATTATGTTGATAAGTGATTATAATGGAAGAGACATACATGTTGAAGTCAACTCCGAAGGAAGAGTTGTTAGTGAACCCAAGGGCGGAAGCATCGGAATTGGAACAGGATATAGGGAAGCATTCATGAAAATAGTTGAAGATTTCAACAATCCCCAGTACTAAACCAGGACAATCAGCGCGCTCTCAACAATTGCAGCGACCGCAAGGAGCGGCAGCACAATGAAAGCATAAACCCTCATAAACTCAGTGAAGTTTTTCCTTATCGCCTTCCATTTTTTCTTTTCTCCAGGCCATGTGCCAAACTTCATCCCAAGGCCAAAGGCGATTGCAAGTGCAGGAATCTCAAATATCCCATGGGGAAGGATTAGCATCAGGACCCATGCGCCTGTCTTTTTGTAGACCACATTCATCACAGCTCCCAGGAAGTATCCGTTCACAACAGCTGCAAGGAAGGGCATTATTCCAAAGAAAAGCCCGAGCACAATGCCTATCAGCGAAGCCCGGGCATTGTTCACGAATATTGCCCAGGCAAGCTCAAGAAAATTTTTGTCCTTGGCAATTCCGCTAAGCTGCTCTATGAACTTCTCCTGCACCTGAAGAAAGAAATTCGGATAAGCAAAGCCAACTGCAGAGAAGAAAGTTATCAATAGGAAAGAGGCAAGGATGTAATTCCTGTTTTTCCACACAGTTTTCCTTGCCTTTTTCACCTGCGATTTAATCATTCCAAAAACCCCTTCACTTCCTCAGGGGAAAGATTCCTTGTCTTCCCTGTTTCCAGATTTCCAAGCCGGACATGGCCTATCCTCACCCTTGACAGGCTTTTTACGTAGTTGCCGACTGACTTGAAAATCCTCTTGACAATCTTGTGCATTCCCTCATGAACAGTTATCTCAACAACATTCCTGCCTTCAAGGAATTTCAAATCTGCCTTGACCCTTGACTCATCAATCACCACCCCTTTTTTAATCTTCTCCTCAGCCTCCTTGCTTAAAGGCTGCTCAAGCAAGGCAACGTATGACTTTTCAACTTCATACCTTGGATGCATGACCCTGTTTGCAAAGTCTCCATCATTCGTAAGGAAAATCAGCCCTTCAGCATCAGCATCAAGCCTGCCAACAGGAAACACTCTTTCTTTTATCTTAATCAGGTCCATGACTTTTCTCTCTGCAAACTTGTCAGCAACTGTCGTAACATAGCCTTTTGGCTTGTTCAGGGCAAGGTAAACCTTCTTTTCAGCCGCTATTGGCTTTCCATCAACAAGAATCAGGTCCTTCCCAGAGTCAGCGCTCTGGCCAATTGTGGCGGTTTTGCCGTTTACAGTGACTTTTCCAGCTGCAATCAGCTCCTCAGACTTGCGCCTTGAGGCAATGCCTGCCTGGGCAAGGATTTTCTGGATGCGCTGCATAATAAACAAAAAAGAAAAAGCCTATATATAAAAATTTAGGCGTAAGTCAGCGCTGGGTGCTTTGCTTGCTTGCTATCTGCAAACCTCCAGTTGCCTTCCCTATGCGACTCAATATATTTGTCGAAAATCCTTGTTGCGTAGTCAAGCGTAAAGCCATGACTGGCAATCGGGTCAAGGTCATCATGGAGAGCAGCAACCCTCGGATCCAAATAAACGCCGCCAATAGCTGAAACAGCTCCGTGGAGCCTACCTACATGCCCTTTCTTGTGGGTTGATTCCTCCATCTGGCCATTCTCTGCAAGAAGAGGGCCTGAAACTGTATGAGCAGTGCCCAGCTTAATCTCAAGCTCACTTGGATTCCCTGGCATAAAATGCCCTTTTCCAACCAATACATAATTTCCCTTATCCATATGCATTCCCCTCCATAATATTGTTTAGCCTGGTTTGAGAACCGCAATATTTAAATTTTTGCATATAAAACATATGTTATGCGAACGGAAAAAGTCAAGATTGCTTACTTTGCAGCAGGGTGCTTCTGGGGAGTTGAACAGCTGTTCATCGAGACGCCAGGAGTGGTTAAAACCAGGGCTGGATACATGGGCGGTGATGACAAGCTGTATTCCAACCCGACTTATGAGCAGGTTTGCTCCCACAGGACAGGCCACGCAGAGGCAGTGGAAGTGAAGTTTGACCCCAAGAAAACAACCTATTGGAAGCTGCTGGAAGTGTTCTTCTCAATCCATGACCCAACACAGCTGAACAGGCAGGGATATGATGTTGGAGACAACTACAGGTCAGCGATATTCTATGTCGATGAAAGCCAGAAGAAAACAGCAGAGGCGGTCAGGGAAAAATTGCAGGAAAAACTGGGAAAGAAAAGGCTTGTAGTGACTGAAATGACAAAGGCAAAGACTTTCTGGCCAGCAGAGGAATACCACCAGAAGTATTACCAGAAGACAGGGCAAAGCTGCCATGTGCCGGGATTCTAGTTTCAGGTAATGTCAAATTAAATGTGTTGTAAATGGTGCGACGCTCAAATCTGCGGATTTGAGCTCTGGGGGTGCAATTTGAGCATAGCTCAAATGCACATTCAGACCCATGGTCTGAATTGTGTCCCAAGGAGCGACCCTCCCCCAGCGCACCACTGAACGACGATCGTTTAGTCAGTGGCTGGCGAGAGGTACTTGCGAGTGAGCTCGTGTGCTCACTCGCTCACAAGTCACTGGGTTGGCCCCTTCGGGGTGGCGAGAGCTTTTGCCGAAGGCAAAAGCGTCCAGCCATTATTTCCCACTTAAGTTGAAATCACCCTAGCTCCATAAACCTTAAATATAACCCTTACTTTGATAATTATAACCTTAATGGTGATTATTTTGAACTTGACTGAGCTTTTGACAAAAAACAGGAATTCACGGAAAATTTTCGGGCAGAAAGAAATAGAGATAATGCTGAAGCAAATGGGAGGCGAGCCCTTGACACAATCAGAAAGAAACAGGCTAAGCAGGGATATAAAGCCAAAGCTGCAATTCATTGCCGAAGCGTCAAGACACCAAGGCGAATTTAACTTGAGGAAAAACCAGGACAGCAAAAGGCTGGCTGAGAAAGCAGTGGATGTAATCCTTAATGACCCGCTCAAGGACAGAATCATGGCAATACTTCTTTTTGGATCTGTTGCCGACAAAACTGACAGGAAATCCTCTGACATTGACATTTGCGCTGTTTTCCGGGAAATTTCATTAAAGGAAGCGACACAATTCAGGATAAGGGCTTCAGGCCAGCTTCCGGAAAAAATAGATGTCCAGGTATTCAACATTCTGCCCCATAAAATAAAGCGGGAAATAGCCAGGAACCACAAGGTTCTCTACTCAAAAGCATTTGATGACACAGCCTTCACGATAAAGACCATTAAGGACAATGCTTATCCAATGAGGATTAAGCAAATTTTTGCATGAAAAGGATAGCAGACAAATTACTTGAAATCAGGGGATATGTTGAAGAATTAGAGGATATAGTTCCTGAATCACTGGACCAGTACAAGTCAGACTTGAGGGCAAAGGCTGCCTGCGAAAGATACGTGGAAAAAATCATGGAAGCAGCCACTGACCTGGCGTTCCTTTTCATCAAGGCAAAAAAATTCAGGATGCCTGAGGATGACGCTGAAGCCTTCACCATCCTTCTCGAGAACAAAGTCATAGATGATGGCCTTGCAGAAAAGCTGAGGCAAGCAAAAGGAATGAAGAACATAATAGCCCATCAATATGGGAAGATTGATGATGAAATAGTGTTTGAGGCAGTGACTGAGCACCTGGGCAGGGATGTCCTGGAATTTGCTGACAAGATAAAAGGAAGCTGACAGCAAACCTTTAAAAGACTCTTGATGATTCTAAATAACACGCCCCTATGGTCTAATGGATATGATAGGGCCTTGCGGAGGCTCTGATCCGGGTTCGACTCCCGGTAGGGGCATTGCATAAAAAGTATACATATGGGGCATAACCTTAAATAGTTAGGGCTCTTTCTGCTGACTTATGAGGCAACAGGAGCTTTGGGACAGGTTTGAAAACCACATGCTTAATGAAGGCGTTACAGGCCTTAGAATCAAGAAATTAAGGTCAATGTTTGCCATTGTGGAAAGAGGCTTGAAGGCTGATTTTGAGGCTGCGTCAAGGCAAGACATTGAAAGGTTTGTTACTGCATTGCACAGGGATACTTTCAAAAGGATTGATGGCGAAAAGCTTAGTGGCAGCACTAAAAGCGACATCAAGAAGTTACTAAGGAAGTTATACAAGTGGCTTAAGGGAGATTATGAGTTTTGCCCCAAGGAAGTATGCTGGATTAAGG
>CAYJXD010000052.1:0-6759 GCA_964374085.1 uncultured Methanosarcinales archaeon | reverse complement strand
AGTTTATCATTCTTCTGTTCCTTCTGAAGGAGCGGCTGGCCGTTTGTGGCTGGTCACTGGGCTCCATGATAAGTATAATGGGTCGGGGGCTTATGGCCTCCACCATGGTGATGATGGGCGGCTCGTCGGGGTAGCGCCAGAGGCGCGCGCCACGTCTGGGCAGATTGTTAAGCCTAAGCTTGAACAGGCATTGGCTGTTTAATTGAATTCTTTTAAAAAATTAAAAAAATCAATACAGCACATATGGTGGCTGTTCAGCGTAAGGAAGCTTGACTTTGGCAACTTCCTCCATCGTATCAAGGTTGTTTGCCTTGATGTGCGTGTCAGAGACTGTGTACAGGCTGTTTCCAATGTACAATGACCTCTTCACTGAGGAAGGCGAAGAATAGTAGTATCCGCTCTTAATCAGGCTGTCATCCTCGACATGGGTTATCCTTCCTTTCAGCTGGAAGCCTTTCTCCAAGTCAAGATTGAGAACATAGGCGCCCTGCCATGTGTAGTCGCCATAGGCATTGCCAGGAACCTTTCCAGAGTATTTCTCCTTGTCAATCTCAGCAAGCAGCACTGGTATCACAAGAAGATTCTTTTCCTTGCTGAAAAGGAATGCCTTGTGGTCCTGCAGTGCATATGAATCAGTTCCCCTGTCTCCAATGCTGAACTTGCTGACTTCTTTTGGATTCTCAGGGTCTGACACGTCAAACAATGCCAGCTTCATTCCCTGGTACCATGCAAAGTTGCCTTCTTCAGACTCAACAGCCTCTTTGCCCAATCCAATAATGTGATTTTCATCATATGGGTGCAAATAGTCAGAGTATCCGGGTATCTTCAGCTTTCCAAGCACTTTCGGATTATAAGGATCCTTAAGGTCAATCACAAACAATGGGTCTACTTTCTTGAATGTCACCATATACGCGCGGTTACCCATGAACCTTGCAGAGTAAATCTTTTCCCCAGGCGCAAGGTCCTCAACCATCCCAACAACATTCATTTCCTCATTAAGCACATACACATTGTTCCTTGACATGTCCTTGCCATTGCTCCACACATTCCCGGCAGTTGTTGCAACCCTTAAATAGCCCTTGTGCTCGTCCATTGAAAACTGGTTGAGCACAGTTCCAGGCACGCTTCCCTGCCCCTTGTATGCTATCTTTCCGTTGCCAATTGCAATTTTCTGTATCACTGTCCTTTCCCTTTCCCTTGCAAGCTTCTCCTCAAACTCAATCCTTCTCTGTTCAGAGTCATTCTCAACCTTCTGCTTCTCCTCCTTTGTCAGCGAGTCAAGGAACTTGTTTGTCTCAGACTGTATCTTTTCCCACTTGTCCCCAGCATCAGACTGCCTCAGCTGCCTGATTGTTGAAGCAACGCTCTCTGGGAACATTGGAAGGACTACTTCTTCCCACATCCTGTCCTGCGAGTATAAATACCTGTCCTGGTGGTATGCCAGGTAAATGTTGTCAGCGCTCGCATATATGTTCTGGGCGCTGCCTGACAGGTAATGCTTGCTTTCATATTCCCCATCATTGACATCCAGCGCAATGACGTTAAGGTAATTGTAGCTGTAGTCAGGGTATGGGAAATAGTAAATTTCCTCAGGCTTGATTTCTTTTTTCACATTCCCTTCCATTATAATCGGAAGGACTGGGTCTCGGTAGTTATAAACAGGAGAGTTTATTATGGCATACACATGGCCTCCAATCATTCTCGAATCAAAATAATTGCCAGAAACCTTGACATCCTTCACAAGCTCTGGGCTTTCCTTGTCGCTTATGTCATAGAGGTTAATGTACGTGAAAGAATATGATGAAGGTGAAGGGCTTGGCCTTATCATCATCTTGTTAGTAGAGGGCTTGGCAACCCTTGTGGCTGTGCTGCTTGCGCTGCCTGATTCCTCAAGCGGAATCGGTTCCGGAGCAGTGTAGTCATATCCGAATACAACCAGCCTGTCGCCATTCACATAGAACTCATAAGGCGATCCCTTCAGGCTTATCTCTTCAACTATTTCAGCATCCTTTGCAGGCACTGCCCTGGCTATGACAATCCTTGAGCCTGAAAGAACATAAATGTAGCTGCCATCAGTCTTCACAATGTCTGCCTCATCAACTCCCTGAACTTGGACATTTGTTGTAGAAAAGTCCCTTCCAGCAGCAGACGGCACAGCAGTTGTTTCCATCGAGGTTGTCTTCATCATAACCATTGGTCCCCCAATCATTTTATCTATCCCGTAATAATATCCGCCAGTCTGCTGGTTTTTCTTCAGGAATGACTGAAGGTCAGCGTATGAGTTAAATTTCTTTAGAGAGCCTTCTTCAGTTGGCACGGCAGGATTTTTTCCCATCTCCTGCAAACCTATCACCATTATGGCAGCTCCAAAAGCCACCAGCACCAAAAATGAAAGCATGAGCTTGTTGTCCATTTTCATCACCTTTTGGTGCAATTGGACGCTCCAATTTGCACCTTAGAACATGGTAAATCAAGCTTTTATAAATAACCAGCGTAGGCTTCAATTTTGCTTGAAGCTATCAGCTGGGAACGCATCTCCTGTTTGAGCACTTGCATCCAGCTATCTCAACGAATCCGCAGACGCTTGCTGCGCCCTCCTGCCTGCAAAGCTCCCCGACTAATGCTGGGTCAGCCTTCGCATTAGAATTGACGCATTGCGGATAAGTGCCGCAGCAGTTTCCAATGTCCTTCACTGCACAGTCAGAGTCAGCCCTGCACGTGTAGTCCATTTCAGAATAGTATGAGTTCAGCCTAGAAGTGGCCTCTCCCTTGTCATTCTCGACTGCAACTGGCTTTGACTCCCCTGCTTCTTTCCCGCAGCCAGATATGGCAAGGACAGCAATAATAGCTAAGAGCATCACCGCTTTTCCCATAAACAGAAAAAGGCTTGCTTCTTATTTAAACCTTTCCTTAAGGATGTCATACGCCAGATAGGCAACCAGCGCAAATAGCGCCCCTGCAGCGAACCAAAGCGCTATGTTGGGCTCCTGTGCAGAAACAGCAAAAGCCTGAGGAGCAACAGCCTGAGGCGAAGCAGCCATCTGGGTTGCAGACTCGGCAGTTGCATTTACAGCATCAACGCCCATGCCAAGGGCAGCGCTTGCACCTTCCTTGTAAACATTGTCAGCAGTCATTGCCTTGCTCACAACTTGCGGGTCCATTGCCTTGCTCATGACTTGCTGTTCAGCAACAAGCCCTGCTGATTTTTGCCATGCCCCTGAAATGTACTGCAGCAAAAACCCTGTTGCGGCAACAACTGCAAAGACAGGAATTATCCTCTTCAATTTTATCGCAATGCTCTCTGTCGACTTGGGCGCAATGATGATGTACTTGTTTGCAATGGAATAATGATTCACTTCCTTCCCCTTTTGCGAGTAATGGAATTCGTCTGATTTCACGAGCCCTGATTCAACGAGCATCTTGAGATTGTAATGCACCGTCGATATCGGAACATTTAATTGCTTTGAAATTTCTGTTTCTGTCGAGTCCTTGTTTGCAAGGAAATCAAGGATTTTCCTGCACACATCGCTGTTGATTACGTTTGCAAGCCTTTTTGCCTTGTCATCATCGAGGGAAACAAGAAGAAAAGTGTCCTGTTTTTTCGCCATGTGTCAAAGATAAGTATCAATATTTAAATAGTTAGCTATAATTTCAAGCCTGATGGAAGCCAAGAAAGCTTTCAGATAGGCACAATTTAGTGTTTAAGCGAACTTTTTCCATTGTCAACTCACTTTTAATCATGGTGCCTAAAATAATTCGTTTAATGTTGATTGGGGAAACATGAAGGCCATTGCCATCACAGGCACACCAGGGACAGGGAAAACAGCTTTAGCCAGGGAACTCTCACTTCTGCTTCGTTACAGGGTCATTGATGTGTCAAAACTAGTGAAAAAGGGGCTGTATGAAAGTGAGGATAAGGCCAGGCGCACTCTTGTGGTGGATGTGAAGAAGCTTAATAGATTATTGGTTCGTATAATTAAAGAAGCTCGTATAATGAACAAGCCACCTATAGGACTTATCTTTGACTCTCACATGTCTCACTTTTTACCTATGAAATTCGTGGATTTGGTCATAGTGGCCAGGTGCAGCCTCAAAACCCTCAAGAAAAGGCTGGAGAACAGGGGTTATTCAGCTGCCAAGGTGCGGGAAAACCTGGATGCTGAGATCTTCGATACCTGCCTTATTGAAGCCGAGGAAAGGGGCCATAGGCTCATTTCTGTTGACACAACCCGCAAAAGCCCCCGCACAATTGCAAAATCCATTGCGCAGAAAATAAGGGCCACCTAGTCCGCTTCCTGGTCCGGACCTAGTCCGGAAACGGACTAACTAATCCCTCGGAACAAGCACTTTTCTTGACCCTTTTTCCGAAAGAACAAGCTCTTTTCTCAGCTTCATTTCCTTCAAATAATCATAGAACGCAGTCCTTCCGCAAAGCATCTTTTCCTTCACTATTACCGACTCAATTTGCTTCGTTGAATAATTTCCTTTCTCAGCCAAATTCATTATCTGCTGCATTATGTAATCCTTCTTTACAGGCCTGCTTATCGCAATTATCTTCCTGTCAAACCTCGAGACTGACTCAGGTCCGGATTTAGTCCGGACTTGGTTCGGAAACGGACTAGCTTTCTCATAATTTCTCTCAAAATTCCTGGCAACATTCCTGATTTCTTCCCTCAGCATTGCTGTTTCAACCTGCAGGGTCTTGACAATGGCCTTCTGCTCAGAAATCTCCCTGTTCAGCAAGTCGTTTCTCTGGTCATTCTGGATGTCTTTCTCCCTGAAATACCTTATCCAGGAATATATCAGCTTGGTGTCTCCCTTTACTTTTTCAAAGGCTCCTGCCAGCGCTGTGTCAAGCTCTCCCCATCTTTCATCCTGCCTAAGCAGCCTTAAGATCCCAAACATCCCGTAATTCTTCCGGCAGTGCTTGTTTAAATACTTTACTTCTGGCTATAAGCAGCCTATGAGTCAAAAGTGAGACTTTCCAGAAGAGAACCAACTATTAGACATTAAGCGAACTAATCTCTCACTTTCAGCCTTTAACTCAGTTAGGCACTATGCATGGGAAGCCTTTTATAGATGCTTAGCCTGCTTTTGAGAATGAAAAGTGAGCTGGCTAGCCTGGAAATCAAGTCACTCATAAAGGAGTTAGAAGGGCTTTTAGGAGGCAAAATAGACCAGATCTACCAGTTGAAAGACAAAGATGTGCTGCTTGCTGTTCATATGCCTTCTGTAGGCAGAAAAAAAGTGAGAGTAATGGCTCCTAGAGCCATTTTCCTTACAGAAGCCTCTCCAGAGACCCCTGAAAAGCCCCCTAATTTCTGCTTGCAGCTCAGGAAGCATCTCTCAGGCGCCAAAGTAGCTTCAATCAGGCAGGTTAATAGTCAGAGGATAGTTGAATTTGAATTTTCAAGGCCTGATGCAAAATATTTTTTCATCATCGAGCTTTTCAGCAAGGGAAACATGGTACTCACAGATGAGAAAAGAGCAATAATTGCCGTCGCTGAGAGGCAGTTCTGGAGCGACAGGAAAATAATTCCCGGGAGCCAATATGCATTCCCCACGCAGAAGCATGATTTCTATTCCTCTGACTGGAAGGAAATCCTGCAGATGCTGCATTCTTCAAGCAGGGATTCCATTGTGAAGAGCCTTGCAATGGACTTGGGATTGGGAGGGATTTATTCTGAGGAGATTTGCGCCATTTCAGGGGCGGAAAAATTAAAGGCTCCAGCCCAATCCACAGAGTCTGATGCCCGGGGGATAGTTTCTGCCATAAGGGAGCTTGTCTCGAGAAAGGCAATCCCGGAAATCATATATGAGAACAGCCAGGCTGTCAATGCAGTCCCTTTCCGCCTTAAAGTTTATGCCGGAAAAGAATCAAAAGGCTTTGATTCATTCAGCCAGGCGCTTGACTATTACTATTCCCGCGAGTTTAAGGAGCCTTCAGGGGCTGACAAGAAAGTGGCTTCCATCCAGCACATCATTTCAGAGCAGGAAGCGATGATAACCCATGCAGAGTCTGAAATAAGCGAAAACACGCAGAAGGCAGAGGCCATCTACAGGCATTATACGACTGTGAAGGAAGTCATTGACGAGCTTGGCAAGGCAAGGAAGAAGCTTTCATGGAAAGAGATAAAAGACAGGCTAAGAAACCACCCAATCGTCAAGGAAATAGATGAGAAGCAGGGCAAGGCTGTTGTTGAGCTTTCCTAATAATAGAATTCCCCAATTTGGGGAGCCTGGCTTTTTGCCTTTCCAAAGAGCTGCACGAAAAGTTCCTTCTCAACATTCAGTCCTGCGGCTGTAAGCAGGCTGGCCAAAAGATAGCCGTCATCATTCTCAGCCTTGTATTCAATCAGGCTTTTCAATGTCTCTGTGCAAATGAACCCTGAGTTTGCCTGGACAATTGCCTCTTTGCCGTTCAGCGCTTTCAATTGCCCTGAATTTACAAAGAATGAATCCTCTGATTTGTGGTTGTGCAGCTCCAATTTGACCAAGTCAGAAATAATCTCGTGGAACTGCTTCCCATCTATATACTGGTCAACATCCTGCACCCCAAGAAAATCCTTCAGCCCCTTCTGCCTGGCTTTCTCCGGCTTATGGACCTTTCCCAGGTATTTTGCCACTTTCTGCCTTGCGCCTTTTTCAGTCCAGCTGTTGTTGACAAGGTAAGCATAATTCTGGCCTTTGATGTTCTTTGTGCGGATGAACATTGACATAAGCTAATCATGCAGGTTTATAATAGTTGCTGAGGGTAAA
>CAYJXD010000051.1:0-6920 GCA_964374085.1 uncultured Methanosarcinales archaeon | reverse complement strand
TTGACCCGGACAATGACCCTGTAACATATTCACTTCCTCTTGCTCCTGCAGGAGCATCAATAAACCCTGCCACAGGGATGATTGTTTGGCAGCCGAACAAGAACCAGCTTGGCTTCCATTTCTTCACTGTGGTTGCAAGTGACGGCTTATTGACAGCAACGCAGAGCTGGACAGTTAATGTAAGGCTTCCTGACAGGATAGGCATTCCAAGGCAGGAATTGTTCGTCGAGCACATAAGCCTTCCAGAATGCATGACGCCAGGACAGACAGATTTCCTGTGGGTGAGCATAGAGAACATAGGCATCCATCCTCTTGATGACATGAAAGTCACAGCGCTTGCCTTTGACGAGGACTACAGGAAGCAGATGGGTCCTTTTGACCTTGATGTTGGCGAGTCGGATTCAAAGGTTGTTCCGTTTGAAATCCCTTCAGACGCAAAGATAGGAAAGCATGACTTGAGATTGACTTTCAGCGATGATTTTGTGAGAAGGGTCAAGCACAGGGAATTCGATATTAAGGAAAGCTGCTGATTTTTTTCTTAACTTTTTTAAACAAAGTTCTGTTCCCGATTCCATATGGTGCCTGCAATTAGGGGAATGATTGGGAATATGGGCTTGGATGCGCTCAGGTTCGGGCAGCATCTCGACTATTGGCATAATCTCCCTGAAAGGCTTTCGCTTGAAGGAAGCGCAGCCTACTTTTCCTCGGACATGTTTGCAGAGCCTGTTAATTATTTCGGCTTGAAGCTCATGGCTTTGGTTGCTGAAATTCAGGGAGCAGAGAAAAGAGGCGAGAGGCCGGAAGGAAATCTTAAGATAGCCGCTGGAATTCCTCTGCACGACCTGACTAATGCCTATGGGAATGTGTCTGCTGTATTGAGAAGATTAAAAGAAGACTTGAATGGCATCGATGAGAAAACTTTGCAGGAAAACGTTTCTTATTTCGAGTCCTTCCGGGCAATTGCCATTGGCATGGCTTATGTGGCAGGGGATGGTGACCAAAGATTCCTGTCAAAGGTTCCTGCTTCCGAATTGGAACAGACGCTTCGCATTGCACTAAGCTCAGGTGGAAGCAAAAAAATGGCGTCTTTTGAATCTGATGAATCAGGCTATTTCGGAAGCGCTGATTTTGTCGCCCTCCTTCAGCTGGCAAAGAACGCAGCAAGATACAGCCCTGAATTCAGCATTTCTGTTGAAGAACGGGAAGGTTATGCTGTTTCTGTTGTCAGGGATACGGGAAAAGGTTTCAGGGACAAGAAAGGCAATCCTTTGCCTCCGGAAAGGTTCAGTGAAGTCTTTGGCGAGTTCTCAACAAATATGGACGGAGGGCTTGGCTTGCAGATTGTGAAGGCTGTGGCTGACTTGAGAGGGGGTTATGCTTTCCTTGCTTCAAAGACAGAAGCTAATGTTATCAACTATGACACGATAAACAGGAAGCCTTTGGTTTTGCCTCCTGACGGCTCAAGCGGGGTTGTTTTCGAGCTCTATCTTCCTGTTGTCCCTGCATGATGTCTCTATTATAATATAGTGACAATCAAAAACTTTTTATAATGAAAAAGCTCAGAGCCAGTTAAAGAGGTGACTGGATGAAAAGAGGGCTGCTGGCTGTTCTTGCTATTTTGCTTATTTTGGGTTCAATTCCAGTGCATGCCGAGAAAAGGCTCAAGATTGAAAGCACCAGTGTCATTGACTCAGACGGCCTGATGAATGTCCGTGTCAGGAACACAGGCCCGGAATCAGATGTGACAGTGTCTGCCGTGATCCAGGAGCTTGGCACTGTCTCGTCAAGGTCTCAGCGGCTTCATCCAGGAGAGAAATACACTGCCCATGTCATTTTCCACGACTTGGAAGCCTTTCCTAAAGGCGAGTATGATGTGAGGGTTGTTGCCAGGAATGGGAAGGAAAGGCGAGTCAAGCATAGACTAATTATTATAGAGTAGGAAACTCATGTAACTACTCAAATATACTAAAAAATAGAAAAGTTTTTATATAAGCCTAATTTATTCACGTTAAATCTTATATCATTAAAATATGGGGGGAAAGCAAAGATGAATGCAAAATCCTTGGTTAGCTTGGTTTCAGTTTTTGTTCTGATTATATTGGGTTCGCTTGCAGTTTCTGCAGCGCCATTGACGATTGACAAGGTTGAAGTGAATGGTGACACTGTTACGACTACAGACACTAACAGGCTTGACCTTGAGAGAGGCCAGGACCTTGATGTCAAGGTAAGGATGTCTGCAACTTCAAACTCATCCAATGTTGAGGTTTCAGCATTCATCAGCGGCTTTGAGTTCAACAGGAACCAGCCAATTTCCGATGTAACCCCTACTTTTGATGTTGAGTCAGGCGTCACATATGTCAAGAAGCTGAAGCTCAGGCTTCCAGACTTGGCAGAGGAAGACAACTATCTATTGAGAATCATGGTTACAGACAGGTTCGGAACAGAGCTTGTCCAGAACTTCAAGGTAAAGGTTGACGTTCCAAGGCACAACCTTGCCATAAAGGCTGTTGTCCTTAACCCTGAAAGCGTTGTTGCAGGAAGGGCGCTTCTCGCCACAGTGAGAGTCAAGAACATGGGAGAGAAGGATGAGGAAGGCATCAAGGTAAAGGTAAGTATACCTGACCTTGGCGTGTCTGCAACAGACTTTATTGACGAGCTTGAGGCAGACGAGTCTACAACTTCAGAGGAATTATACTTGAGGATTCCGCAGTGCGCAAAGCCTGGCGACTATGATGTCAAGGTATCCCTTGACTTCAACGAGGGCTTTGACGACGTCTCAACAACAAAAACAGTTGAAGTGCTTGCTTCAGAGACCTGCCCGCAGGTTTCTGGGGGGGAAAGGACTGTCATCGTTGTTAGTACGGAACCGCAGGCTGTTTCAGTTGGCGGGTCTGGCACAGTTTACCCAATAAGCATAACAAACGCTGGCTCAACTACAAAGGTTTACACCTTGGCAGTTGACAGCTCGACTGCAAGCTGGGCTACAACAAGGATGAGCCCAAGCAACGTGGTCACAGTGGGCCCAGGAGAGGCAAGGGCAGTTAGCCTTTATGTCGCAGCAAACTCAGGAACGCCTGACGGAGAGAGGGTCTTCACAGTTTCTGTAAAGGACCAGTCCGGAAGGACGCTTGAGCAGCTGGTGATGAAGGCAAATGTCATATCATCCAGCGGCGGATTTGGCGGGCTCAGGAAATACCTTGAAGTCGGCCTTGTCGTGCTAGTCGTCTTGTTGATTGTGATTGCATTGATTTTCATCTTCAGCAAGCTGTTCAGGGGACAGGATGAAGAGGAAGAGGCAGAGCCTAAGACATATTACTGAGGCTCTTTCTTTCTTATTTTTTTATCTTCATATCTTACATGCATTTCCAAAAATTTCCAGAGTTACCATGAGAAAGCTGGCTCCATTGGTTTTGTTTTTGCTCTTTTTCCCAGCCATTGCCTCAGCAGATTTCAATGCGTTTGCAGACTCAAAAGTCACGGGCTGCGCTTGCGGCGTTGGCGAAGGCAGGATTTACATCACAAACACAGGCTACAGCGAGCATTTATACACGATAACTGTTTCAGGCAGCGCTTCTGGCTTTGCAACTGTGTCTCCGGCAAGCCTGTATATTGCCCCTGGGAAGCAGGGGATTGTTTCAGAATTCTTCAATTTGCCTTGCGGCAGCGCAAGAGACTATTCATTTGATGTTGCGATAAAGGCTACAGACGGCTCGGAAAGGGCCTTCACGCAAGTCATTTCATCCCAGAAATGCAGCAACCTTGCCTCAAAGCTGCCTGACACGAATTATTCTGCAGGAAACCAGGAAAGGAGCAGGGAACTGGAATCATATCTTAAAACATCATTGCTGTTTTTCCCGCTTGTCATCGGAATAGTAATCATCCTTATAGTTTTGTGGAGGCTGGGAAAGAGAAAGCAAAAAGCCAGGAAAGAGAGGCATTACCAATGGGAGAAGTCTTTTCAGAGGGCTGAGGCAGAGAAAAGAAACTGGCACTTGACGCTGCTCATAATAGCGGCAGTTGTTGTCCTGGCTGTCCTGCTGGCGTTCGCATCCACAAAGATAATTGCTAAAATAAAGTCCAATGAAAGCGTCCAAGCCAACTTTTCAAAGGCTGTTGTTAAAGCGCCGCCTTCAAAAGCCATAAACTTTTCAATGGATTTCACATGGCTGAAAAATCTTAATCCATTCAGGAAAAACCAGACATCCGAGTCAATTATGCCTGACAATTCTTCCAACAGCGCTTCCAGCATGGTTTCAGGGGCCAGGGCTTTCGCGAAGAAATACTATCTTGCTTTCATTGCAGGAATCATATTGCTTGCAGTAATCATAGTCGTCCTTGAGCTCCTGATTAGAAGGAAGGAAGTCAGGAAAAAATAGCTCTTATCTCGTTGATGATTCCGGCTGCAAACACAACTGCAAGCGCAAGCCCGAGCAGGGCAGCATGCCTTATCTGGAATTCAGGCTTCCTGTTGCCTTTTTTCTTTGCCTTCTGGTGCATCATCACAATAAGGATTCCTGTTATTCCGCCTGTTATCGCTCCTGTTATCCCAAGGATGTTTATGAAGTTGGCTATGTCAATGACAAATGCGTCCAGGAGGAATAGCGCCAGCGGGACAGAAAAGGTGAGGAGCAGGCTGAGCTTTGCTTTCATCCTGTAGTCAAAATGGAACGTCCCTTTCAATGCATAGCTCAAGGCAATGAATGAAGTGCTCATCGCGAATATCGCGAACACATTTGCCATCACCCAAATTTCCTTTGAGACAAAGAAGCTGAGCGCCACAGTTGCTATCCTCTGGTTTTCAGTGAGCTCTTCAAATCCTGTTCCTATTATGCCCACAACAACAACTGCAAACAGCAGGTAAACTACAAGAGGAATCAATGTCCCGATTATTATTGCTTTCTTCATCTTCTTCGTGTCCTTTCCAAGCACTTCCCTCATCTCAGGTATTGCAGGCGAGCCCATGAACGCGAACAGCACAACTCCGAAAGGCACCATTATGCTCAGGGGCTCAAACCCGGTGAAATGAAGGGCTTTGATCTTTTCAGCTGAGAAAACAGGGATTGCAAGCACAACACCTATTAGAAAGGTGGTGATAAGCAGCTCTGCTTTTCCCAGTGACTTTATTCCCCTTGATGCAACCAGCGCCGCAACCACAAAAAATATCAGCGAATACTTCACTATTTCACCGCCAAATATTGTCGCGGCAGCATTCCCCACACCTATTGTATAGGCAACCAGCGCCCCATACACCCCTATGATCATGAAAATGGATGCAATGCGCTTTCCCCATTTCCCGATGTATTTTTCCGCATACCCTGAAATCTGGTGGGTTCCCTTTGTCCTCAGGACAATCTCTCCCATAAGCAGGTTGATGGCAAGAGTGGCAAGCCCCAGCCCTATTATTACCATTATCCCTGTCCAGAAGCCTGCCTTTGCGACAACATACGGAATTCCAAGAATCCCTGCCCCTATCGTAGCTCCGACAAGCACGGCTGTTGCCTCAAGTGTTTTGGTTTTGAACATTCTTTCTTTCCAGAAATCTTGATTGCTTGTTTATATCTTTTTTGATTGGAAAAGAGAAAGTGGGGACGCAGAGATTTGAACTCTGATTCATCGGTATCTTCATACCGGCTCTGGCAAGCTCTTCATTGCCTTTAAGGCTCAGCGCTCCATTACTGGAGCCGATTGTAATGGCCAGGTTATACTACGTCCCCATGCCACAAAAGCTTAACGCCCTTCTTTTTAAAGATTGCCTTAAGTGCACTGCACAATTTCCCATTCTGCAACCGAAAAGAATTTAAATGTATGTAAATACACGTACATGTATGGCAACTAAAAGCATAACCATAGAGGAGGACGCATACAACATGCTCAAGTCATGGAAGGAAAGGAATGAGAGCTTTTCTGACGTAGTCAGGAAATTGGCCTCAAGGCCCAAGTTAACTGATTTTGTTGGGCTTCTTAGGGGAGAGCAGGGAGAGAGGCTTGAGAAAGTAATCAGGGAGAAGAGGGCAGCTTCAAGGAAAAGGGCAGTAAGGAGATTTAGAGAGTTGCAATGATAGCAGATACATCTTTTCTTGTCGACCTTTTAAGGGATGCTAATCCTAGGGCATTGTCAAAAGCGCGTGAGCTGGATGAAGCCGGGTCAAAAGTGTTGTTGACATCAGTGTCGGTATTCGAGATATGGCAAGGAACTGGCTCGGAAAGCAAGGCGCTGAACACCGCTGCAGAGCTAATGAAGAGGATGCAGATTTTGCCCCTTGATGAGCAAAGCGCCCAGATAGCCGGGATTATCAGTGCAAGGCTTTACAAAAAAGGATTGCCGATAGACTCTGAAGACTGCATGATTGCGGGAATATCCATGGCAAGTAATCAAAAGCTGCTGACTAGGAATGTAAAGCATTTTGGCCGTATTGAAGGCCTAGAAATCGAGACTTACTGAAACTCTATGATGTCCCCAACCCTTGTCCTGCTCCTGGCTATTGCTCCTTCTTCCAGCTCTATAACCCATTTTGCAGGCTTCCTGCCGCAAAAGGAGGTAAACGGCATAAAGTGTTCTTTTAACCCAACCACCCTCTTTTTGCTGTCGGCCAGCACCACGTCTATGGCGCAAAAGACAAAGAGCATGTGCAGCGAGACTTGTATTTCACTTTGGAACTCAAAAACCAATGCCTTCCGAACTTTGCTGCAGAACATGAGGCCCATGGCTTTTCCGAAGGCGCCCTTAACGACTTTGTGCTCCTTTGCCAGCGTCGAGTATTTGGATATGTTCTTAATCATGTCTTTGCCATTCCCTTCCTAATATATTTGCCATTCCCTTCCTAATATATTTGCCATTCCCTTCCTAATATATAATCCTGCTTGTTTGAACTAGAAAAGTTTAAATAGAGAGCTTCCAAAAGGTGAAATGCGATTGCTTA
>CAYJXD010000050.1:0-6949 GCA_964374085.1 uncultured Methanosarcinales archaeon | reverse complement strand
CTACAGCCGGAATAAGCATTAGTGAAGCAGCCAATGCAAGCACTGCAATTATTGGAAATATCCTCATCTTCACCCCTTTTTCCTAGGCATGGCGAAAACAACAATCGCAGCCAAAACAATAACCGATGCACACAGCAGCACAGGCATATCCATGATTCATCTTATAATTGGAACCTTATCCACAAGCCTCAATTTCTTGATGAGAAGATACCCAGAATACTTGTCTTCCATGACTTTCTCTGCCTCTTCTATTATTATTCGCTTCTTGAATATCGGCCCATCACAGACAAAGGTGTCAGCATAGCCGCCCTCAAAGCCGATGTGGAAGCCGTATTTTTGCGAGCGCTTCTTAAGGTCGTTGAATGCTTCCTTGGTTATCTGCTTCCCGAGCCATTCTTCTCCAAGCCCGTCAGTTGCAATCTGGGTTATCCTGATGTCATAGCCTTTCTTTATCATTGCCTCCACGATTTCCTCGTGGTCATACCCTGCGTGAGATGCAAACACTTCAATCTTTGAAGGCATCAATGCCTTCTGGAGGCTCTTGAGTTGGGTCACTTGAAGCCCGACTCCGCCAAGAACCAGGGCATCAACCTTGTTCTTTTCGACAAAATCCTTCACAATCTGTGCCTCCTGCTTTGGGTTTGCCACATCGCAAGTGAGAAGATGATGCTTGATGCCCATTGCCTCTGCCTGCCTTGCAGTGTGCTCAACAGTTGCAAAATGGAACAAGTAGCAGTCAGTCCTTGTTGGCTTGATTGAAAGAAGATAGCTTATCTCCCAGCCCATCTGCCTGGCGTAATCAACAGCATAGGTGCTGTCCTTTCCGCCGGAGAACATAACAGCAACCTTCATCTCCGTCAATAATCCCAACTATTATTTAAACTTTTGGTTTCCTTGCTGAAGAAGATTTTGCCGGAAACATTTAAATATCCTTGAATGCAGTTAAGCTTGCATGGCCATAATAGTGACAGCAGAGGAGCTTGCTCAGATTGCAGACAATTCCCCTGGCAACACTATTGAGGCAATGATTTTGCTTCCAAACCCAAAAGCTGGCAGGATGCATGCAATATTGGAAGCGTTAGGCCTTGACAACCTTAAATCCGAGGAGGTTTCTGCTTATCATTCGCTTGTCTATAATTTAATGTGGAATGCTGCACAGGACAGATTGTCCCAATACCTGCGAGGCAATGGCATAGAATTCAGGGCTCCTTGGCCGAATGGCACCATTGCTACCTTAAACAGCGCCCAGATTTTGGCCTTGAACAATTCAGGATATGCTGGCCAAATTTCAATGACGCAGGGAAGCGAGCATGTTTATTGCAAGAAATGATTAATCCTAAGCCTGCTCAAACAGCTTAATCGCTTTCTCCCCGAGCGCAAGGACAAATGGCGCGAGCTTTGGCCCGCGTTCCCTGTTCAAAAGAACAAGATACCCTGCCTTGAACAATTCTTTTGCTTCTATGCCTGTTTCCTCAGCAATCCTGTAGAACTCCTCAAACAAGGACTTCTGGTCCCATTCCCTTGATTTCAGCGCAGCAGCAATTTTCCTGATTGCTTCCTTCTGCTTTTCTGACAGGCTTGCAACAACTTTTTCCTGAAGCACAAACCTTTCCGATTCAGGGGCATATTTCCTGATCCAAATGCCTGCCTTCTCCACCCTTGAAAGGACAGCTTTCTCTTCATCCTTGTCATGGTGCCCTGTCTTCTTCAGGCTGGAAACTATCCCTTCCTTTGATGCGTAAATCTGGCTGAGCATTGCAGCGTGGCTGAAGCTAACATCAACCGGCTTGCTTAAGGACTTCTTGCTGTGGGAAATCTCATAAAGCCTCTTGATGTGGGAAGCCTCTTTCTCGTTCTCAAGCTTTTTCCCGCCGAAATGCACTTTTGCGGCTTCATCATACTCATCATAAAGCTGGGGCAGGTCTTTCCAGGAAAAGCTCCTGGTCTTCATCAGCCTCTTGTTGTAAAAGAATGCAAGCAGCTCTGGGGTTGCGACTTCAAGCCAGTCATGCGGATAGATGACATTCCCCAACGATGCAGACATTTTCACGCCTTCAATCATCAGGTGCTCATAGAACAGCGGCTCAGGAGAAGGAAAGCCAAGGACTTTCTCAACAATCTCCGCGTTAATCCAGAATGCGCTGTTCGGAACATTGTACTCCTTGCCTGCGCCCTCGCACACAACCTTCCAGTGCGCCCACTCTGCAGCCCACTCGCTTTTCCATAGCAATTTTCCATTGCATCTCATCGGGTCATCAATTCCCTTGTGGCCGCACCCAACAGCAGTTGTTGTCTCAAAAACATAGTCCCTGCAGGTGTAATGCACCATCCCATCTTCCACTTTCATCACCCTTGCCGTGACTATTTTCCCGCAATTCCCGCAGACTGGAGTCCACGGGCACCAGCTCTTTGCCAGCGGATTTGTCCTGTGCTTGTTTTGAATAGCTCTTACATCATCAACTTTCTCAAGGATTTTCCTTATGAACGGCTTGAAGCTGCCCTTCCTGTATTCCTCCCGCGTTGAATATTTTTCCATTCCAACAAAGACAAAGTCGTGCAGGACTTCAAAGTACTTTTCCTTGTGGTGCTCTGCATAGCTCTTGTGGCAGCCCTCAGGGTCAGGAATGTCTGTAACCGCATGGCCAATGTATTTTTCAAATTCTGCAGGCACCCCTTCAGGAACTTTCCTCAACGGGTCCATGTCCTCTGCAACCCAAATCAGCCTGGCTTTTACTCCCCTTTCCTGCAGCGCGCGATAAACCGAGGCTCCCCTTATCGTGTCGCTGAGCCTTCCAATGTGCAGAACTCCTGATATTGATGCAGAAGTCTTCACAACAAACTCAGGGAATTTTGGAATTTCCCTGTCAACATACCTGAATTTATCCCTGGAAATTATTTTTTCAGCAAGCTGGTCTGCCCAGAACAAGTCAAACTTCTCTTCAATCCCTTTTTCTTTCACCATTAATTTCATGAATGAAATAATCTTATATAAAGTTAATGCAAATAAAAAATTAGAAATGTCACGCCAGGGGATTATTTAAAGTTATTGGGAAAGTGTTGTGCAGCCAACACTGGCATGAGGCTGCTTAAACCCATGTGCCGGGGTAATACTTCACGCTAAAGGCTTTCATCAGCCTTTGCAAAAGCTCTCTTCTGCTTTTGTATTCCTCGTCAAAACCCCTTATGATTTCTGCTGCATCCTCCTTATACCTTGAAGTGGTTTTGCTTTTTACAGCTGCCCTGATTCTTTCCACAAGCTCCTCAAACTCCTGGACAAGCCCTGCAAGCCTCTCGTTTGATTTTTTAAAAGCCGCCTCAAATTCCCTGAACGCAGCAAAGTTTGACTTCCTTTCCGCAGGCCCTATGCTTGCAAGAATCCTCTTGCTCCTGTCAATATATGTTCGTGCGTCATCCCTGTAAATCCTGAGGTTTGCGGTTATATTAGTGTCGAAAAGCCTGCGCTCAGGTTCAGGAGCAAGGCCTTGGCGGTCAATCTGGAACATTGCGGCAAAAATAGTCTGCAGAGAACCTTCAGCATGTGGGTGCAACGTCTTGGTTGCCATTTGCATTTCCCTAGGAATACTTGTTTAAAAATCTTTCGCATAAAAAAAGAATGGGCCCAGAGGGATTCGAACCCTCGACCTGAAGATCGCTGCCTCCATGCCTGGAGTTAAGAGTCCCGGACGGCTTTACAGTCCACTTCCGCTCTACCAGGCTAAGCTATGAGCCCGCAAGAATCCGCAAAAGTAGAGGGTATATAAATTTAATGCAGGGAATTCTAGTTAGGGTTGTACCTGAAGCTGATTAGCCAGGTGCCTTTTTCCTGGGGCTCAATTTTGACAGCGGAGAATCTCAAATTTGCTGGGTCAACGCGAAGATTTTCTCTCACTACCCTCAAATACAAGGGTCGCATTGCATTGCTTATTACTTCTCGTGAAGCATTAATTTCAGCCATCATCCTGTCAACAGCTCCGCTGATGTCAATGGGTGTAGCTTCTCCTCCGGCAAGCCGCCTTGCCTTATAGGACCTGAAAGTTTCGATGGACTTGTGAATATTGTCTTCAACCTTCCGCATAGGGCTGTTGCTCATGGAAACAGATTCTGCGATGAGCTTTGCCACCTGCACATCAGCCTCGGCGCCTGTCACATTCTTTTGCGAAAGGATTGAATACGCACCAATCAGTTCTTGGACCATCATCTCGATATCTGAACTGGACCATGCAGAGGTTTCTGCCCCAACAGTCATTCCGTAAGATAGTCCAATCGCAACTGCTTGCAGCCAAACAGCCTTAACTGAAGTTTCCAGGTATGTTAAATAGTTGTCCCTGTCAGCATTATTGGCAAAATTGCTGCCTGCAATGTACCCCTGTGCAGTCTTCCATGGATCCAAGGCACTATGGAAGCTAATCTGTGTTACCAGCTTCCCATAAAGGTGGCTCTGAGTATGGCCAGCATCAATCCCAGGAGCAAACCTTTGCTTATATTCAGTCAGAAAACCGGCAATGAACTCATCTGTAATTTCATGCGAATAAGCAAGGGCCTCTTCTGATATCCTCCTGAATTCCCCGGTTCCGGGGCCATTATTGGAGATTAATACTATTTCCGTTTTGCCATTGGCAACCCTGAATGAGTAATAAAGTCCTTTCTGTGCGATCCAATCGTCAAACTCGTCGGCAGCCGAATGGTGGTCTGAGAGCATCTGGACAAGGCCTCTTTCAATATTGGTTCCGACAGGGTCATATGATTGATTTGCAAGGGACTCGAACAATTCCTTTTCCCCTGGCTTGACAATGTAAGCCTTGTCCTCAATTGAATTTACAACAAGGGTTGGAGCGAAGGGATTGGGAACAAATTCCCTTGGAACAACCGTAACTAAATTCTCCAAAGTTTTCCCGGGTCCAAGCTTTTCCAAAAGGGCGTTTATCCTACTGGAGTACCGATCATCCTTCTCGTAAATATCAGTCCTTACAGATAGCATCGCGCTTTGAAGCGCGGCGTTGGAATATCTCGTCTTGATGACATTCTCTTTCTGAAGGGGAATCTGGCTAGCTGCAATTCCTAAAACAAGCAAACCACCAGCCACTGCCGGCAAAATTTTCCTTATTTTTATCATAGTAACCACTAATAAGTGTCTATTTAAAAGGCTTTTCAAAGATTCTATTTTACTGAAGAAATAGCCTCATCCACAACCTTCCTGTATTTTGCATACAGCTCCTTGAGCCTTTTCTCGTTTTTTGCCTCTATCACCAGGCAGACTTCAGGAAGGTTATTTGACTTCCTTATCAGTATCCATTCCAAATCATTGAGGAAGAACTTGATGCCATCCCTTGTCAGGGTTGCATTTGGCTGCTCTTTCCTGTATCTTGCTATCAGCGCATCTTTAACTTTTTCCTTCTTTTCATGCGTCCCGCAGTCAAGGTATTCTTTCATCATCGGAGCAAATTTCAGCCTGTCAACCATATCTGACAATTTCTTTTTTGTTTTGGAAAGCAGCTCTGCCATTTTCAGCCCGGCAATGAACCCGTCAGAGAATGGATAGTGCTCAAACCAGAAGTGGCTTGACATTTCACCGCCGAAAACAGCCTTGCTCCTGTAAACATTCATTCCAATGAAGCCATGCCCAACTTCGCTCCAAATCAGCCTGCTGCCAAAGGATTCAGCCAAGGGCTTGAGCTCTGAATTGCAGTCAACAGTCATCACAACATTTTTCCCTTTTCTCTGCGGAAGAATGTAATTCATGAATATCGCCCCTGCCTGGCTTCCATTCAATTCGCGGCCCTTGTCATCGATGAAAACAGACCTGTCGCAGTCGCCGTCAAAGCCCACTCCAAAGTCAGCCTTGTTCTTGACAACAAGGTTTGCGATGGCCTTCAGGTTTTCTCCTTTTGGCTCTGGCCTTTCGTTGTTGAAGTCTGGCTTTGCAATGCAATGGCTGGGCATGACATCAATCCCAAAGCCCTCATATAATTTAGGCATTATAACAGCTGATGATGCATAAAGGCATTCAACTGCAACCTTTATTTTCCTGTCAATCCTGATGGATGACTTCAGGAATTCAAAGTATGGCTTGTACCCGTCCATCTCCCTGTATTTCCCATTTCCCTTCCTGAACTTTCCGCTTTCGTAAATCTTCTTTATTTCCTTGTACTGGTCAACATAGCTGCATCCATTTGGCTCAACGAATTTAAACCCAGTGTAGATTGCAGGATTGTGGGAAGCAGTTATCATCGCCCCATCTTTTTTTAGTTTCCAGCTATTGAAGAAAAGCACAGGGCTAGGATATTCGCCAATGTACGTCACGTTGCATCCTGTGCCCAGAAGCCCCTTGATGAAAGCAGGCTGTATTTTCTCGGAGGAATGCCTGATGTCCCTGCAAACAATAATGTCTTCGCCTTTTATGAAAGTGCCAAGCGCCTTTCCAATTCTTTCCGCAGACTCGCTGTTCAATTCAGAATCTATTAAGCCTCGAATGTCATACTCCTTGAAAAAACTCGCCATTTTACTCTAAATCTTTCCATTCCTTGATTGCTTTCTCATACCGCTCAAGGGTTCCTGTGTCAAACCACTGGCCGCTGAACGGGTATCCGAAAAGCTTGCCTTCAGACGCGAGCCTTGGGAAAACATCCTTCTCAAGCATTGCATAGCCGTCAGGGATGTAGTCAATCACTTCAGGCTCCATTATGTACAGGCCTGCATTTATCAGGTTTGAAGGGGCTTTTTCCTTTTTGGGCTTCTCAACAAACTCAAGAATCCTGTTGCCCTGCAATCTTGCCACGCCATATGCGCTTGGGTCTTCGACTGTTGTCAGGGCAATAGTTGCAGTTGCCTTGTGCTCCTTGTGCTGCATGTACATGTCGGCAAGGTCCAAATCCTTAAGCTCATCAGCATTGCAGGCAACAAAAGTTTCTGTAAGGAAGGGCCTTGCTGCCTTCAATGGGCCTGCTGTGCC
>CAYJXD010000049.1:0-6972 GCA_964374085.1 uncultured Methanosarcinales archaeon | reverse complement strand
TATGGTTCGACCACTACAACAAACGAAGACAACACACCTAACTTTGGTTTACCCTTAAATACGTTTATCCTGCCCTTATACGAACTATTATGGTTTTTATAAAGAAAAGCTCTAATTTGGAAATGATTAGCTTAAATCCATGGCAAAACTTTTTTATAAAAGGATTAATAAGGATAACATTATGGGCAAAAGAGGCCAATTCCCAGAAGTCTTGGGTATGCTTGTCGTTGTGGGAATAGTAATTTTCGGAACAGCAGGCGTGTTTGTTTTCCATAAAGAAGAAGTATTTGTTGGTGACAAAGCCAACTACAATTTATATAAATATGCTGATTGCAAAGAAATAATCAGTCTCCTTGACCAGGATAATTTGGTGGTTTTCGATTCACTCAACAAGGCAAAATCTGAAGGATATGGGCTTGTAGAATGCAAATGAAAAAATTAGAAAGTTTTGTAATGGCAGAATTATCGATTGGATTATTGGGCATAGCTTATGGACTAATTGCTTTGTTTTATTATTATGCCAAAATATCAAAACCTTGGGCATTATTTTTTATTCTACCTATAGTAATTGGAGTCTTATTGATTATTAAAGGAAACGAGCATGCTACAGGAGAGGAATTTCAAGCGAACACAAGTTAATCAGAACTGGCTATTTGAAAGGTTTAATTCAAAGTATAACCGATTGTGGGAGCAGTTTACTGATGTAGGACTGTTAATCATTCAAATAGTGGCAGGTTTCATATTTGCTTTATTGGCCTTTGACTCTTCTCCATTTATTTTCCAAATGGCATTGGTCTTGGTTGTGATAATCCTGTCATTCCTATGTTCTTTGCTGAGCTTTGTCCATATGGAAAGATTGAAAACTAAAAATTATTTGAATAAGCTGCTGTTCAAATAAATCCGCTGTTGAAATAAAATAGGGAAATATTGCACTCTTTTTTTTGGAGTGCAAAGATTTTTATATTACTGTTTAATGCCGTTTCCAATGGCAGAGCAATGCATCTCCTGCAAGAAAAGGATAACCAATGTCAAGGGCACAGCCAGGTTCCTTTGCCCGGGCTGCAGCAAGCATGAGATTACAAGGTGCACTTCCTGCAGGGCGATTGCGGCAAAATACAAGTGCCCGTCATGCAGCTTCTCAGGCCCTAACTAAGATGGCATCTGTCATCATTGCGCTGAAAGTAATGCCTTCGTCTCCAGGGATTGACCTGAAAGTCATCGAGTCCGAAGGTGGCAAAATAATTGCCTGGTTTGGAGGCAAGGTTGTGAAGGCTGAAGTGGCTCCAGTGGCATTTGGCTTGAAGTCGATAACTTTCCATTTTGTCATTCCAGAGTCCTCTGGCAGCACAGAGCCCCTCGAGAAGAAGATGTCCTCAATAAAGGATGTCAACAGCGTTGAAGTAGTTGATGTTAGAAGGGCTGTTGGCTGATTCACTTTTCTATTAATTTAGCTATTTCATCAGGTCAGCGCACGGATTGACCCGAGAATACCTGATTCCTGCCTTGTGCAAGGATTCCTCCAGCTCAGCCCTGCAGATATGAACAAAGTCTACGATTAGCTCAATGCCGTCTGACAATATGTATTCTGTCCCATCTGAAGCCTCATACCTTCTATAAGTTCTGCCAATGAAAGATTCTCCCTGTGCCAATGGTGTCAGGATTCCGCCCACCAGGAAATAGGCATTTATCACCCTTACCCCCAATGACTCTAATTTTTGTATGGTTGCATCCGGAATCATCTGCTGCTCTGCAGTTGGAATCATTATCTCATAAAGTTTGCCCATGTGATATAAGATTTAATGCTCAAGCAAATCCCTTAGCCTGTCCATTTCCGGCCTTGATATTTTCCCTTCAAGGTACTTGTCCACAAGGTGGTTTGCCTCCTTTGCCTTGGTGTGGGAATGCAGCTCAGAATAGACATCCATTACCCTGCTGTGGTGTGTGCCTTTCTGCCTTGAATTCAGTTTCTCGTATAAATGCCTCATCTCCTCGTAAATGGGAAATGCCTCATGGTGCCTTTTGGATTTTATGGACTTCTCTGCCTTGTTTAAAAGCATGTGCATCCTCACAGAATTGGGCATTACATCATCTGTCTCAAGCCTTTGCAGTGTTCCGCTCAGGAGAACAAAGACGGCAACTCCTGCAATCAGGAGGAATAGCACTGTGTTGAGCTTTGCCTGGAGTATTGTGACGTTTGCAACTACTGCGCCTGTCAGGGGGCTTGCTTTAGGCTCAGGGATTTCTGGAGGTCGAGTCAGCAGCGTTGTGAACCTTTTTTCAGCCAGGTTGCAGTTGTCGCTCTTGTCGCATGCATAAATGGCGTATGAATACTCTTTTCCCGGAGACATTGACTCGAGCCTGGCCTCAAACTGCCTTGCCTCTGGAAAAGTCTCAGTCGAGTCTCCTATTGAAAAAGTTGACCTTGCAGGCTCGTCTGTCTCCCATTTTATGTGGGCGCTTGTGTCCAGTATCTTTGCCTCGGTCACTGTTATTGTTGGGGCGTTCTTGTCTTCAAAGACAAGGTATCCTGACAAGCCGCCGTTCAGCATGAGGCCTGCAACTGCAATAACTACGCATACCGCAGCCAGCAGAATCTTCTTGTTCATTTTCCCCCTCTTGCTTGCCGGGAATTTTGTTTATAAATCTTTTGATTTGGCTGCTCTTGAAATTTCCTCTGGGTTTGCGTCTGTCTTGACAGCAGCCCAGTCAAAATGGGTCCGCTCTGCCATGTATCCTTTTCTTCTCAAATCCCTTATCACCGAATCAATTGGCGCAGGCCTTTTTATCCTGTATTTCTTGCAGGCTGTGTTTATGTTGTAAAACCAGCCTGAATCAATTTTTGCTTCCTTCCTTATGGTTTCAAGCAGCCCGGCGTGAATTGATTTTTTCCCCATTTTCCCAAGCAGCTTTGCATCGCTTGTTTTCCCAAGCCACAGCGGCCCGGCAATTTGAGCTTTCCCTTTGCACGCATTGCATTTAGCAATTGTTCCAGTCACTGTGTTCAGGCATTTCGGGCAGTAGCTGATGCAGCCGTGCTTCTTGTAGATTGCAGAAGCCTTTTCCCTTCCTTTCTCAGCGCGGAAGAATGCCCTGAGATAATGCTGGTCATGGTAGGAGAAGATTGGAATCATGGCCTTTTCGTATTGCATCCCTGCAAGCTGGACTCTCCTTATCAATATCCTGAGCCCTGTTTCGTGCATGAAGTCATTCCTAAGAGGAGTTGACCAGTATTTCCTTGCGCATGCGCTTGGAGATGTTCCCGCAAGGGCAGCGGTGTCAGTTGCTGTCACCGCAAGTATGCCGTTCCTTGCAATCCTCTGGCATGCTGCATCCAAAAACCTTGCAGGGCTTCCAAAGGGGTCAATGTCAATATAGTCAAAACCGCTTGATTCGAGAATGAATATGTTTGCGTCCTTGCAATGAGTTTTTATTTTGCTGCTTTTTATTTTGTTCAGCTTCAGGTTCTTCTTCATGGCAGCAACAGCGGATTGTGAATGGTCATTGGCGTCAATTGATTTTATTTTCCCTTTTCTAAGCTCAAGCAGCATCCTTATTGCCCTTATCCCGCTTCCGGCAAGCGGGTCAGCTATTTGCATGCTCTTGTTGGCAACAGAATTGAGCAAATCCATTGTCAGGTCCCTGTTCAATTTCATTGCAGGGTTGTAGAACACCTCCATTTTCCTGGAAATAGCAGTTTCATTGGCTGGCTGGATTATTGCTTTTCCTTCCTTTATCATGGCCATTGCTGTTCGTTGCCCGGCAACATTTAAATATATAGCGTATTTCCCTCATACAATGACGGACTTGGTTCAGTTTATCGGATCTTCCGGGATTAAACCGGATAGAACTACCATTGAGGTTGCTGAGTGGAGAAATCCTTATTATGGCCAGCCTCCTCTTCCAGGTGATTTTTTTGAGAAAGGATTGCTGGCTGTGAGGGTGGCTGACGGGCAAGGGAGAGACATGACTCTGGGCAGGGAAAGCGGGAAATTGCTGCTTGACTATTTTGGGGTTGCAGAGCCTTCGCAGCTTGTAGGAAGGACTGTGGATGGGCTTTATCAGCACGGCTCTTTGGCTGGGATTCTTAGGTATACAAACCCTTAAAAACACTCTTTTTTTCCTATTCTCTATGGAGAAAGCCATTAGGCAGCCCCTGATAGTTTGCGTTGGGCATGTGGACGCTGGAAAGACAAAGCTGCTGGACCAGATTAGGGGCACCGCTGTGGGCGCTTCAGAGGCTGGAGGAATTACCCAGTCCATTGGCTGCAGCCATGTTCCATTGTCAACAATAAAGGCAATTTGCGGGGACTTGCTTTCTGCATTGAGCATTGACTTCACAATTCCCGGATTGCTTTTCATTGACACTCCCGGCCATGCAGCGTTCACAAACCTGAGAAGAAGGGGAGGAAACCTTGCTGACATCGCAATCCTTGTCATTGACCTGAACGAGGGCTTCAAGCCCCAGACGTATGAAGCAATTGAGATTCTCAAGTCTTTCAAGACGCCTTTCATCGTGGCTGCAAACAAGGTTGACCTTGTCCCGGGATGGCACTCTTCAAAGGAAATGCTCCTGAAAAACATAGGCATCCAGTCAGACCCTGTAAAGCAGAAGATTGACATCAAGCTTTATGACTTGGTGGGAAAGCTTTCAGGGCTCGGATTCAATTCTGAAAGGTTTGATAGAATTGACAACTACACCCAGCAGATAGCCATAATCCCTTGCAGCGCAAAGACTGGGGAGGGCATTCCTGAGCTTTTGATGGTGATTTCAGGCCTTGCGCAGAAATACCTTGAGGAGTCCTTGAAAACAGCTGTTGAAGGCGATGCAAAGGGAACTGTGCTTGAGATAAAGAAGGACAAGGGTTTGGGAACGACGATGGATGTAATCATTTATGACGGCGTGATAAGGAAGGGCGACATGATGGCAATTGGCGGATTGAATGGGGCTGTTGTCACAAAAGTAAAGGCGCTTTTCGAGCCTGCCCCGTTGGCTGAGATGAGAGACAAGGCAAAGTTCTATCCAGTGGATGAGGTCAGGGCTGCTGCTGGAGTTAAGGTTTCTGCCTTGGACATAGAAAGTGTTGTTGCTGGCGCTCCCATAAGGACATTTACTCCATCTGACGAGGAAAGGGTGAAAGCTGAAGTCCAGGCTGAAGTTGAGGATGTCCTGATAGAGACTGACAGGGAAGGGGTTGTGGTGAAGGCAGACACCTTGGGAAGCCTTGAGGCCCTGTTGAGGCTGCTGAAGGAGAAGAATATTCTTGTGAAGAGGGCATCAATAGGGGAAGTCACGAGAAAGGATTTTGTGACTGCAGAGGCAAACTATGACAAGTCGCCTTTGAATGCTGCAGTGCTTGCTTTCAACGTGCCAGCAGAAATTGAGCCAGGAAAAGTAAAGCTGATTTCAAGCAAAATTATCTATCGGCTCATTGAGGAGCTGGAGCAATGGCAGCTTGAGACCAGCAGGAACATTGAAGCCCGCGATTTGGAAAACCTTGTCAGGCCGTGCAAGTTCAAGATTCTCCAGGGATATGTCTTCAGGCAGAACAACCCTGCAATTGTTGGAGTGGAAATACTTGCCGGAATTTTGTCAACTGGAACCCAGATAACAAAGGATGGCAAGGTAATCGGCTCGGTGAAGGCAATACAGCTTGAGCAGGAGAGCATAACAACTGCGGAAAAGGGAAAGCAGGTTGCCGTCTCAATTGAAAACGCAACAGTGGGCAGGCAGATTAATGAGAATGATGAAATCTTCATCTTCATCCCCGAGGAGGATTTCAGGAAATTGAAGAAGCTTGCAAAATACCTTTCAAAGGACGAAATCGCGGTGCTCAAGGAGCTTGCAGAGATAATGAGGCGGGAAAATCCAATGTGGGGGGTTTAACAATGGTAAACAAGAAAAAACTTCGGTTAAGCCCGATGTTCTATTCAATAATTTCAGGGGCTAACGAAGGGGGGCAATTTTAAACTAAACTAAAGAAACTTCTTGGGGCGAATTAAATATAAGAGGTAAAACCTATGATGGCTGGACTGTTAAAGGTGATGCAACGTGCAGAAAGGGAACAAAAGAAGGTGAGAATCTGAATACGTATTTTTGTGGAGGATATTCTAGTTTTTTTGGAATAGGTAGTGTTAATGCATACGTTGAAAAACTATGATTTCAAAAGAAGGAGAAATTGGAAAAACATCCAAGTATGTTATATAGAACATATATGATGAAAATAAAAATTTTATAGAAACGAGATGTATCGGCGATCCTGACGAGTTTGATAAAAAACAAGCAGAAGACTTTTATAATGAAATGCTAAAATGGAGATAGCAGTATAAAACTTTTCTTATTCAGAATTCTTTCAAAATTTCCTCAGGCTTTAATATTTTTATTCCTTTATACTCTTTAATCTTTAATAAATGCTTGTCATAAGTTATGATATAATCAGAAGAAGATTCAATAGCACATTCTATCACTTTATTATCATCAGGGTCGTCTTTTATTACATCTACTTTTTGTTTAGGTTCTATTAGCTTAGCAAAAAGCAATATTTTTTCAATTATACTTTTAGCTTCATTTTTGCTATATTCAAAATCTCTTTCAAGTACCTCAGCAGTTTCATCCAGAATCTCTTTTGTGGTGAATATTTTAGCATCTGAAAGAATAAATTTCTTCAATAATTTATGTGCAACGCTATAATCCCATTGAGTGGCTGAAATAAGAAAATTAGTATCTACTGTAACTTTCATTTTATTTTTTTGATTTTCTTACTCTTTGAACTAATTCAGGCACGTCTTTTTCTTTGATGCCAAGTTTTTCTGCTCTTTTTCTGCCTTCTAATGCAATTGCTTCTATTTCCTTAATTAAATCTTCTTTAGATGGAATTGATATTTTTTTCAAGATGATTGCATCTTTAGAAGAAACAACGGAAAAAATAGTTCCCTCACTAGCTTTTAATTCCTCTCTTATATCCTGAGGTATTA
>CAYJXD010000048.1:0-7339 GCA_964374085.1 uncultured Methanosarcinales archaeon | reverse complement strand
AATTTATAAAACAAGCATTTTTCCTGAATTCTAGAGAGGTGTTATGTGCACTTCAGGATTTTTCTTGAAGAATTCGGTGCCAAATGGTTTCGCTCGACTTGGTTTGGGGAAGGCAAAAACTTGATGAAAGATACGACAAGAGGCCATGCCTTGATGAAATAGTTGACCTTAGGGGTTTTTGCAAAGGGGATTCTCTATCTTTCCCTGACAATGCTTTTGGCCTTGTCCGGGCCTTTGATGTTTTGGAGCATATTGATGATGTTGGCTGGCTTTTGAGCGAGATTCATCGAGTATCAACAGATGGGACACCTGTTAATGTCAGATATCCTCACGCTTCGTGCCAAAACTCATACAGCGATGTTTATCATGTGAGGCCCATGGGCTTCCATTCCCTTGACCATTTTGACCCTTCAAAAATGTATGGAGAAGATTATGGATATTTCGGATTTTTTGACAGAAATTTTCCTTTCAAGATAGAATCAGTCAAACCTGAATTCCACGGCAGTGTAAAGGGAAGAATCAGGCTTTGGCTATATAACTGGAAAGGGCCTGATTTTTATGAAATTTACATTCTTCCATTCCTTAAAGTGGGCAATGTTTTGGTTGACCTTAAAGTAGTTAAGCAATAAATGAGTTCTTTAAATCACCGTGATGAAGCAGCAGCTGCCCTAGATATTGTTCCATACCTTTCTGCGAGGATTTCTGATGCGCACCTTGCCAGGAGAGCTTTATTTCCGCCAGTGTCATCTGTCTGCCTTCTCACGCTAATCCTTTCATAGCCTGCGCCCCAAACAACATATTGCATTGCAAGGAAAGCAGTTTCTGGCCCGACTTTCATAATTCGCTCACCAAAAGAATTCAAATGAAATTTCCTTGCCTCGTATTCCTGGACTGAATTGAACAATCTGCCAATTGGGATGTCATGTGACCTGTAAGTCACTGTCCATGCATACTTGAAAAATGAGCGCAGCCAATCATTCTGTCCTGCTGGCATAACAGGGAAAGAGTGCCTGGTTTTGACATAATCAATGGCGTATCCGAAGGGAAGCAGCTCTGAAGTGTTAAGAGCTTCTGACAAATCGATAAAGCCATCGCCCATGAACCTGCTGACAGCAGCGAGCCCTGAAACAGAAGAGTCAAGAACTGAATGGTCGTATCTTCCCGGAATCCTTGCGGCTTTTGGGGCATTTGGAAACCTGTCTATTATGAGCGCCTCAAGGTCTTTTTGCGTGATTCCAAAAGGAGATTTCATTTTTTATGCTGTGCTTAGCTTCCCGCTTGCCATATTTTTGAGCAATACAAAGGCTGCCTCAATTGCCGCATTCCTTTTCAATTGCGAGCCTTCAGCATTTAGCTTTTTCGGAGAATATTGTGCAAGCATCTCGTCAATTGCTTCAAATGGAACAGATGGAATTCTTTGATAAAGAGGCTTATTTTGAGCATCCTTTCTTTTTGGAGCCCTCCTGGAGTTTGATTCCTGAGTGGGCTTGTCTTCAGCTGCGCGGACATCTCTAAGCCTTTTCGATGCAGGGTTCACAGCCCTGAAAATTCTCATCTCGGCAAAACTCAATAATCCTTCAAGCTCTGGTTGCAGCAAAGGATACTCATCCTTGAATCTCATGTAACCATTCAAATCATTACCCGCTATGTCCACAGCTATCCCGAGGCCAAGTATTTCAGAGGGCTTAAGCGGCTCCAAGATTTTTGCCATACTTTTACTAAGAGGCCTGTAAAGGTTCCGTAGACCTGAAACAGCTGACTCAAGCGTGCCATAGCATTTAGAGTAGTTAGCATGGCCATCAAGCGGAAGCAGAAGCTCCAGCCTATCCTTTGAAATTCCATAGGGACTTTCGCTGCCTTTCATAATGAGAGGGGATTGCCATCCATATATGAACTTTTTGGGCAAAAATATATATAGAAAGGCGGGTTTGGCAACATTGATGAAATGCCCTTACTGCGGCAACGCTGACACAAAGGTAACAGACAAAAGGGACTCTGAAGAAGGTGTTACAAGAAGGAGAAGGGAGTGCCTCAAGTGCGAGAAAAGGTTCACAACCTATGAAAGGGTTGAGAACATTGACCTGGCTGTTGTGAAGAAAGACGGGGCAAGGGAGAAATTCGACAGGAAGAAGCTTTTATCAGGAATACAGAAAGCATGCGAGAAAAGGCCTGTCAGCCCAGAGCAGATTGAAGGCGCAGTGGACGCTATTGAAGCGGAGATAAGGAAGATGGACAGCACAGAGATTCAAAGCAAGGAGCTTGGCGAGCTGGTGATGAAGAAGCTGCGAGCTCTTGACAAGGTTGCATACATAAGGTTCGCGTCTGTCTACCGCGAGTTCGCAGACCTGGAAACATTCCAGAAGGAGCTGGAGAAGCTGATTAAAAAATGAACATTTCAAGGCTTGAGAATATTTTATTGGTATCTGCTGCGAAGAGAGGCCTGGTTAGCCAAGACTGTGACCCGAGCATTTTCACTGCATTCATACCTTTTGGACTGCTAATAGATGCGCGCTACAGGCACATTGCACAAAGGGAAGCTGACTTGATAGCATATGGCGCTGCGGCTGCCTGCGAGCTGATAAAAATCGGGGCATACATGGAGTTTGCAGCTTTCATTGCAAACACATACTTAAGATGAAAGCCAGCATAAAAAGAATAGACAAGTCTCTTCCATTGCCTGTTTATCAAACAGATGGAAGCGTGGGATTTGATGTAGTCTGCAGAGCTGACACTGTTGTCAAGGCAAAGGAAATAGCTTTGATTCCGGGAAATGTTGTTGTTGAAACTCCAAAAGGATACATGCTGCTGCTTGCATTGAGAAGCTCAACCCCCAGGAAATACGGGCTGATAAAGCCGCATGGAATCGGGATAATTGACCAGGACTATTCCGGAGACGAGGATGAAGTGAAGATACAGGTTTTCAATTACACTGACAAGGATGTCACAGTTAAGAAAGGCGACAGGATAGCTCAGGGCGTCTTTGTCAAGATAGACAGGTTTGACTGGGAAGAAAAGGAGTCGATGGGAAATTCTAGAGGGGGATTTGGAAGTACTGGATAGAATCTATTGTTACAAGAGGAGCTTTTTCTGTGTCCAAGACAAAAATTTCTTCGTTTTCATCAAACAGCAAACGGTCTTCGCCAAACAGTCTAACCGCCAACTCTTCCAGCCTTGCCTTGGATACTCCCATCACAGTTGTCTCGTAAAATATGCCTGTTCTTCCGTTATCAACATACACTCCTACAACGCTGTACAAAATTCCTCGCACGTCAACCATTGAAGCGTCAGTGGTCAATCTCGCCCCTGTACTTTTAATATAATCAGGGGTCAAATTATACAAGTTACCTTCCACTCTAGGACCCGTAACTTTCAATCCCATCGCATTCATGTTCCCCAATTCTTCAGCTTCGGAAGCGATGGCATCAATAAATTTTTCTATTTTGGAATCTGAAAGTCCAGCGTCAGTCATAGAAATTGGGGAATTTAATTTAATTTATAAACATTCGCATAACGCCACAGCAATCTTTATATAGCCTCCTTGCTGATTTCATGGCATGAAAAGGGCTGCGTTCTTTGAGGTTGAGGACTGGGAGAAAGAGCACATAAGGGCGAGCTTAAAGGGGTTTGACATCAAGTTTTTCAGCGAGAAGCTTGACAGGAAGAATGCCCATAAGGTCAAGGATTGCGAAGTGATTGCTGTGTTCATTTATTCTGCTGTAAATGAGGAAGTGCTGAAACAGCTGCCAAAGCTCAAGCTGATTGCAACAATGTCAACAGGATATGACCACATAGACCTGGAGGCATGCGCCAAAAGGAAGGTAAGGGTTTGCAATGTGCCTATGTATGGCGAGAACACTGTGGCTGAGCACACGTTTGCGCTGATACTTGCGATTTCAAGGAAAATAGTGGATGCTGCTGACAGGACAAGGAAAGGCGACTTTACACTGGATGGATTGAGAGGGTTTGACCTTAAGGGAAGGACAATAGGGATAATAGGCATGGGAAGCATAGGCCAGCATGTTGCGAGGATGGCAAAAGGCTTTGAGATGAATGTGCTGGCGTTTGACCTGCACAATGACAAGAAGATGTCAAAGAAACTCGGATTCAGCTATGCAAAAATGGATTACCTGCTGAAAAACAGCGACATAATAACATTGCACTGCCCATACAACAAGGCAACTCACCATTTATTGAACAAGGCAAACATGCCCAAAATGAAAAAAGGAGCTGTTATCATAAACACGGCAAGGGGAGGATTAATTGAAACAGAGGCATTGGTTGAAGGGCTGAACAAGAGAGTGATTTCAGGCGCAGGGCTTGATGTACTGGAAGAGGAGTGCGTGATAAAGGAAGAGAAGCAGCTTCTTTCAAGGAACTTTGCAAAGGAATGCGACCTGAGGACAGTGCTCCAGAACCATATGCTGGAGCAGATGCCAAACGTGATAATCACGCCGCACAACGCGTTCAACAGCAGCGAGGCTCTCCTGAGGATTTTAGACACGACAGTCCAGAACTTAAAGTCAGGGAAAATAAACATTGTTTCAAGATGACTAAATGGCTCGGCATGCTTTCTGTAATTATCCTGCTCGCTCCAATAGCGTCAGCTGAGCCCTTCACTGAGCTGGTCTTTGACGGCTGGGCGCTGGAAAATACAATTTATCCGGGGATTGCCAATTTCACTGTGCAGTTCGGGAATGAGGACAAGATAATAGTTGAAGTTGGCGGAGAGAGGATACTGGCTGCAAACAACACCTGCCAGGAAGGGCAGAAATTCATTGCCTGCAACAGCGGATTTGAGCTAAGCCACTACAATTACAGCCTTGCCCAGAGGGTTGTCAACAAGGCAAAGGTGAAGATAGACCTGATGGTCACGAAGCTTAACATAACACGAGAGATGCCTTCCGAGCTTCTGATAGGCCAGCAATACAGCATCAAGACAACTGTTAAGAACATTGGAGAGAAGGATGCGACAGGAATTACATTCCAGGACAGCTATCCGAAGGAAATTGATGTCTATTCAAATTCAGACTGCGAAGTACTCCAGAGCAATGTCTCAAAGAAGATGCTCAGGCTCGAGTCAGGCGGAAGGTTTACGTGCAGCTACACAATAAAGCCGCTCAAGAGTGTTTTGTTCACTTCAACAGCAAAGGTTGACTACAACAATGGCGCAGGGCAAAAAAGCGAGGAGAGCGCCGCAGCAGTATCAGTTCCTCCTTACTCGCTGGCAATCTCATACAACCTTACGAACTCGAGCCCTGACCTTGGCCAGGAGATTGAGCTCAACATCTCCATAATTGCGCTGAAAAACCTCACTGTGGAGTATTTCAGGGTGAAGCTTCCGGAAGGGCTCAGGGCAATAAAAACAGACAACGCATTCTCAAAGTCTGGCGATATGCTGACTTACAGGGGAAAGCTTGAAAATGGACAGGGATTATTGTTCAACAACAAGTTCCAAGCTGAGCTTTTTGGAGTGCGGGAATTTGAACTCTCCACAAGGATAACTGTCAGCGGCTTCACCCAGGACTTCAATGAGAAAATACCTGTGAACGTGAGCTTTGACAAGCCTTTCGTGAGACTGTCCAGGACAAGCTTTGCGAAAAACAGGGATAAGCTGATTGTCTATGTGACAAACCCGTCTGGCCATGACATAAATGAAGTAACCCTTACCATGTCAGGGATGCTGGCTGCAAACAGGACAGAGCAAAAAATCGAGGGCAGAAGCCACAGGGATTACACGTTTGAGTTTAACAGGCCTGACGGGGAATACGAGCTTTCAACATTCCTGATGTACAAGACAGAGTATAACCAGAGGCTATCAGAGAAAAAAGATCATGAAATAACAATCGAGACCGAAAAGAAAATCGTTGAGCAGAATGACACGGAAAATATTAGCGCTCCAGTGACTGAGGAAAAAGTGAGCCTTGATGTTGGGAAGGGCATCAAGCGCACAGGAAACGTGTTCCTTGTCCTTGCCGGAGTGGTTGTCCTTATAATAATTCTTGGAATTGCTGCCACAAAGCTTAGGAGGGGCACGAGCCCTCCAGAGCCGAAGGAAGAGACCAAGGCAAGCCTGGATGAGCTTAAGGAGGCTTTCAAGCAGGACGAAAACAAGTAATCAAGCCTCAGAAAGGAAAGACTCCCGCTTGATCTCCTCAATGATGAAGAAAACCTTCTTGTCCTTTAATTTGAACTTTCCCTGTAGCTCGTCCATGAAGCGCTCATGCTCGTTAATGTCCCTGTGCAAGACCTCTGCAAAGAAGTCAAAGCCATTGTTTATCCGGTAAAGAGTATTGACGTTTTCGCTCTTGAACAGGAATGCCGCAAACTCCTCTTTCTGACTCCGGTCAACCGCCAAAGTCATGTGGCTCCTCACAACATACCCCAGCCTTGAGAAGTTGATGAGGGCTGCGTTCTTCCTTATTATGTCGCCCTTGAACGCCCTCAGCTTGTCGTAAAGGGTTGAAACCGGAATCCCGGTCTTCTTGCTTATCTCAACCAAAGACATCCTTGAGTCCTTCCTGAGCATTGACAGCATTATCAGCTCCTTCTTGTTCATTTTCGCACCTCCGTTGAATTTCCGGTTAATCCGTAATATCTTCGGAAGGAGATATATATCTTTTCGATAAGGACTATATATTATCTTATAGTTATATAATATAGAAAAACTTATATACTAGAAGGTTAAAATAGGCTATATGAAGAGGAAAGTCATACAGCTCGCGGGCAAGACCCTGATTGTTTCGCTGCCAAGCAAATGGGCCAGGAAGCTTGGCATAAGGAAAGGCGATGAAGTGGAAGTAGAAGAGAGAGAAGACAAGCTTGTGATTGGGAAACAGGCAGAGGTGAGGCTGGAGAGGGCAACCCTGGATGTAAGGGAGATGGGGGCTGTTCCTTTGCCATGGGCTTTTGCAGCTGTCCAAAAGAGCGGCTATGATGAAATAGAGGTAATTTATCAGGGTGAAGACATTCCGGGAAGGATTCATGAGATTGTGAAGAACCTCTTCATAGGATTTGCTGTGACAGAACAGGGCAAGAATAGGATAGTTGTAAGGACAATTGCGCAGGAGCTTGAGTCTGAATTCGACACAATGCTGAGAAGGGCTTTTTTGGTCACGCTATCCATGGGGGAAAGCCTTGCGGATTGCCTGAACTCAGGAAGGGTGAATGAGCTCAGGGACTTGCTGGCGCTTGAATCCACCAATAACCAATTGACAAATTTCTGCGAAAGGATGCTGATAAAGAAAGGCTACAGGGAATACAGGAAGACCTGCTTCACCTATGTGATTGTCTGGAACCTTGAAAAAGTGTGTGACAACTACAAGCACATTGTGAACCACAT
>CAYJXD010000047.1:0-7347 GCA_964374085.1 uncultured Methanosarcinales archaeon | reverse complement strand
TTAGAGAAGCTCATTTTTTGGCTTTAATTTGCTGTGCCATGTCGACTAGCCTTTCAACACTTTCTTTCCTGTAAGCCTCCTTTCTGCCAATATAGGCAAGAAGATAAACTGTTAAGCCTTCAGTAAAAGCAATTTCATATGTCATTCTCCTTCAGCCTTCTGAGAACATCGTTAAGGGATATAACTTTTCCTTCCTTTACCTGTTGCAAGCGTTCATCTAATATTTTTTTAGTCTCATCATTCACTTCAAAGTTGCTTTCTATGGCATCCATAAAAACACGCCTTATGACATCATCATAGGTTTCCCTTGACACTAATTTGAATGAGTCAATAATCTCTTTGGTTTCAGATCTAATTGTTATGGTAGTTTTTTCTGCCTTGCTTGTTTCATTTCTATTCATTGTTCATCATTAGCTTTCATTATATTTAGTTACTAAATATGGAAGCTAATATTTAAGCATTATTGTTATTGAGAAGATAATTATGATAAGAACCCAAGTTAAAATGAATAAAAAAAAGAGAAAAAAGGGCGGTTAGCCCAGTTTTTCAGACACTACTTATGCTGTGGCTTCAGGCGCAGCAGCCTTTGGAGCAGGTGCGCTGACAGTTATCTGAGTCAGGCTTGTTCCTGCAACCTCAACTTCCTTGCCCATCAGCTTGCCCTTGTACGAGTCGAAGTTAGCAAGCACTCTTGCTGCCCTTCTTGTGTCCATCGCGCTGTAACCTGCGACGAGCACTGCGACATTGTCGCCATTCTCGAACAGCTTTATCATGCCCTTGCCTTCCACGAAGCCTGCGGTACAGTCAGCCGGGTTGCCCATCAACTCAGCAGCTGCATCGTTGGCACAAGGACCGCCAACAACGATTGCGTTCTGCGCCTTGACATTGCTGACTTCTGAAGCCAGCTTTGCAGCGCCCACTTCAATCGGAGTTGTCTCGTAGTAGGTCAATTGTCCTTCAGCCACTTTTGTCTCGGACTTTGTGGTGTCGCCAGAGGTAACGAAGACATTTGCCCTGGTTGCGGTCTTTGGAACCCAAACAGTTGCCTCGTCCTGGTCTGTTGAAGTAGTGCTCTTCTTGTCGTACAAGGCCTTCATACCGTACTGGCCAAGTGATGTTCCATCATCAGCCCAAAGGTATGTGTAACCCTCATACTTGACAGCACTATCGCCAACCTGTCCAAGCCCTGAGCTCAAGGTTGTGGTAGCCACATCTGCAACGTTGTCGAATGTTCCGTTTACAGTGCTTAAGTCCAGCTTTCCGTCAGACGACACTGTGAACACAACACCAACTGTGCTTCTCTGGCTGTCCTCGTCCTGAGGCGAGGTAACCTGAACCACCGTGATGTTTGTCACGTTGTATGTGCCTGGCTCTATTGACGGAGCATTCGGGTTAAAGGTAATGTTCCTGGACAGAGCGCCACTCAACTGAGGGAATGTTATATACGCCTCATTTGAAGTGTAGATTCCGTCATTGGAGTCATCACCAACAGCATTTGTGCCTGTAGATCCGCTGCCATCCATGTCCACCAATAAAGGTGAAGTTGTGGCGTCACTTGCAAGCGTAACCCTGAAAGTGTTTCCGTCAACAACAAGGTCTCCTGTCAGTGAAGCGTACGTAACTTCAAATGTGTCGCTTGAACCAACATCCTTGAACTTGAGAGTTCCTGAATTGTCGGTTGTGCTGGAGCCAGTCGAAACATCCTTAAGCTGCATGATTCTGCTATACTTGTTCCTGCTTACCAGGAAGAAGTCATCCTTAGTGACGTTCTGGCCTTCGCTCAACACCAAGACCCTTCTTGCAGTTGAACTTGTTGACTGGCCAAGGGTAATGTTGCCTCCAACCAGCGTGAACAACGGGGCACTATATTGGATGCCTGCCTTGTTCTTGAAGTTCAGCTTGTAGTCCTGAGACCCAGCCGGCTTTATCTTTATCTCTTCCGGAGAGTCAAATGTGAGGCCCTCGTACTTGTAGTCAAAGCCGTTAAGGAAGAACACTCCCTTCTCGCCTTCAACTGCCTCTGCGATAGCAGCTGCTGACTCGCCCTTGCCTACATAAACAGCAGATGACGGGTCATAGTAGACCTCAATTGAGCTTATCGTTACCTTTGAGCTCGAGTCGTTCAAGCCAGTGTCTGTTGCGGTCACGATATCAGTCTTCACATATGCAGAGTCCTTGGAACCGATTGTAACAGTCCCGCCAGCTCCCTTTGTGAAGGTTGCCGTGTCCTCAAGCACAAGCTTTGAAGCGCCCAAAGTGAATTCAACAGACCTCTTACCGCCAGCGAATTCCTGGGCAAGGATGTCGACAACGCCAAGCTCTGTTCCGTCACTGAGCTTGTATGTGTCAGCTTCCTTCAATGTGTCTGTGACCTGGCCGTTGACACTGAACTTTGTCTCAGCGCTTCCGACATATGTCAACTCGACATCATAGTCTTTTCCGCCGACTGTGAAGGTCTTTGATTCGCCTTCATTCATTACGTCTCTTGTAGAGCCAGCCATCAAAACCAGCTTTATGGTTCCATAAGCTGTGTGGTCAGCCTTCAAGATATCGTAGTCCTTGTCCAAAATCTTGAGCTTCTTGTTCTTGACGTCTTTCAAGTGGTTATTGCCTGATGTTGAGTGGTCAGACTTCAATGCAGGCGAGAAAGACAGCTTCAAGTTGTATACATGTGTTGTTGCTGCTGTCAAGTTCCTAGGCAGAATCAAGTAATCTGCCGGAACATTGTCAACGTGCACCTCAGCATCATTCTGGGTGTCTCTCAAGTACCTAACATAAGCGTACTTAGGCAGGTCCAGAACCTGAGTGTATGTGTGCGTCCCATACTGGTTTGTAATGGAGCCGTCCTTCAGTGACTTCAAGTCAGTGCTTGTTACTGAAGCCCTAACTGAAGTGAGGTTCTCTCCAAGCTCAAGCAAGTTGGTTGATTCCTCAACCTTCTTTGAGTCGCCAGAAAGGGAAACTGTTCCAGATCCGCCTGTTGCGACTGTCTTCTTGACCTTTGTAGCATACTGGAGGCTTGTGGATATGTCCACTGAGCCGATAACATCGTCAGCCTTTGCATTATCGCCAACAACAATGATGGCATCAAATGCGCCGTCCTTGACGAATGGAGCCGGGTAGTCCTTAAGGTCAGCAGCAACTGCAGCGCCCATTGTAGCGCCCAGGAAGGCTGCACTGACACCCAGTGCCATTATTCTCTTGATCGTTTTTCTAAAATTCAATCTAAACACCTCCAAATTTTGTGTTTTTTATTATCATTTTTTTGCCTTGGGATGGCTCACCCATATGTGCGCCAGCCAAGACCCCAAAAAAATCAGCAGTATTTAAAGTTTTTGGAAATAGTGTATTGTGCAGAATATATGTTGAAGGATATGCTTTCCTCTCATTTGTGCCAATTTTTTCCAAACCAAAACACCTCTTTGTTCAGAGTACTCTGGGAGGGGTTCTTTATAAAGATTGCGATTATGGAAAATATAGGTTGTTGATAATCTATCCCTCCACAATATATCCGATTCTAAGGGGCGATGCCTTGAAGTAAACAGGCGCCAATTCATCATCATTAAGAGGAGCTGGGGTATCAGGCAAAATCCCATAGTTCCATATGCGCTGAACCAATTGCTGGAGAGCATCCCCCTGCTTCCTTACCCTTTCATCAGGGAAAGTAAGGTTCCTTCCTGACCTGTTCCATTTGCCTGAAAAGTAAACATGAGGCTCTACAATCGCCCTAATGCCCTTTGGAGTCTGCCTGCCGAAATCAGCCCAAACCTGGCCTGAAACGTCAGCCATATCTCTATAAATTCCTGCCAATGATCTTCTATCCTCCAATGAAAGTGCCTTTTCCCAGGCAAGAGCATGACCTGTCTGCCACCATGCTGGCTGAGTGGACTGGTCAGCAAGAGCATTGGCGACACCATCCAATGAATATTCCACATCGTCCCTTGCCAAAGTTGCAAGCATTAACTTTTTGACTACCCCAATTCGGGCTCCATATTCAGAATCACCCTCATATGCAGCCAATGCGCCCATCTTGATTTCTGAAGGACAGAAATGCGCCTGCAATACAGCCTTGGCTAAGTTTGCATAAAACTCAACTACGCTATCATTATATTGAGGCCCTTTCAAAATCATTCCTTCAGGAATGTCCTTTGAAGTGGCTATTTTATTGTGCATAGCGAAAGGAATTCATGCTAGTTAATAACTATTTCGCAGAAAAAAATGCGGGGGGTAGGACTTTCGTAACAGCGAATGTTTAATTCGCTGCTTTTCGAACCCACGTAGGCACTAAGCCACTAGGTCCTAAGCCTAGCCCAATTGGCCGCTCTGGCACCCCCGCGCAATAAAGAAGCTAAAAGAACTAGTATATATAGGTGACGATACATATATAGGTGACTATACAGCGGGATTCATTAATTTCAAAACAGCAAACCTTTTAAACTAGTCCTTTTTCCGTTCCAGAAGATTTAGGGGTTTCTCCTAGCAACCTATAGATACCAAGTTATTCAGGGAAGACAATGGCAAATCCGCTTGAGATAAAACCAGACGAGCTCATCAAGGAGCTTGCAGATTCCCTGAAGCAAGTGCCAGAAATAAAAGCTCCAATCTGGGCTCTGTTTGTAAAGACTGGAAGGCACAAGGAAAGGCCTCCTGTTCAGCTGGACTGGTGGCACATGAGGGCAGCTTCAGTGTTGAGGACAGTTTACAGGCTTGGACCTGTGGGAACATCAAAGCTGAGGACAAAGTATGGCGGGAAAAAGAACAGGGGGCATGCAGCAGAGCATACTTACAGGGGCTCAGGGGCAATCATAAGAAGGCTATTGCAGCAGCTTGAAAAGGCAGGGCTTCTTGCACAGACAACAAAAGGAGTCCACAAGGGAAGAGTTGTAACGCCAAAAGGGCAGAGCATTATAAACAGCATAGCAAAGAAGATAAGCCCGCAATTGCCAAAGATGCCAAAGCCAGAGCCAAAGCCCAAATTGGCCAAAGGCCAATTGGGCCCAGTTGACAGCAGTCAACTTGGGGAGCAGAAAGCAAAAACGCCAAAGGCACAGGCAACTGAAGGACAGGAAACTAAAGCAAAAACAAAAAGAGCCAAAAAAATTGAAGACAAGGCGCCTGAGCAGGCAACAGCTTAAGATGGATGAGCTGGAAAATATCAAAAGAAGAAAATTAGAGGAGATGCAAAGGCAGTACCAAGACCAGGCTTCCCAGCAAATGGCTGAGGAAGAGCAGGCACAGCAGCAAATATCTGCGCTGGAATCAATGGTCAGGCAGAAACTGTCCAAGGAAGCGCTTCAAAGGTATGGAAACCTGAAGGCAGCGCATCCGGAAAAGGCTGTCCAGCTTTTGGTTGTGCTGGCAAAGCTGATGCAGATGGGAAGGATAGACATTGTGACAGATGAGCAGCTCAAGTCGCTATTGCTGAAAATGGCCTCGGGCGATGAAAGAAAAACAACAATAACAAGGAAATAAAAATGGCACGTTACAAGCATCCAAGCAAGAAGAAAAGGCTCGTGAAGAAAGGAGAGCAGACAAAGTGGGCTCCGTTCTGGACAGTTCCAAAAATATACGGCACAGGCAGGAGAGTTCACCCAGGAAGGCACACAACTGTCAAGAGAAGCTGGAGAAGGACTAAGATAAAGGCATAAAAATGGCAGCGCTTGAACGAACATACAATATTCCGCTCAGGAAAGAATTCCTTAAAGTTCCCAGGTACAAGAGGGCAAAAAAGGCAGTGACTGCTGTGAGGGAATTCCTGGCAAGGCACATGAAAGCAGAAAAGGTATTGCTTGGAAGCCATCTTAACCAAATGATCTGGAAAAGGGGAATAAAGAATCCTCCACACCATGTCAATGTCAGCGCAGTCAAGGATGACAAGGGAACAGTCAGGGCAGAGCTCATAGGAGCGCCAAAGGCAAAGCCAAAGAAAATAAAGGCCTGGCAAAAGGCTGCTGAGGCAAAGAAGGAAGACATCAAGCAGGACACCGCAGACTTGAAGGAAGCGCTTGCTGGGGAGCTGCAAAAGCAGGAAGAGCCGGCAGAGATAACAATAGAAAGAAGCCCGGACAGTCCAGAACCGCCAAAGGCAAAGCCAAAGAAAGCCAACAAAGCAAAGGAAAAAGCTGAATAATTTCATAATAGACAAACCTTTATTAACAAACCACAAGTTCTACGCCATGCCCATAATGAGTGATTAACGTGACTGAAAGAAAGCTGCCTTTTGAAACACTGCACAGGGAAGTTTATGTGAAAAGGGATGCAGAGCCTTCTGAGAAGTTTGGCTGCAACCCAAAGCACAGGCCTGTTGAGTTGCTGATTGAAAACGGAATCGTGAATATTGACAAGCCAGCAGGCCCGACATCCCACCAAGTCAGCGCCTATGTCAAGCAGATTCTCGGCTTGAAGAAAGCAGGGCATTCAGGAACACTGGACCCAAATGTCACAGGAGTCCTTCCAGTATGCCTTGCCTCAGCCACAAAAGTCGTGCACACCTTGCTTACAGCAGGGAAAGAATATGTCTGCCTAATGCACACCCACAAATTGCTTAGCGAAGCCGAAATAATAAGCGCATGCAAGGAGTTCTCAGGAAAGATAAAGCAGCTTCCGCCGGTAAAAAGCGCTGTGAAGCGAGTCATCAGGGAAAGGGAAATCTACTACCTGGACATCCTTGAGATAGACGGGAAAGATGTCCTGTTCAAGACCGGGACACAGGCAGGCACATACATAAGGAAGCTTGTTGACGACATAGGAAAGAAAATAGGCGGAGCGCACATGGCTGAACTGAGGAGGACAAAGGCAGGGCCATTCACAGAGAATTCACTGGCAACCCTGCAGGATTTATCTGACGCGTACCATTACTGGAAAGAGGAGGGAAACGACAAGTACATCAGGCACGTGATACAGCCAGTTGAAAACGGTGTGAAGCACCTCCCAAAAATCTGGGTTCTGGACTCTGCAGTTGACTCCCTTTCCCATGGCGCCTCATTGAAAATCCCTGGCATTGCAAAGCTGGAAAGCGGCATCGAGCCAGAAAATGTTGTTGCTGTAATGAGTTTGAAAGGCGAGCTTGTAAGCTACGGCACATCAAAAATGAGCTCAAAGGAAATGATAACAGAGGAGAAAGGCTTTGCTGTCAAGACTGAAAGGGTATTCATGGAAAGGGGCGTTTACCCGAGGATGGAGAAATAATCAGTCCGAAGCAAACAATTCAGGATCATTCACATCAAACAATTTCATTCTCGCGCCAGCATCAAGCCACGCATGGGCATAGTTCACCGCGCCAAAGGCAGAGACATAATCTCCCTTGTCCCTGAAATGCATGGCGTCTGACAAATACCTTTGCGCCAT
>CAYJXD010000046.1:0-7916 GCA_964374085.1 uncultured Methanosarcinales archaeon | reverse complement strand
TTTTAACAGTTAACTTTATAAATCACTCCCCTATCCCTCTTGCTATCCCGTATTCACCGCTTCGGCGGGAGGGTCTTTATGGACAAGAACTCTGTTACTGAAGCTCTAGGCAAGCTCAAGGAATCCAAGAAGAAGAATTTCTCGCAGAGCGTTGAGCTTATAGTCAATTTGAAGGACATTGACCTGAAGAAGACAGAAAACCAGATTGACTTCTTTGCAAAGCTGCCAAATGGCTCGGGAAAGAAACAGTCTGTATGCGCTTTCGTTGATGTTGAAATGGTGCAGGATGCAAAGGCCGCTGTTGACGAGGTCATTATTCCAGATGATTTCTCGAAATTCAGCAAGGAGAAAAAGCTTGCGAAGAAGCTCGCAAGGAAATTTGACTTTTTCATTGCCCAGGCTAACCTTATGGCCCAGGTCGCTACTCATTTCGGCCGTGCCTTGGGGCCAAAGGGAAAGATGCCCAATCCAAAGGCAGGCGCTATTTTCGCCCCAAAAGCCAACTTGAGGCAGCTCAATGACAACCTCCAGAAAACAATCAGAATAACCGCAAGGGCTGCGCCTGTAATCCAGTGCAGGGTTGGCACAGAGATTATGGAGCACGCTTTGGTTGCAGAAAACATCATTAACCTTTACGAGCAGATTATACATCACCTTCCAAATGAGGAGCACAACATCAAGTCAGCTTTGATAAAGCTGACAATGAGCCCCCCAATAAAAATCAAATGATTCAATACCAGGCAAAAGTCGCGGAATACAAGGTATCGAGGGTTAATGAGTTGTTGAAGCTCATGCAGGACTATCCTCTTGTCGGGATAGTCAACATGGAAAACATCCCTGCAAAGCAGCTCCAGAGGATGCGAGCCCAATTGAGGGGAAGAATCGAGTTGACTGTTGCGAAGAAGGCTCTGATCAACAGGGCGATTGACGCTGCAGAGCCTTCAAAGAAGGATTTGAAGGCATTGAAGGAGCATGTCATTGGCATGCCTGGGCTTATTTTCACAAAGGACAATCCATTCAAGCTCGCATCAATGCTCAGGAAAAGCAAGACTTCAGCGCCTGCGAAGGCAGGGCAGATTGCACCAAGGGACATCACGATTCCGGCAGGGCCTACCCAGTTTGCCCCAGGGCCAATTATCAGCGAGCTCTCCAGCGTAGGGTTAAAGACAGGAGTTGAGGCAGGAAAAGTTTCAATCAGGCAGGACCATGTGATAGTTCACGAGGGCGAAAAGTTCAGCCAGAAGGTTTCAGAAGTCCTTGCAAAGCTGGGAATTTTCCCAATGGAAATAGGACTGGATTTAGTTGCCATTTATGAAAACAGCATCATATACGCAAGGGATGTGCTTTCAGTTGACGAGCAGCAGTACATGGATAATGTTTTGCTTGCATTCCAGCAGGCCCTTGCGCTTTCAGTTTCAATAGGGTATGCAACAAAGGACAACATCAAGGTTATGATTGGAAAGGCATTCAATGATGCAAAATACCTTGCCCTTTCAAAGGAGCTTGTCTCTGACGTCGTTGTCCAGAAGATGATGACCGATGCAGAAAGGGCTGCAATGGGAATACATGGGCAGCTGCCTCAAGAGGCTCTCGTTTCAGAAGCTCCAGCTGCTGAGGAAACTCCAGTTCCAGAGAAGAAAGAGGAGCTTGCTGAAAAAACATCAGCGCCAAAGCCCGAGGAAAAAGAAGCTGCTCCAGAAGCAGCCAAGGCTGACAAGGTTGAGGCAGAAATCGACCAGCAGATAAGCGAGATGAAAAAGGAAAAGGAAGAAGAAGATATGGAATCAGAGCTTTTTGACGAAGTCAAGGAAAAGATGAAGCGAGACAAGGAAATCGCCAAGAAGCTTGGCGACATCAAGAAGCACGAGCAGGAGAAAGCCCAGCAGGACGAGGCTGAGCACAATTACGAGGAGCTGAAGAAAAAAGGCTCTTTGAGAAAGGAAAAATAATTTTCACGGAGGGGAAAAACATGGAGTATGTGTACGCTGCAATGCTATTGCACAAGACAGGACAGAAAATCGGTGAGGATTCCCTTAACAAGGTCCTTCAGGCAGCTGGCGTATCGCCAAACCCTGCAAGGACAAAGGCTTTGGTTTCAGCGCTTGACGGCGTTGACATAGAGGCCGCGATAAAGGAAGCCTCAGTTGTCCATGCAGCTCCAGCGGCTTCAGCTTCACAGCCAGCCAAGAAGGAAGAGAAGAAGGCTGCTGAGGAAGAGAAGAAGTCCAGTGAGCAGGCAGCCGCAGGCCTTGGCGCATTGTTCGGCTAAGGCTTTTTATTTTTTGGGCTTGGCTGCAACTTTCATAATGACAGACATATATTCGCAGCTTCAAAGCTGCCAGTCTGATGTAAGTAGGCTCAGGCAGGAGCTCAACAAGCTTGCTTCCGAGAAGGAAGCGCAGCTTGCCAAAGTCCGCTCCCACAAGGCAGATATTTCTTCACTAGTCCAGAAAATTAAGTCGTCAAAAGAGCAAAGGGATAAGCTGACTGCTGAAGTCAAGAGCCTCAAGGCAGAGATTCCGGCGCTGGAGGAAAAGCTGGAATCAGGAATTGCCGAGTTCAGGGAGGCAAGGAAGCAGAAGGCAGAGATAATGGAAAAAGTCCGTTTTCCTGACGCAATCAAAAGGCAGATTGCAGAGCTGGAATCAAAGATAGAGACAGAAGTCATAAGCTTTGGCAAGGAACAGGAGATAATGAAGGTTTTGAAGCAGAAAAAGAAGGAGCTTGCCGAGGCTGTAAAAGTGATTCCTCTCTCTGAAAGGGAAAAGTCATCCTCTTCCTCAATTTCTGAGCTCAAGCCAAGGCTGAATGGGTTGCGGGCAAAAATAAAGTCGCTTGCTTCCGAGAGCCAGAGGCATCACGAGGCAATGATTGAGTCAGTGAACACGCTGAAAGAGCTGCGGGCATTGTCAAAAGAGTCGTTTGAGAAGTTCTCTGAAGTGAAAAAGGCGTTTGCAGAAATAAATTCCCGGCTCAAGGCAAGGCTCGATGAGTTCTCAGCCCTGAGGAAGCAGCTGGACGAGCAGAAAACAGCGGCAAGGAAGGAAAATGAGCAGCGCAAGGAAAAGCTGATTGAGGACAAGCAGGCTGAGTTAAAGGAGAAGATGATGAAAGGCGGAAAACTAACGGCAAAAGACCTTGTCTTCTTCCAGGGCGACAACCAATAGCTTTATAAACAACCCTTTGATTCTTGATTTTAGCTGATGACGGCTCAGGCCTGAGGAAAGCTCGGTTCTTTGCAAGCCATCAAAATCATAATTGGAGGATAATCAAAATGGTACAATCTAAGGAAGTTGCTGAGCGTGTCCTTGAGGCGATTGAAGTTGCGAAGGCAACTGGAAAGCTCAGGAAAGGGACAAATGAAGTGACAAAGGCAATTGAAAGGGGCCAGGCAAAGCTAGTGGCTGTGGCAAAGGATGTTAACCCGCCTGAAATAGTAATGCACATTCCCCTTCTTGCAAAGGAAAAGGGAATTCTTTGCGTTGAAGTTCCAAGCAAGGAAGAGCTTGGCGCTGCAGCAGGCCTCAGTGTTCCGACAGGAAGCGTTGCGATAGTCCAGGAAGGCGACGCAAAGGAGCTGCTCAAGGAGATTGCAAAGGAAGCATAAAATGGCTGAGAAGAAGAAACCTGAAGGAAAAGACAAGGAAGCAAAGCCTGCGCAGGGCGAGAAGCCCCAGGCTGAAAGGCAGGACAGGAAGCCTCAGGAAGAGAAGAAAGTCCAGCAGGTCATGTTTTCAGTTGCAACCCCTGCGAGGGTGGAGGAGATTATCGGGAGGACTGGAACAAGGGGAGAGGCAATACAGGTGAGATGCAAGGTATTGGAAGGCAAGGATGCCACCAAGATTCTAAGGCGAAACGTGAAAGGCCCTGTGAGGATAGGCGATATTTTGATGCTTCGCGAAACTGAAATTGAGGCAAGGAAGATGACCCAGGGAAGGAAATAAATGAAATGCACATACTGCGGGCAAAATATAGAAAAGGGAACTGGCAAGATGTATGTCAGGAAGACTGGAAAGATATTGTATTTCTGCTCCGGAAGCTGCGAGAAGAGCATGGTTCAGCTCGGGAAAAAATCCGTCTCAAAAGAGGAGTTCAAGGAGGAAGATGAAAATGATTGAAAAAACGCTTGTCCTGATAAAGCCTGATGGCGTGCAGAGAGCATTGGCTGGAAAAATCATGTCGCGATTTGAGGATGCAGGCCTGAAAATAGTTGGCTTGAAGATGAAGTGGGCTGACAAAACCTTTGCGATGAAGCACTATACAGAGGACCTTGCGAAGAGAAGGGGCGATATGGTAAGGAAGCAAATGGTTGAATTCATTTCCTCTGGCCCTGTGATTGCAATAGTTCTGGAGGGAGTTGATGCAATCCAGAATGTCAGGAAGATGACTGGAGACACCCAGCCTTTGTCTGCATTGCCCGGAACTATCAGGGGAGATTACAGCCACGTTAGTTATTCGCACGCTGACAGCAGGAAAGGCCCGGTCAAAAATGTTATTCACGCTTCTTCAGACAAGAAGGATGCGGAAAGGGAAATAGGCTTGTGGTTTGAGAAAAAGGAGCTTCATTCCTACAAAACGGTGCATGAGGAGCATGTCTTTTAGAAAATGAGAGCCGTGCTCTTGGGTCCTCCTGGCGTCGGCAAGGGCACAGTCGCATCAATGCTTTCATCGCGCCATAAAATTCCGCATATTTCTACTGGCGACATCTTCAAGCAGGCAATCAGGAGGGGCACAGGGCTCGGGCTGAAAGTAAAGTCCATTGTTGAGTCAGGCAACCTTGTCCCGGATGAAGTTGCAAACGAAGTGGTCAGGGAAAGGCTTTCAGAGCCTGATGCGAAGAAAGGATTCTTCCTTGACGGATACCCGAGGACTGTTGAGCAGGCAAGGGCAATGGAAAAATTCTCAAGGCCAGATATTGTCCTCAACCTGTTTGCTGATGGAAAAACAATTGTTGAGCGGCTTTCAGGGAGAAGGGTCTGCCCCAAGTGCGGCTCTATATTCCACCTGAAGAACAACCCGCCAAAAAGAAAGGATGCCTGCGACAAGTGCGGGAAGGCATTGATAAGGAGGAAGGATGATGGTGAGTCAGTAATTCTCAATAGGCTAAAGGTTTATGAAAAGCAGACAGCGCCCCTCATTGATTATTACAGGGGAAAAGGAATTTTGGCAGGTATCGATGCAAACACCAATATGGACAAAATAGAAAAAGTTTTAAGCCAGTGCGATAAGGCGCTTTCAACGGTGAAATAAAAATGGCAGAAAAGATGGTGGATAAGGTGATTAGGCTTATGAACAAGCCTTCGCATATCAGGAACATCTGCACCTCTGCCCATATTGACCACGGCAAGACAACATTCAGCGACAATCTTCTTTCTGGCGCAGGCATGATAAGCGATGAGCTTGCAGGCAAGCAATTGGTCCTTGACTTTCACCAGGATGAGCAGGATAGGGGAATCACCATTGACGCTGCGAACGTTTCCATGGTTTACTCCCTGGAAAATGAGGAATACCTGATCAACCTTATCGATACTCCGGGCCACATTGATTTTGGCGGAGACGTAACTCGGGCGATGAGGGCAATTGACGGCTCCATTGTCCTTGTTGACTGTGTTGAGGGCATTATGCCCCAGACAGAGACTGTCTTGAGGCAGGCGCTGAAAGAAAGAGTCCAGCCAGTGCTTTTTATAAACAAGGTTGACAGGCTGATAAAGGAATTGAAGCTGAGTCCTGACAAGATGCAGGAGCGTTTTATCAAGGTCATCAATGATGTGAACAGGCTTATCGGGCAGATTGCAGAGAAGGAGTTCAAGGAGAAATGGCTCGTTAATGTGAATGCAGGCTCTGTTTCATTCGGCAGTGCTTTCCATAAGTGGGCTTTGAACATCCCTTACATGCAGAAGACAGGAATAAGCTTTAAGGATGTCATTGATGCATACGAGTCTGGGAATGAAGACCCAATCAAGGAGCTTGCCAAGAAAGCGCCGCTGCACAGGGTGGTCTTGTCAATGGTTGTCCAGCACCACCCAAGCCCGATACAGGCGCAGAAATACAGGGTGCCTAAGATATGGCACGGCGACCCTGAAAGCGAGGCAGGAAAGTCATTGGTGAACTGCGACCCAAACGGCCCAGTGGGCTTTGTCTGCACAAAAATAGTCTGGGACAAGCACGCAGGGGAAGTTGCAGCTGGCAGGCTGTTCTCCGGGACTGTCCAGCACGGAATGGATGTTTACATGATTGGCAGCAAGAAACAAGTCCGTGTCCAGCAGGTCTCTATTTATAATGGCGCTAAAAGAGAGCCTGTTGACAAGGTAAGCGCAGGAAATGTTATTGGTATTGTGGGGTTGAAGGGCGTATTCTCAGGCGAGACAGTCTCGAGCATTCCTGACATGGAGCCTTTTGAGATGATAAAGCACATCTTTGAGCCTGTTGTGACAAAAGCTATCGAGGCAAAAAAGCCTTCAGACCTTCCAAAGCTCGTTGAGGTATTAAGGCAGGTTTCAAAGGAAGACCCGACTATAAAGATTGAGATTAATGAGGAGACAGGCGAGCACTTGATGAGCGGAATGGGCGAGCTCCACCTGGAGGTTATTGAGAACAGGATCAAGACAGAGAAGGGAGTTGAAGTGCAGACTTCAGAGCCCATAGTTGTTTACCGCGAGACAGTCTCAAAGCCAGGCCCTGAAGTTGAGGGCAAGTCCCCAAACAAGCACAACAAGTTTTATTTCAAGATTGAGCCTCTTGAAGACCCAATCTACCAGGCAATCAAGGAAGGCAAAGTGCATGAAGGCCGGGTCAAAAAAAAGGATGAGGACATGTGGAATGTCTTTACAGAGGCAGGGATGGAGAGCAAGGTCACAAGGAAAGTCAGGGACATATTCAACGGCAATATACTAATAGACATGACCAAGGGAATAGTCCATATTGGAGAGGTTATTGAATTGATAATGGACGGGTTTGAGGATGTAATGACTTCCGGCCCATTGGGAAGGGAGCCGTGCACTAAAATAAAGGTTCTGCTGATGGACACAAAGCTTCACGAGGACGCAATCCACAGGGGCCCTGCCCAGGTTTTGCCTGCAGTCAGGGATTCAATCAGGCTGTCAATGCTCAATGCAGGCCCTGTCGTGTATGAGCCTGTCCAGGTTCTCCAGATAGAAGCCCCGCTTGATTATATGGGGGCGATTTCAAAGCTGGTCCAGAACAGGAGAGGGCAATTATTGGATATGCAGCAGGAAGGGGAGCACATCTCTGTGAAGGCAAAGCTTCCTGTGGCGGAAATGTTTGGCCTGACTTCAGACTTGAGGAGCTCAACAGAGGGAAGGGGCAATTTCTTTGTCTCTGACCAGTTGTTCGAGAGGCTTCCATTCGAGCTGCAGGCAAAGGTGACAGCGGCAATCAGGAACAGGAAGGGACTGAAGGAAGTAGACGGCGTGGCAATGCCTGCTTAAAATGAATCTGACTTTATCTTCGGAAGAAGCTTATTCTGCATTCTCCTTATATTCCGCTTTTTGGAGCGGACAAAATGTTTCTCCCATTGATGCAACAGCAAAAAAACTAATGCTTCTGCGGGATTATAGTGGCGCCATTGAGCTTTGCCGTGAAGTCAGCGACGGTGTTATGAAAGGCGAAATCAAGGCAGTTGATGCGTACCATGTGCTTGATGAGCTTGTGAAGTCAGCAGAGGATAATCTCGCTGAAATTAGGAAAGCTGATCATTCCAGCCCCAAGCCAGCAGAGCTAATTGGAATCCTGGAAGGCTTGTGTTTGGAGCTGAAAATCGCTGCGCGCCCTATAAATAATCGTGTTAGAAACTAATTATAGGCCTTATTTTTTGCCATTTTGTAAACTCTGGCATCCCAATGGCACTGTCCGGAATCTCTTTTGGAACTACTACCCCAAGTCATGGCGGTTCAGTA
>CAYJXD010000045.1:0-7931 GCA_964374085.1 uncultured Methanosarcinales archaeon | reverse complement strand
CCGACTTTGGATGAAGTCCTTTCTAAATGCCTTCCGCAGGATGTTTACAAGGGCTTGTGGAGGAATGGTAATTCCTATGAAGCCTTTCTTGTTGAGGATGGGCGTGTTGTTGAAAGACTAAACTTCAGGATGCGACACAGGCTTTTCGGGCTTAATGGCTTCACAATATATGGGGATACTCACCACCAGAATGGAACAATAGGAAGATATTCTAGAGATTTTAATCCAGACGGGCTATATTCTTCAGGCTCTTCTGGGACGCACCAATTGTCAAGGCCGCTGATTGAAATGCTTGGAAAATACAAATACGACACCAGAGTCAGGCAGCCTTCCTTATCTGCCTAGCTGACCTTTCTGTTCTTCTCTCGAGACTTATTGCCTTGCCTGCGCTTAGCTCCAGTTGGCGGGCTAGCATCCTCTGCGCCCCAAGCATCTGCTTCTCTGTCTGGACAAGGTGATGCAAAAGCGAGAGCCTCTGCGCCTGGTCCTGCAATGAGTTTGCATGCCTTATCCCGCTGTTTATCGAGTCAATTCTCCTGTGGATGTGGGTTATGTGCTCAGAAAGCGCTTTCTGCTGCTCAAGCAGAGCCTTTAGCTTGTGGTATTCGGCGAGTATTTCTGAAAGCCTCTGGTGAAGCATCTCCTCAGTGTTCCTTGAAAGAAATCCAAACAGTCCCATGCTTCACCTCTTTTAATAATGATTAGATCAGCCTATTATTAAACTTATCCCATGTATGCTGGCTTCTCCTCTTTCAACTGCTTTGCCCTTATCTGCCTGAACTGCTCCTTTACATTGTCATACGCTTCCTCAAGCTCCTTTGTAACTGAAGGCAGGACTTTCTTCAGGGCCTCGTCAAAGTTCTTGTCTGTCACGTGTTTTGCATTCATGTCTTTCCTAAGGGCAAGTATTGCCGCTTCCCTGCAGACTGCCTCTATGTCTGCGCCCACATATCCCTGTGTCTTCTTGGCAAGCAAATCCAAATTCACATCCTTGAGGGGCATTTCCTTTGTGTGCACTTTGATTATTTCCAGCCTTTCCTTCTCTTCGGGAATGGTTGTCAGTATCATCCTGTCAAACCTTCCCGGCCTGAGCACTGCAGGGTCAATTATGTCAGGCCTGTTTGTTGCCGCGATTATTACAACGTCATAAAGGTCCTCTAACCCGTCCATTTCAGTCAATAGCTGGTTCACAACCCTTTCTGTTGCATGGCTGTCTGCGCTCATTCCCCTTCTTGGGGCGAGGCTGTCAATTTCATCGAAGAAAATGATTGTGGGCGAAGTCTGCCTTGCCTTCTTGAACACTTCCCTCACTGCCTTCTCGCTCTCTCCAAGCCATTTTGAAAGCAATTCAGGGCCTTTCACCTGTATGAAGTTTGCCTCGCTCTCTGTTGCAACTGCCTTTGCAAGCATTGTCTTTCCTGTTCCAGGCGCGCCGTAAAGAAGCATGCCTTTTGGCGGCGTTACGCCTAGTCTCCTGAATGCATCTGGGTGCTTTATCGGCCATTCAACTGCCTCTATCAATTCCTGTTTCACATCCTCAAGGCCTCCTATGTCCTCCCATTTGACATTTGGGATTTCAACAAGCACTTCCCTCATAGCGCTCGGCCTAACCACTTTCAGGGCTTCCTTGAAGTCCTTCCTTGTTATCATTAATTTCTCAAGCAATTCTTTTGGTATTGGCTCCTCTTCCTGCAGCCTCAATTCAGGCAGCACCCTCCTTAGAACAATCATTGCCGATTCCTTGCACAATGACGCAAGGTCTGCGCCTACAAACCCGTGCGTTATTGCAGCGATCTCCTTGAGGTTTACGTTCTTTGACAACGGCATATTCCTTGTGTGAATTTTGAGGATGTCAAGCCTGCCCTCTTTCGATGGAACCCCGATTTCTATTTCCCTGTCAAACCTTCCAGGCCTCCTAAGTGCAGGGTCCAATAGGTTCGGAACGTTTGAGGCAGCAATCACGACAACCTTGCCTCGGCTCTTCAATCCATCCATAAGCGCGAGCAGCTGCGCAACGACACGCCTTTCAACTTCGCCATGCACTTCCTCTCGCTTTGACGCTATCGCATCTATTTCGTCAATGAAAATAATGCTCGGCGCATTCTTCTCTGCCTCTTCGAATTTCTTCCTTAGGTTTTGCTCGCTGTTGTGGGCAAAAATTCCGCCAAATCCTGAAACAAAATTCTGGGATGGCTCCACAGAGATGTCATATACATATTCAGGCTGTTCCCCAGTCTCCGATACATCGGCAACCTTGTCCCAGTAAATGTCGCATCCGAGCATTAGCTTAAGCTCAGGGCTGTTCATCCTTTGCAGTATTTCCCTTCCTATGGTGTCTGAATTTGCCCATTCGCGGATTTCATGGCTCATCCTGACTGATTCAGGCAAGGCGTTCATAGGTATCATGTCCCTTCTTGAAACCTTGTTTTGCTGGACATACGAATAGATGGCTGAGTTCCTTTCTGAGTCAAGGAATCCTATTTCCCTGAAAAGGTCAAGGTTTTTTGTGTCTGCAAAGCAAAGCCTTTTTTGCAGCCGGTTTTTCCTTCCATAAATCTTTGCAACGATTCCAAAGTTAAGCAAAAGATAAGCAAGGTCATCTGCCAGTTCAGGGCTTTCAGTCGATATTTCCACCATCGGCGCAGGTGTGTGCAGGTTTAGATGCCCATCGCCGGATATGAATCCCCTGAGAAGTGCTGCTGTATGCTCCCTTGAGAGGTTATAAGCGATTGGAGGCATTTTCTTCTTCCTTGCTCCGCTCTCAAACCCAAGGATATGCTGCATTACTTTTCTTAGGGCTGTCGAGCAAATCAGGATGTCGCTTGCATTTGCGCCCGGTTTCCTGTAAATTGTCAGGTTTCCGAACAGCTTGCTGCAAAGCTCTGCAACATATTTCTCCTCCCTTCTGTGAACTGACAGCCTTACAGAGCCGCTTGTGTACGAGCCTTCTGCCATCCACAGCCCAAAGAAAGTCCACAAGTCCTCTGTGAAAACCAGCTGGGAATGCATGCTCTTCCCTTTTGTGTATATCTGGACAAATTCATGTGAATAGTTTACTTTTGCAATTTTCATCAGCTTGACAAACCTTGAAGCTGGAATCCCTGCATTTTTCCCAATGACATCATATAGGTATTTTCCCCCTATTCCAAGGGTTTTTGCCGCTTCCTTGCGCCCTATTTTTGAAATTGCATCCCTGACAAATTGCTGGACATTCCTGATTTTAAGGCCAAAGTCCTTTTCAGCCAGCTTTTCAAGCAGGTCAATCCGGGAAATCGGGTTTTTTGTGAAGGGGAGTCTTGACGGCGCCGCTATGAAAGACCCTTTTTTCAGCTCCGAAGTCTTTATGCTTTCAATTCCTCTTTCAGTCAGGGTAAAAAGGGAATGGTAATCTGTAACGCGAATGCTTCTCCCTGATGCTGTTTTTACTTTAAGAATCTTGCCTTTAAGCGGGTGCTTGATTAGTCCGGTAACCTTGCTTGCAATCACTTTTCCATCCTCATCAAAGCAGATTGCCTCTATATTTCTCATTTCTTTCTCAACAATTTCCCCAATTGGGAGCCTTTGAATCAGCCCTCCTTTCTTGATAAGCACTTTTTCGTCATATGGAAGGCTCTGGCCATAATATTTACTCATGATTTCGGGCCCGTTAATCAAAATAAAGTGCGCATTGGTTTCATTTGCAACAGCCTTTGCCAGCAGCGTCTTTCCTGTTCCCGGCGGGCCGTGCAGCAAAACTCCTTTTGGAGCCTCGATTCCAAGCCTTTCAAAAATCTCAGGGTGCTTTAATGGCAGCTCAACCATCTCGCGGACTTTCTTTATCTCCTCGCTCAATCCACCGATGTCTTCATATGTCACTTCAAGGCCTGCTTCCTCTGAAACCTCCACAGCTTCAGGGTTGAAAACAACCTCTGTCAGGTCTGAAATGATTATCGCCTGCTTCGGCAATGTATCAACAACAAGAAACTTTATGTCTCCAAAACCAAACCCGTATACATCCTCGTCAAGCATCCTGAAGATGTCTTCAAACGGCGAGTGCGCCATTGTGGCCCTTCTCCTTGTTCCTCCGCCCAGGGCAACTATGTCTCCCTTCATCAATACCCTTCCGAGAAGCCCCTGCTTGAAAAGGTCTGCTGACGCCCTTATTATTATTCCCTTCCTTGCAGGGGCGATTATTACTTTTTTCCCTTCCTTCACATCAGCCTTCTGGATCTTGACTGCGTCGCCTATCGACGTTTTGGCATTTCTCCTTATGATGCCATCCATCCTTATTATGCTGAGGCCAATGTCTCCCGGATAAGCGCGGTCTGCTATCGCGACAGTCTTCCTGCTGCCCTCAATGTCAACAATGTCGCCCGGCCTCACGCCTATCTGGTGCATCAGGCCCGTGTCAATCCTGACTATTCCCTTGTTGACATCGTCCTGCACAGCCTCTGCAACTTTAAGCTTGAGCTCTCTTTCTGCCATTTTTCAGAGTTTCAGGAGTATTTGCAGTATAAATAAAGCTTTCGAAAGGAAAGAGCGCGTTTTTTACTGGCTATCTCTTTTCACTTTTGGCAATGGAACCGGAGGGGGCAGGTTTATGTCCCTGCTCAGTATCAACGCCTCGATGTTGCACCTTGTTAGTATTGTGTCAACAACTTCTGCCATTATTTCCTTGGGCAGGCTCCTGCTCTTTTTCCAGCCCTTTATTATGCCCTCGTTTTCCTTTGCGTCCCCAAGGTAAAGAAGCTCGCCTGAGAAAAACAGGTCCCCAATGTCAGGCTCATACTTTGACGTGAATTCAAAGTGAAAAGTTATGCCTTTCTGCTTCTGCTTTCCAAATGAGAAATCAGATTCCTCAACATCCTTCACAGAGGCATTGTTGCTTATGTCAACCTTTCCTGTTATCGGGTTCCTTTTCTCTATGCTTATCTTCTTGAAGTTGAAGCCGATTATCATGTCTCAAGGCCAAATGGCTGAGATTTTTAAAGGTATTTGTTTTGCCCCGCGTTGGCGCTAATGTGTTATTGTCACCTTTTCCAGATGCCAAGCCACGCTTTTTGGAATACCAATTCCCTCAAGGGCTTGGGCATATATGGAGAGAAGGATAGAAAAATGTACACTGGGAAAAGAGTCGCATATAGAATAAGGTAGTTGCCCATGTCAAGGGCAAAGAAGGCCAGCATTGCAGCCAGCGCAGCCAGTTTCATGGCCAGGATTTTTGCTTCAGTGTAGTGCTTGAGTGTGCTTCTAACATTGTTCCCCACAGACTTTATCTCTGCCTCCTTTATTAGTGCGGCTATTCCAAAGCACGCTGAGTAAAGTGCAAATATCAGGAAATATGGCATCTGCGCTTTTACAGCGGCAACACCCATTGCAAACCTCATCGGATGGGTGATGCTTACTATTACGAGTTCCGCGTATGGAAGCTTCTTTGCAGCGAACGTGTAGAGCATGTTTACAAACAGAAACGCAAGGAAAAAGGCTGTGATTTCCCTGTCAAAAAACAGAACAGACGCCAGCAATGCCGCTGCGATGCTTGCCAGGGCGAAAAGAGCTGCATTCATGGGAGGTATTTCTCCTGATGCTACGGGCTGCCGCTGCTTCATTGGATGAAGGGCGTCTTCCTTTGCTCCAGCGATGTCATTTATTGCATATATCCCTCCATAGAGGAGAACATTGAACACCAGGTATAGGGAAAATACCTGGAATGCAAGGTCGGGGGTTATGGCCTGAGCAAAGTATGCCATCGCCAAGGCTATAAGTGCAAAAGTTGGATGGTACTTAATCCTCAAAAGCTTAAAATAGCCTGTAAATCCCATTTCTCATCGCCAATGCGGCGGCTCCGATTAATGTCCCGATCAGCACGCCAGCCAGAACATCCTTTAGATAATGCTTTTTCAGGTATATCCTTGAATAAGCCACAACAGCCCCTGCTGCAGAGAGCCCTGCTGCCGCAACCAGGCCATGATGCGAAGCAAGCACTGACAGAAGCGCCATCCTTGCAGAGTGTATGCTTGGAAAGCTGGCTGCATCATACTTCTGATACAGCGTTCTTGCTTCTTGCCTTACAGGCTTAGGCCTTTTTGTTGGCGCTGCAAGTTTTATCAGGGCGCAAGCGCATTCAAGGAATGCCATGGATGCAGCCATAATGATCGCATATCGCAGTTCGCGCAGAGCGAAGTATATTATCGCCAGGGCATAGAATGGCGCGGTTCCTAGATATGTTGCCGCTGAGAAAAACTTTTTTGCCAACATCGTGAATTGCTGACAGGAAAGGGTTTATATAAATTGCGGCTTTATCGAAACTTTGTCTATTATCACAACGTTGACAAACTTTTATAAACAATTCTGGGCTTCGCTTCTGCATGGATAAGCATCCTCTGAAAAAAATCTCCCACATCAAGACATCAAAAGGCATGACTGTCAACGAGTTGGTAAAGCAAATGTCCCTTTCAGGAGTGATGGGCGCAGGAAGCCTTTCAAGGGCAGTTGATGTTGCCGAGCAGATGATAAAGGACAAGGACTGCACTGTATTCATGGGACAGGCTGGGGCAATGGTTCCTGGCGGGATGAGGGAAATTCTGATTGAGATGATTGAAAGCGGCTGGGTTGATGTTTTTGTGACAACAGGGGCAACGCTTACGCATGACTTGGTTGAAGCGCTTGGGTTCAGCCACTACCAGGGGCACAGCGATGCTGATGATGCAGAATTGCACAAGAAGGGATGGGACAGGATGTATGACTCATACATGCCCAATGATGTCTACCCGAAAATAGAGGATTTCCTCCAGCCAATACTGAAGGGAATGGTTGGGAAGGAGCTTACAATCAAGGACTTCCTTTGGGAGATAGGGAAAAATGTGAAGGAAAGGTCATTGCTCAATGCCTGCTTTGAAAAAAAGGTGCCGATTTTCTGCCCTGCTATCTCTGACTCTGGGCTTGGCCTGCAGGTATGGGGCTTCATCCAGAAGCACAAGCTTTCAATCTCTGCATTTGATGACCTGAAGGAAATCCTCGACATTGCATGGACTGCGAAAAGGTCAGGCGTAATGTATATAGGCGGCGGGGTTCCGAAGAATTACATCCAGCAGGCAATGCAGTTCAGCAAGCAGGCATATTACGCAGTGCAGATTACAACTGACAGGCCTGAGCCAGGCGGCAGCTCAGGCGCTCCATTAAGGGAAGGCATCTCGTGGGGCAAGCTCCAGTACGAGGCAAAGTTCATTGACTTGTTCTGCGACGCCACAATAGCGCTGCCAATAATCCACGCTGCGCTGAAGGAAAGGATTTGAAATGTTCGCAGACGTCCATGCCCATCTTGACCTGTTCAAGCCTGATGAAATCCCGCAAATAATCCAAAGGGCAAAGGATGCTGGAGTCAAGGCAATAATAAACAACGGAGTTGATGGGAAAACAAACAAGGCTACTCTTGAACTCGCAGAAAAGTATCCCATTATCAAGGCCGCAATTGGCTTGTATCCTGTTGATGCCTTGAAGCTGACTGAATCTGAAATTGGGCAGCAGCTTGTGTTCATTGAAAAAAACAGCAAAAAGATAGTTGCCCTGGGAGAGATTGGCCTTGATTACTTGAAGGCAGAGGAAAAGGAAAGGCAGAAAGACATTTTCATGAAACAGGTTGAACTGGCAAGGAAACTGGATAAGGGAGTCATTGTCCATTCAAGGAAGGCAGAAAGCGATGTTGTCCGGCTTCTCTCAGACTTTGGCGCAAAAAAGGTTGTCATGCACTGCTGCATGGCAAACCTGAAAATAGTTAAGAAGGCAATTGATGCTGGCTTTCACTTCTCAATTCCTGCTCTGCTTCCGGTCAGCAGCCACTTCCAGGCTGTTGCCAAGGCTGTTCCATTAAGCCTCCTGCTGACAGAGACAGATGCGCCTTTCCTTAGCCCTGTAAAAGGAAAGCAGAGCGAGCCGGCAATGGTCAGGGAAAC
>CAYJXD010000044.1:0-8471 GCA_964374085.1 uncultured Methanosarcinales archaeon | reverse complement strand
TCCATAGTCTCCATAAACTCCATGGCAACTACAATATCTTTAAGCGGGGAAATGAAGGAGAAGCTAAAGCATCTGGGTAAAGCGGGAGACTCTTATGATGACATAATCAGAAGGATGTATGAAGCAACGAAAAAAACCCTGCTGCTGCAGTATCTTTACGATGAGTCTGATTCTACTGGAATCAATGAGGCAATTGCAGAAGCGCGTAAACGATGGCCAAGGTCTTAATAACGAAAGCTCTTCAGGAAGAGATATTTTCAAAATTCAAGGCAGAATCCGAGAGAATCTTCCTGCGAATGAAACAGCTTGAAGCTGACCCAAAAAGGGGAAAAGCAATTGGAAACGTCGGCGGAGTTGTTATCAAGGAGCTGAAGCATGAAAAATTCCGGTTTTACTTCATTACCGATGGGCATGTCCTAAAGTTTGGCTCAGCTGATGAGCTTGCACGGCTACTTATCAAGTTCATCAGGATGTCAGAAAAGAAAGACCAGCAAAAAACAATCAATACAATCAAGAATATACTGAAATCAATCGGATTCGAAGGATTCTGACTTTTAACAGAAACAGCGGGTGTCCGCCCGGGGCTATTTTTTAATTTGTAACCAGCATGCGGAAAAATTACCTCTTTGGAGCTTCAAAATTGATGCTCACATTATCAAATGGAAAAATAACTATTCACCTTTGCTTTTGACTCTGAAAGGTTCGAACATCAGGACATATGTCTCTACTGTGCTCTTAGGGCAGTGTTCTATTCCTTTAGGCACAACCGCAATTTCTCCTTCAAGCAGAACAATATCAGAATGCCCTTTCACCTGAATACTTAATTCACCGACTATTACATAAAATAGTTCGTCTTCATTATGCTTGTGCCAATGGTACTCTCCAAAAAAAAAAGAGCCATCCTTATAACTTGGTCATTAACCCCTGCTACATCAACAGGAAAGAATGGCCTGCCTGAAATCTCTCTCATTTTTTCCTGTAGCCGAACTTCTTTTCATAATCCTTGTGGTTCAGGATATCTAATATCAAAGAAATAATTTCAATTTCACTGCCTCTTATTGTATAAATCATTCTCCAAGCCCCAGAAAGATTAACTTTCCACAAATTGTTCACATCATAATATCTTATGTAATCTTTTGGTATTCGGTCTTTAGGGATATGTATGCCATATTCTGGATTTGCCTTCAATAGCTCTATTTTCTGCTTTATTGAGTTGAGCAAAGTCTGATGATCGCTGCTTGTAATTCCCTTAGAGATTTCTTCACCTACAACTCTGTTTAAATAATCAAATTCTTCTTTGGCCTCTCCTGTAATAATTACTTTTGTAGGTTTTCCTTTGAACATTATAGCTCAATTCCTTCCTTTATTGCTTTATCTAGTTTTGGGCTTGGATTATATACCCATAAGATGCCTTTCCTTCCATCTAGAATTTTCCCGCCATCTTCCAGGTATTTTAAAATTACATTTAATGTTTGGTGCATTATTTTTGCAGGCAACCTTTTTTTTAACTCTTCTCTTGTCATAAGATTATTAGCTCTTTTTAGAGCATCCTCTACCATTAACACAGTTTTCAGGTTTGGATAATGTATCACATTTAGCTTTTGCATTTTAAACCTCAAATTATATGAAAATATATAATTGTATATATAAACTTATATAAATATCTTTCGCTTTTTTAGCGCCACATCATTACTGCCTTATTGTGTGTGTCCCTTAATTTTTGTTCTTCGTATATAGATTTGCTTATATTATTTATAAGAATAACTAAACCGGAATCCCGCTTTTTAACAAAAATGTTCAATGTCCGCCATCCATGAGCGCTGGCTATTAAAAGAAAATTCATAAAGCTTTCTTTCTGGTTTTAATAACGCTTTTAAATAATGGCCTGCATACCTTTCATTGAGATGGACAAATGATAATAGGCACTGTGAAGGAAATCAAGCAGGGAGAAAACAGGGTGGGGCTGGCACCAAATGGAGTTTCTGATATGGTGAAGAGTGGGCACACCGTGCTAATAGAGGCAGGGGCTGGAATAAATTCAAGGTTTCCTGACGATGAATACAAGGAAGCTGGGGCAAAGATAATCAGCTCGGCCAGGGAAGTCTGGGAAAAGTCAGACATGATTGTAAAAGTCAAGGAGCCCCTCCCTGATGAGTTTGGATTTCTCAGGAGAGGATTGATCCTGTTCACTTATCTGCATTTGGCTGCTGAAGAAAGGCTGACAAGGGAATTGCTGGCAAAAAAAGTGACAGCGGTTGCATATGAAACAATAGAGCTTGATGACAGGACCAAGCCATTGCTCAGGCCGATGAGCGAAGTGGCAGGAAGGATGGCAGTGCAAGTGGGAATGCATTACCTTGAAAAGACCAATGGCGGGTTTGGAAAGCTGCTTGCCGGAGTGACAGGAGTTGCGCCTGGAACAGTCACAATAATCGGCTCTGGAGTTGCAGGAATGAATGCGGCAAGGATAGCTCATGGAGTTGGCGCAAGGACAATTATAATAGGGATAAATGATGAGCAGCTGAAAAACGCTGAAAAGCTGATGCCGGGAATCATTACAATGAAGTCAACCCCTGAGAACATTTCAAAGGCAGTTTCTGAGAGTGACCTGGTTGTGGGCTGTGTTTACATAACAGGAGCCACTGCCCCCAAGCTTGTGACCAGGGAAATGATAAGGAGCATGAAGCCTGGCTCTGTAGCTGTTGACATAAGCATAGACCAGGGAGGGTGCTTTGAGACTTCCAGGAAGACAAGCCATGCAAATCCTGTATTTGTAGATGAAGGCGTGATTCATTACTGCGTTCCCAACATGCCAGGCGCTGTTCCAAACACATCAACAATTGCCCTGACAAACACAACGCTTCCATACATACTTAAAATTGCAAATAATGGTGAGAAAATGCTGTTCGAAGACAGAATCCTTTCAAAGGGAATCAACACGCATGACGGGATGCTCACAATCAAGCCAGTGGCTGATGCGCTTGGATTGAAGTTCACCCCCCTAAAGCTAAGCAGCACTCTTCCTAACCCTTAAGAAAACCAGAAGGCCTATCCCTGCAATAAAGCCTGCAATTATCGCGGCCATCATGGGGAATCTTGCTTTTTCTACAGGCTCATACTCTGCAACCATTGCGGTGAAAGGAATTTCCTGGGTTGCAACGACAGAGCCATTGACTACTGCCGCTATTGTTGCCTTCCCTGTGTAGTTCTTCAGCTTCCTTTGCTGGTCCTTGACAGCAAATCCCTCAAGGCGGGTTGAAATAGTCCTGTTAAGCTGAATTGCCTGCATGCTGATTGCCCTGCTTCCGGGAAGGTATGAGATGTTGACAACCGAGTTCACCGGGTCGGAAAGGACAACATTGGCATCATCAAAACTGCAGGAGCCTGTGCTTTGAAGCGCGGCAGAGAAAGTGCTGTTTTCCACAAACGAGACAACTTCAGGAATTCCCGCGAACAAGGAATAAGTGCACTTCACCGGCATGGGAATTTCCTGGGGAATTAATGGCTGCTTGACTTCCTGGACTGGCTTCTTCTCAGGGATTTTTTTGGGCTGAGGAGAAGCTGAGCCAGACACAGAGCCAGAGCCAGAGCCAGAGCCAGAGCTAGGGCCAGTATAAGTGCTTCCCCCTCCTCCACTACTTCCACTGCTGCCAGAGCTGCCTGATTGCTGCTGGCTTGGAGGCTGGTCTCCAAACACTCCAAAAAGGCTGGTGTGATTCACAATCGCCTCAATGTAGTTTGCCGACGTGTTCACAAAGCTTGATTCCCTAACCCACATTCCAAGAGTCTCGTTATAAAAATAAATTGCAAGTGTTGACTCATCAATGTTTGCTGCCTGCAGCTCAGAATCGTTATACTCGACCCTGATAGTGGCTGAAGTGATTCCAATCTTCGCTTCATCAGAGGCAACAATCTCAACGTATTTTTTCAGCTCTGATGAAGGAGGAGAAGCATTCCTTGTGCTCTCGTTATATGCTGCGACATAGACAGTTCCATTCGCTGAGCTGCCCATAGAGAAGCTGACATTAATCCTTTTCTCCGGGATTGACATCGTGTCATTCTTCCATATCTGCTTCTTCGCCAACTCTGACCCTGCTTTTGTGAAGACAACAGGCTCCCTTTTGTATTGCGCTGAATTGCCCTTTAAGTCAGTAACATTTATCAAAACAATATTCATCCCCTCAACAAGGAATCCTGACCCTATACTGAAGACATATTGCTTCTCTGAAACCCATGAATGGCTTCGGGTTACAGCTGACCTTGAGTCAGGGTCCTTTATTATCAGGTATGCAGAGTGGATTTCAGACTCATCAGAGAAATTAACAGCCACAGTCAAGTTTGATTCTGAAACAGCTGCGCTGTAGCCCGCTATTGTGGGCGGAGCATAGTCATAGGCACAGGGCCTTGCATATGATGAAAGTGAGCTGTTGAAAGAGTCTCCTGCCAATCCTGTGATTCCAAAGCAGCCGACTGAATCGTTCACCGAGATGCACTGGGAAACATTATCCTTTCCGCAGCCTGCAAAGGAGCTGCAGCCCCAGCTTGGAGTGCAGTAATCGCAGGAAACATAGGTGCTGTTGTCAGCAGGAATGCCGTCGCCTGTGCCGCAGTCATTTGAATCAGAGTAAGTCCTTAGCCTACGGTCATTCACAAGGCAAGGACCTTGGTACAATACCCACCTTTCAGTGCATTTTATTGTTGAATAATTGACAGACATGGATGAAAGCGCAGGGGTTCTGTTTCCATTCCCGGATAACGTTGCCCTGAACCTTATTTTTCCCGATGAAACTGAAGCTGATGAAAGCGCAGCATAGGACGCAATGCCAGCCCATGACTGGCCAGAATCCGTTGAATAGCTGTATGCTATTCCTGAGGCGTTAGTTGCAGAGAAAAATCCCCATGATGAAAGGCTTGCAGGGGCAACATCTGCTGTTTCAACTGAGCCTGAAACTGCAAATGAATTGGTTGAGATTGTGTAATTGTAAGCGCCAGTATAGTTGGCATAAATGTAGTCAAACTTTGTGCTTTCCCCCGGGTCAAAGAAGAGAATTGACAAGGGCTGGGAAGGGGAAAGCTGCAATGTGAACCATGCTTTTACCTTTCCGTGGGAAACAGTGCCGAGAACAGATGAGCATGACAGGTTACTGCAAACCCTCAAAGCGCCTTCCTTGTTCGGGTCAATGTAAAAAGACATGTTTGAGCCAGATGCAAGCTCATGGCTGAAAGTGACATTAAGAAAGCCATCCTTGCCAATGTTCTGCCACGTGCCGTCAAGCGCAGAGACTTTTGAAAAGACATTGTCAGTGCCATTGTCATCCTCAACTTTCAGCGCGGCAGTGATTTCAGCCCTATTGGTCGTATGCGCGGAATAAGAAGTTGTTTGCGTGGAAACAGAAAGCCTTGCGCCGCTGGAAAGGTTGATTGAGGAGCTCAGGGAGTAGTCAGCAGGATTTGACAAGTCCCAGGACCTTGTGGACTGCTCATAAACAATAAAGCTAGTAGTGGAAGGGTCAATGCTCACATAGAAAAGCGCGACCAGGAGGAATCCTGCAACAAAAAAGACTATATTATTGGCCACATTCCACGACATGGCAGGGAAATGGGAAAATGGCTTTAAAAATATTTACTTCCTTTTGCCACGGCTCAGGAAAAATTTAAATAAAGCGGCAGCAGCAGGAAAAGCATGGCTTTAAAGAAACCAGAAAGCATGGATGAATGCATTTACTTCACGCAAAGAACCCTGGGAGACAAGGGGTTTGCCATGGTCTGGGTCTTAAAGCAGCACTGCCCCAAGTGTAAGAAAGGCATAGTGGGCAAGCCACGAGTCAAAGGAAAGGTGCTGATGAGGGCAAAGGAATACAAGTGCCCAGAGTGCAGCTACACAGCTGAGAAAAAGGAGTATGAAGAAACTCTTACCGCAAGCTGCGAATACGCCTGCCCCAATTGCGGGAATGAAAGCGAAGCACAGGCTCCTTTCAAGAGAAAGAAAATTGAGGGAGTTGAAACTTTAAGGTTCCAGTGCGGCAAGTGCCGCGGGAATATTGACATAACAAAGAAGATGAAGGAAAAGAAATCAAGGGATGGAGGAGATGAGGATGGGGATTGATGAATATGCAGATGCAATGCCAAGTGAACTAAAAGTAGAACTGCTAAACTTTCTTGCGGAGTATGATAGAAAAGCTCTGGAACGCAGAAAACTAACAGGAGCAGTTTCAGAAGCGCAATTCTTTGAGAACATGGCAATCATTGGCGACCCGAGATACGACACTTTAACTGCCCTGTCACTTGCAAAAGACGCTTCAGGATACAATGCATGAATTCTTGACAAACTATTTAAATAATGGTTAAAGACAGCAGTCCGATGAATAAGAAGGATGCTGGGCAGAAAAAAAGAATCCTTGTAACTTCAGCGCTGCCGTATGCCAACGGGCCAATACATCTCGGGCATATGGTGGAATACGTCCAGGCTGACGTGTTTGTCAGGGCGCAAAGGCTGATGAATGAGGATATCCTGTTTATCTGCGCTGACGACACCCATGGAACTCCGATAGAGATAAATGCTGCAAAGCAGGGCACGAGTCCGGAAGAGCTCATAAAGAAATATTATGACGAGCACACGAGGGATTTTTCAGACTTTCTCATTTCCTTTGACAACTATTACACAACAAACAGCCCTGAGAACAAGAAATACAGCGACCTTTTCTTCACGACGCTTAATGAAAAAGGCTTCATAATCCAGAGGATTGTGGAGCTGACTTTCTGCGAGACCTGCAGCAGATACCTTCCAGACAGGTATGTAAAAGGAACCTGTCCCAAGTGCAGAGCGCAGGACCAGTATGGGGATGTATGCGAGAAATGCAACGCAGCATACAAGACAACAGACCTAATCAATCCATACTGCGCAAACTGCGGCTCAATCCCAGTAAGGAAGAACTCGATGCACTATTTCTTCAAGCTCAGCGCATTCAGCAAGCAGCTGGAGGAGTGGCTCAAGTCAAACCAAAACCTGCAGGAAGAGGCAAAGAATTTTGTCCTTGAATGGATACGGAAGGGGCTTGAGGACTGGGACATAACAAGGGATGGGCCTTATTTCGGCTTCCTCATCCCGGGAGAGACGAGCAAGTACTACTATGTGTGGCTGGACGCGCCAATCGGATACATTGCAAGCACTGAAAACCTGACAAAGGATGCGCTAAGCCACTGGAAGAATGAAAATTCAAGGATAATCCATTTCATCGGGAAAGACATAGTCTATTTCCACTTCCTTTTCTGGCCTGCGATGCTGATGGGGATGGGATACAATGTGCCCGAGTCAATTAAAGTGCATGGATTCCTGACGGTGAATGGGGAGAAGATGTCGAAGAGTAGGGGAACATTCATCACAGCGCGAGACTATCTCCAGCAGCAGGACCCGGAGCTGCTGAGATTTTACTATTCCGCGAACCTTGGCAGCGCAATGGCAGACCTGGACCTTGACTTTGACGACTTCAGGAACAAGATAAACTCAGAGCTTGTTGACAACATCGCGAACTTTGCATACAGGGTAATGAGCTTCACGAACAACAATTTTGACTCAAAAATCGGGGCAATATCAGGCGAGAAAGAAATAATTGAAAGGCTGCAGCAGAAAATGGAGCGCGCTGTGCAGGGCTACAAAGAGTGTAACTTGCGCGAGGCAGTCAAGGCAATCCTTGAACTGAGCACAGCAGGAAACCAGTATTTCCAGGAGAACGCCCCATGGCAGATGATAAGCAAGGACAGGAAGAAATGCCATTCCATAGTCTCGCTGTCTGCAAACATTGTGAAGAACATTTCAATACTGCTCATGCCAATAATGCCTGGATTCGCTGAAAAGCTGCAGAAGCAAATGGGACTCGGGAAGCTTTCCTTCAAGGACCTTGACTTCTCGATGAAGAACCACTCAATAAACAAGGCAAGGATAATCTACACAAGGCTTGAAGGAGAAGTCCTGAAAAGGAAGATTTTCCCCCTTAGGCTGAAAGTCGCAAGGATAACATCAGCAGAAGAGCATCCCAACGCTGACAAATTGTTTGTTTTGAAGATAGACATGGGAGACGAGAAAAGGCAGATTGTTGCGGACATAAGGGGGCATTACTCGAAGGAAGAGCTTATTGGGAAGAGCATAGTTGTCGTTGCAAACCTGAAGCACGCAAACCTGAGGGGAGTGAGAAGCGAAGGAATGCTGCTTGCGGCTGACGACGGGAAGAAGCTTGTGCTCATCAACCCGCTGAACTCATCGCCTGGAGAGCCTGTCAGCGTTGACGGCTACACATCTGACACAACTGAGATAACATTCGAGGACTTCCTGAAGACAAGGCTGGTTTCAAAAAACGGAAAAGCCACGTTCGACGGCATTCCGCTGAGGACAGAAAAAGGCGATGTTGTTGCAGACATAGAGGACAATTCCAGGATAAAATAAGCAAGGGCGGCTGCCAAAATATTCCTGACAG
>CAYJXD010000043.1:2680-8869 GCA_964374085.1 uncultured Methanosarcinales archaeon | reverse complement strand
GCCAAACCGCAACCTTTAAATATGATTGCGCATTCTGCTTTTTTGACCGAGAATAGAGGACATAGTTATCTTCTCGATTAAAAAGATGAGGACACTGCCAAGCCTTAAGGAAAAAAGGCGGTATTTGGTGTTTGAAGTAATATCAGAGAGAAAGCATGGCCTTGACGAAGTGAAGAAGGCCATAATGGATTCACTAACCTCTTTTCTTGGAGCCAGCGGCATGGCAAAGGCAAAGATGCGGATGCTTGCCGACAAGTGGGATGAAGACAAGCAGAAAGGGGTCATTGTCATGGAAAGGAAAAACCTCGACAGCGTGAAAGCAGCCCTGTGCATGGCCACAAGCGTCTCGGGTGAGAAGGCAATAATCAGGAGTGCAGGGGCAAGCGGAATTTTAAAAAAAGCAGTTGAGAAATTTTACTAAAAAGGAGGACACAAAATGCAACAGCCAATGCCACACCAGCTAATGGGTTATGACCGCGCAATAACAATGTTCAGCCCTGACGGAAGGCTCCTTCAGGTAGAGTATGCAAAGAAGACAGTCAAGCAGGGCAGCACAGCAATAGGCATTGCGGTGAAGGAAGGAGTGGTATTGGTGACAGACAAAAGAATTGTTGACACGCTTGTTGTGCCAGAGGCTGTCGAGAAGATATACCAGATTGACGACCACATGGGCGCGACAGCTTCAGGAATACTTTCTGACGCAAGAGTGCTTATCGAAAGGGCGCAGTTGAAGGCGCAGCAGCACAGGGTTACATATGACACTCCAATAGACACTATATCTATAGTTAAGGACATCTGCAACCTCAAGCAAATATGCACCCAGTCAGGCGGACTGAGGCCATTCGGAGTTTCAATACTTGTCGCAGGCATAGACGAGACAGGGCCAAAACTGTTTGAGACAGACCCAACCGGGATTTTCTTCCAGTACAAGGCAACAGTTATTGGGGAAGGGGAAACAGAGATTGAGGAGATGCTGAGGAAGGAATACAAGGAGGACATGAGCCTGCAGGACGCCATAAAGCTGGGCGTAAGGGCTCTTTACAGGGTGCTTGAGAAAGACTTCAACACGGAAAGGATTGACGGCGCGTTCATCTCGGCAAAGGAAAAAGTATTTACAAAGATGAAAAGGAATGAAGTCGAGAAAATAATTGAGAGCGTGAGAGGCAAGCAAAAGCCAAAGGAATAATTCTCATGAAAGGCGACCAGATGTACAGGGAAGACAAGGCCACGTTCAACATAGCCTGGCTAAAGATTGGCGGCGAAAAGTTTGAAGTTGCAATACACCCCGATGCAGCTGTGGAATACAGGGAAGGGAAAAGAAAGGACCTGAAAGAAGCTCTTGTCTCTGACCATATCTTTGCAGACGCGCATAAAGGGTTGGCAGCTTCTGAGCACACGATGAAGGCAGTATTCAAGACAGACAGCAAGGATGAGATTCTGAAAACCATTTTGATGAAAGGCGAGATACAGCTCACCTCAGAATACAGGGAAAAGCAAAGGGAGCAGAAATTGAAGTCTCTGATAAACATAATCCACAGGAACGCAATAGACCCGCGAACAAATATGCCGCACCCTCCACAAAGGATAGAGAACGCGATGACCGAGGCAAAGGTTCATTTGGACGACCACAAGAAAGTCGAGGACCAATTGCAGGATGTTTTGAAAAAAATAAGGACAGTACTTCCCTTGAAATTTGAGACAAGGGAGCTTTCAGTAAGGATACCTGCCCAGTTCGCGGCAAAGTCATTCCACATCCTGAAGGGATTTGGAAGCATACTGGGCGAGGCATGGCAGAACGACGGCAGCCTCATGGCCCAGCTTGAAATGCCTGCCGGAATGCAGCAGGACTTCATGGACCAGCTGAACAAGCTGACGCATGGCGACTGCGAAATAAAAATTGTGAGGACAAGATAAATGGCGCTTCTAGTCAAAGACAAGGACATAGTTGTTCCAGGCGAGGACCTGGCCATTGGAATGGAATTCCTGCCGTCACACGGCACATTCAGAGATGGAGAAAGAATAGTTGCAGGGAAGCTTGGCCTGATTGGAACAGACGGAAGGGTCATAAGAATATTCCCGCTCTCAGGAAAATACATGCCAAAAGCGGATGACGTTATAATAGGAAGAGTTGTGGACATAACCATAAACGGATGGAGAGTTGACATAAACTCAGCCTACTCGGCAATGCTCACGCTAAAGGATGCAACATCAGAATTCATCCAAAGGGGGGCAGACCTGACAAAGTACTTCACCTTCGGAGACTACCTCATGACAGGGATAGTAAACGTCACATCGCAAAACCTTGTTGACCTGACGATGAAAGGCCCGGGGCTGAGGAAGCTCGGCGAAGGCAGAATAATCCACGTGAACCCATACAAGGTCCCAAGGATAATTGGCAAGCAGGGCAGCATGATAACAATGATAAAGGACTCAACAAACTGCCGCATATCAGTCGGCCAGAATGGGGTTGTCTGGGTGCAGGGCGAGCCTGAAAACGAGCTGAAGGCAGTTGAGGCTATAAGGAAAATCGAGGCTGAAAGCCATCTTTCAGGCCTGACTGAAAGGATGAAGGAATGGCTTGAGCGGGGAAACAAAAATGGATAAGAGAACAGACGGAAGAAAGCTGGACGAGATGAGGCCGATAACAGCAAAGGCAGGGATAATAAAAAAGGCTGACGGCTCTGCACTGTTCCAGATAGGGGACACAATAGCATACGCTGCTGTTTACGGGCCCCGGGAGCTATATCCGAAATTCAAGCAGGACCCGACAAAAGGCATTCTCAGATGCAGGTATAGCATGATGCCTTTTTCCGGCGCTGGCGACCGAGTCAAGCCTGGCCCAAGCAGGAGAAGCACAGAAATATCATTGGTCATAGAGAAAGCGCTGCTTCCTGTCCTGAACCTTGAGGATTTCCCAAACGCAGTTGTTGACGTATTCATAGATTTGCCCCAGACAGACGCAGGAACAAGGTGCGCAGGAATATGCGCAGCGGCAATAGCCCTCGCAGACGCAGGAATTGCAATGAGAGACCTGGTGAGCGCAGTGGCTGTCGGGAAAGTCAACGAAAAGATAATGGTTGACTTGACATATGAAGAGGAGTCAACCGAAGGCGAAGTTGCAGACATCCCAGTTGCATTCACGCCAAAGACCGGGCAGCTGACTTTGCTGCAGATGGACGGCGAGATAAGCAAGGAGCAGCTTATAAAGGCGCTCGAGCTTGGAAAGAAGGCAAGCAGGGAAATATACCTTGTCCAGAAAGCTGCGCTCAAGGAAAGGTATCGCGGTGAAACAGATGAATGAAGATAAAAAACAGCACATGACAAGATTCCTCAGCAAGAACCTGAGGTTTGACGGAAGAAAACTGGACGAGTACAGGGAAATAAAAGTAGAGCACGGAGTCAGCAAGAATGCCGAAGGCTCGTCAAGGGTCAAGTTTGGAGACACTGAAGTAATGGCAGGAGTAAAGATGAGCGTCGAGAAGCCATATCCAGACACCCCTGACAACGGAAACCTAATGGTAGGAGCAGAACTCTCCCCATTGTCATCCCCATTGTTCGAAACCGGCCCCCCAGGCCCAGAGGCAGTTGAGCTGGCAAGGGTTGTGGACAGGGGAATAAGAGAGTCAAAGTCAATGGACACAAAGGCATTGTGCATAAGCAAGGGCGAGAAAGTGTGGACCACAATTATTGATGTAGTCACCATAAACGCTGACGGAAACCTTATTGATGCGGCTGCGCTTGCAGCTATTGCTGCAATGAAGGATACAAAAATGCCTCATTACGACGGCGAGAAACTGGACTACAAGACTAAGACAAACAAGCCGCTGCCGCTGCTCAAGATACCAATAGCAGTGACAGTGTTCAAGCTCGGAAGCCACTTCATAATTGACCCAACATCAGAGGAAGAGGAACTGACAGACACAAGGCTCACGGTCACAAGCTCAGACGGCAAAATCTGCTCCCTGCAGAAAGGAAATGACTATCCGCTGACCATAGAGGATGTAGACAAGATGGTCACTCTTGCGCTGCAGAAGGCAAAGGAGCTTGCAAAATACCTTTAACGGTGATAAAACATGGCAAAAGAAATAACTCAAACATACACAAAGTATGAGAAAGCAAGAATCATAGGAACAAGGGCGCTGCAGATAAGCTCAGGCGCGCCATTCCTCGTGAAGCTTTCCCCAGCCGACCTTGAAAGGCTCAGGTACAGCCCAAAAAGCATAGCAGAGCTTGAGTTTGAGAAGGGACTGATACCAATCAGCATAAAGAGGCCTGGGAAGGAATAAACAAAAAATCAGGTTTTTTAATTTATTCAGGCTGCTTCAGGATACCTTTCTAACCTTTCCACAACATCTTCAATCCCTCTGACTTTATCCATTAGCTCGTCAAGCTTTTCTTTCGGCAGCTTTGCCTTCATGCCGCCAAGCTCGACATCAATTGACCTTGCAAGAGCATCATAAGTGCCACGATTTGAGCCAGCGAGTTCAAGAATCCTGCCAAGCACTTCCCTGTCTTCAGGAACAAGGTCGCCTGAATAATGCCTGAACAAAGTGTCAGGCTTCATGCCAAGATTCGCAGCTGCCCTTCTAATGTTAATATTGCTATTCAGCCTTACATTGGAGGTTATAGCTTTACCCATAAGGTATGACAAGGCCTGGTTTGCAGGCTGCAAAGCCCTTAATCCTCTCCGTTCAGACTCATATTCGCCAATGCCTGAATAGCCCTGCATCCTCACCGTGAAATCCTGAAATTTCCTTCCAAACCTGATTCCATCATACACCCTGAATTCCCCTGCCTTAAGAAAAGCGTATTCTTTCCTTCCCATTGCCCTGCACTCAATATCTTCCCTAATTTCAAGGCTCCCCGCCCTGTAAACAGGGTCATTGACAAAATTAACGCTGCCCCTTCCAGCGAGAGCTTCATCAGTTGCATTCCTGACTCTCAGCTCTGCATCAGAGAGCGCCACCAATGCACAATACCTGCCAATTAATTCGGCTTTCATAAGGAAGTGGGAAAAAGAAGATATAAATAAAGCTTTTGCCAAGTCCTAATATTTTATCCTGTCTTCATCGCCAATTGAGAATTCCCCGAATCTTCCACCAGGGGAAACAACTGAATAATCGCCAGAATGCTCTTGCCCTGCAGGCTGCCCTCGCAAATAGTTCAGAACTCTACCAAGAATGCCATGTCCTGAAGGCTCAGGGTCAAATTCGCCTATTGTCATGTCAAGGGGAAACTGATCTCTCTGAATGCCTCCCCATGGTCCTGAATAATGACCCTCTGATTCTGAAGTTCCAGAACTTCTTTTGAAAAGGCTCATTACAAGCTCTTTAATGCCTTGCCCTGAAGGCTCAGGGTCAAACCCTCCTGGTCCTGGAAGCGGAAATTGGTCCCTTTGAATTCGTGCCATTTTCATATCTAAGAAGTTACGATTGTTTAAATATCTTTGCACTTTAATTCTATGCCTTTGCCTTGTTCCTTCCCCTTGACTCGACTTTCTCAAGGCGCGAAAGGGTTTCCTTGTGCAAAGGGCAGTGCTTCTTGTATGAGGCAATTGCTGCCTCATAGCACTCCTTCCAGAAAGAATGATGCTTGCTTTCCAAAGCCTGCCTCAGCAAGTGAAGGTCAACAGCCTTGTCCTCTGGCTTGTGGGAAACAAAGCTCAGGCCGAAGTCAATGAAAAAGATTTTTCCCCTGGACACAATCATGTTTGAAGTCGTAAGGTCAGCGTGGATAATATGATTAGTGTGCATCAACGCCACTCCCTTCCCCAGCTCTGCACCAAATTTCCTGCAATTTGACTTTGTCAGGGCATCCCTTAATGCTTTGCCGCTGATTTTTTCCATTTCAATTTTCATCGTCTCGTCAGAGAAAGAAACAAGCCTTGGAACAGGCAAGCCTGCCCTCGCCAGGCCCTGCATTATCTTTGCCTCCCTTCTTGTCCGGGATTTCCTGAGCCTTTCATCTATTTCCCGCAAGCGATAAGTTTTTGGAATTCTTTCTTTTACGACTTTACCATTTGAATAAATTCTGGCTTCTGCGCCTTCAGCTATGAGCTTCATTTGTCAAGAGTATAAGGAAAGATTTAAATAGTTTTTTGATTGCTTCCCCAAGTATAGAAATCAAGGTTGTTCTTGAAAAGCAGGAGGAAGGAGGCTATACTGTATATGTTCCATCCCTTCCTGGCTG
>CAYJXD010000043.1:0-2580 GCA_964374085.1 uncultured Methanosarcinales archaeon | reverse complement strand
CTAATCTGCCTTATAATGTGCCCGACAACAGCGTCAAAAGTCTCCTTGAACTCCTGTGGAGGGGATTGCTGCTCAGCTGGAGGCGACTGGAATGATTCAGGCGGTGGTGAAGACTGCACTGGCCCTGATTTGAAAGGCTCTGTTGACTGGAATGGCTCTTTGTGCTGCTCTCCTGTTGGAAACGAAGTTGACGGAAACTGCTCCCTTGCCTTTTCTCCCATCATCTTTTGACACTCGTCTGTGCTCATTCCCTCGCAGCCGGAAGGCATTGACGGGTTTCTAACCGGTCCGCCCATAGGCATCCTTTCTGTCCTCATCGGGCCCTGTCCTTTCCCTTCTTTTTCAAAATCGTGCCTTTCCTCATTGAATCCTCCTCCTTCAAACTTTCTTCCTTCGCCCATTTTCCTCATGCACTCCTCTTTTGAAATGCCATCGCATTCATGAGGCATATTGCCTTCATTGAAATTGCCTTTATTAAACCCGCCATCTCCTTTCATTCCCTGCATCCTTCCCTTGCATTCATCTGCTGACAATCCTTCGCATTCAGGCATCTTCCCTGAAGACCTCATTTTTTCAAAGCAATCCTCTTTTGAAATTCCTTCGCATTCGTTTTTCATCCAGCCTTCTTCTCGGTGCCCTTCAAAGCGCTGCGTCATCTTTGACTTGCAGTCCTCTGCGCTAACTCCTTGGCACTCCTCGAACTTTCCTTCGCCAGCCATCTTTGCAAAGCATTCCTCTGGCTGCAGGCCTTCGCATTCCTTTGGCATGGAGCCTGGCCTTCCAACATGCCCCCGGCTTTGCATAAGCTCCTTGCACTGCTCCCGGCTCAGGTCCTTGCATTCATCTGGCACCCCATACTTTGAGCGCATCTTTTCAAAGCATTGCTCTGCCTCAAGGCCTTCGCAACCCGGAGGAAGGCCTCCAAAATCGCCTCCAAACCCGCTTTCGTAAGGCCTAGACATCATGTTCTTTTTGCATTCCTCATAATCAAGGCCTTCGCATTCAGGCATTTTCCCTGAAGACATCATTTTCTTGAAGCACTCATCCTTTCCAAGGCCCTGGCATTCAACAGGAGTCATCCTTGTGTTCTCCATGCCGTGGCGGGAATTTTTCATCTTGTCAAAGCAATCATCAAATGAGATTCCCTGGCAGTCAGGGGGAGTTCCGTGCTTGTCAGTCATTACCTTAAAGCAATCCTTGGGACTCGTGGCGCCAGCTTCCTTGCACTCTTTTGGAAAGTTATCTATCATTTCGCCTTCTCCTTTTTGGTGCTTCATTGTTTCCTTGACACAGTCATCAAGGCTCAATCCCTCGCAGAATGGAGGTGTTCCATATTTTTCGAACATTATCTTGGCACAGTCCTTTGGAGATTTAGCTCCTGCATCCTTGCACTCTTGAGGGTACTCGGGCTTCCCTTCCCTTCCTCCTGGCCCCTGCTTCTTCATCTTCTCAAGGCACTCATCATCAGACAATCCTTCGCATTCAGGAGGCGAGCCATAGATTTCCTTCATTATTGAATAGCATTCCCTTGGCGTTGAAACCTGCTCACATTCAGGAGGCCTGAACTTTGCGAACATTTCCTTCTCCTTCTTTGCAATAGCTTCCTTCAAAGTAGACTCGAAGATAGGCCTTAAATTAGCAGGCAGGTCTTCAGGAGGCTCGAGATCTTTTTCACTCAACTTGTTGCACGAGTCCATATCCTGGTCATACTCGCACTTGATTGCCAAGTCCTTATCGACTTCGCACTCCTTCTGGTGCTTCCTAACAGGAATCTTAGAACAGTCGCAATCCCTCGGGCTCAAGACGCAAGTCGTTACCTGGTCAATTATAAGAGTCCTGGCTGAGTCTTCCCTTTTGCTCAAATCGTCATCAATGTATTCCTTAAGCCAGTCAGGCGCAGAGTCTTCCTTGCAGGTCTTGTCCTCCTTCATCAGGTCAAAGTCCTCATAAGCAAGAGCCTCGCAATAGTCACCGATGGTCTTGATGAAATCCTTTGCCGCGCGAACCTTCTCTTCCTGGGTCAACTGGGCGTCAATGGCCTTTTCCACTCCCTCAAGCCCGCCTTCAGGAAGCCTTGCTTTCAAAGCCTCAAGCCTTGCAATGCTTTTTTTTATATCCGCCTCTGTATTGTTTGCAAGCGACGGCGAGAATTTTGTGTCCTCAATCACGCCAGAAGCCTTCTCTGCATTCTCAAGCGCAGTCACCGCAGCGCCGGCATTCTCCTTCCCAACCATTGCCTCTGCCTCGGCAATCCTTTCATTCTTTATCCTCTGCGCAGCCTCTGACTTGTCAGAGCCGCTTTTAGTCGCCAGAGTTATATCATCGATGAAAGTGTCAATGATGTACAATGGGCTGTCTGGAGTTATCCCTGACTCTTCAGCCACAACTTCCTCCTCAAGGGCTTCATCTTCTGCAAAAGAAATGCCAGATAGCGCAAGAACAAACAAGACTGCAAAAGCTGCCAAAAACCTCTTTTTCATAAGGGCTTTTCAATAATTAGCATATATTAACCTTTCCATATTTCAGCAATGCCAAGTTAAGTGGGAAAACCTCTAAATAGCCTTTTTTCTTAAGAAAAAC
>CAYJXD010000042.1:0-9026 GCA_964374085.1 uncultured Methanosarcinales archaeon | reverse complement strand
TTTCATTGCTATGCTTTTAATTTCAGCGGCATCCTTGAGCTCTAATGCCTGCTTTTTAGACTCAGGGGCAAGCCTTTCCATTGGCGCAGCAATCCTTATTTTTACTCCTTTTTCCTTTGCCTTTTTCAGTATCTTGTGGAAAGCATCCTTCTTCCTCAGTATGCCGTCTTCGCTGGTCATTATCGTGATGTTCTTTGTTGCTCCCTTCATCAGGCTTTCAAGGTGGCTGTAGATGTTCTTCCTGCCTTTCAGGCAGCCTGAAAGCTCAAAAGGCTCTACCATGTCGATTCCAGTCTTATGGAGGAGCTTCAGCTCATTCAGCATCTCTGTGTCTTTCAGGCTGTTAAGCTGCTTTGTCTTGTGGTCTGCGTCTTCAGAAATCTTTTTCTTGACCCTGTCAAGCACTGCCTCTGGAGGAAGCGCGATGTATTTTATTGGCTTTCCCAGCTTCATTATGATGAAGCCTTTCCTCTCAAGCCCTTCCAGGACATCATATGTCCTTGACCTTGGAACATTTGCAAGGTCTGAAAGCTCGCCAGCGCTTGCTGTCCCTTTTGCAAGCAGGGCAGTCCATAACCTTGATTCGTAGCTGTTAAGCCCCAGCCATCTTAGCTGTGATAGAAAATCCTTCTGCACTAGCATACTGTTGGGATAAAACCTGAATTTAAAAAGGTTTTGTTATAATCACTACTATTAGATAGTGCATTAGTTTGTTTACTGTGCCTGCCCACACCTCCTACACCTCACCCTTTTGTTTCCGATGGAAACTGAAGATGTGATGGTGAAGGGAGTTTGTAAAACTTCGGATTACCTATTCATGCACAGTTTATTTCAATATAGATAATAATAAACAAACATTTTTATACAAAACAACAACAACTTCCATAGGAAATAAAGGTGGTGGGGATGGAAGAAGCAAAAGAAGCCGCAGAAACTAGCCAAAAAGGGTTGTCTGATTTTTTTGAAAAGTATATGGAAACAAAATCACTTTTCCTTGATAGGGCCTTGCTCCAGTCAGCCCACAACCCAGACACCATTCTGCACCGCGACAAGGAAATATCTTCCATCGCATCAATCCTTGCCCCGTGTCTCAAAGGAGAGAGGCCATCCAACCTTTTTGTTTATGGAAAGGCAGGAAGCGGAAAGACGCTGAGCACCAGGCATGTCGCAAGGGAGCTTGAGAGGCACGCTTCCTCACGCAATGTAAAGCTCAAAATCCTTTACCTTAATTGCAAGCTGAAGAAAATAGCAGACACTGAATATAGGGTTATAGCCCAGCTTGCAAGGGAATATGGAAAGGCAATCCCGCCAACAGGCCTTCCCACAGACGAAGTTTACAGGGCATTCCAGCAGGCTGTGGACAGCCATGGCGGAATCAACATCTTGATTCTTGATGAGATAGACCAGCTTGTGAAGAAAGTTGGTGACGAAATCCTCTACAATCTCACGCGAATGAATGAAGAGCTGAAGGGCGCAAAAATTTCTGTCACCGGAATTTCTAACGACATGGTTTTTCTTGACGCGCTTGACCCCCGGGTGAAATCTTCATTGTCAGAGGAAGAGGTGATTTTCGCGCCTTATAATGCGCTGCAGCTCCAGGACATTCTCTATCAAAGGTCAAGGCAGGCATTCCGTGAAAATGTGCTTGAGCAGGGCGTCATAGAGAAATGCTCAGCTTACGCGGCAAGGGAGCATGGCGACGCAAGGCGCTGCCTCGAGCTTTTGAGGGTGGCTGCCGAAATTGCGGAAAGGGAAAACAGCGAGAAAGTGAATATTTCCCATATTGACGAGGCTGACGAGAAGATTGAAAGGGACAGGCTTATGGTCATTCTCACCACCCAGCCCAAGCAGAGCCAGGCAATATTATATTCGATAGTAACTATGAGCTCAGAGAAAAAGGGAACGCTTTTCACGAGCGATGTTTATGAGCTTTACAAGGGCGTGTGCTCAAGGGTTGGCCTGAGACCCCTCACTTTAAGGAGGGTTTCAGACATCATAGCAGAGCTTGACATGCTGGGAATAATAAATGTAAAGGTTATTTCAAAGGGAAGGTATGGGAGGACAAGGGAGATATCCCTTTCAGTCCCCCCAACTACAATGCCAAGGATGAGGAAGCTGCTGGAAGATGCGCTTTCCATTTGAAAATGGATGACGCAAGAAAAAAAGTTGAGGCTTTGCTGAGGAAAAACATACTTGTGACTCCTGAGATGATGCAGGCCCTTGCGGGCATGCCGCTTGAGGAAGTTGAGAAAATGAGCAGTGGACCACTTCCAGAATCATCACCTATCGACATCATCTTCTCATATAGCGATTCCCCGAAAAAAAGGGATTGCCAGGACTTTGTTTCATATTTCAACTCAAGGTTCAAGCAGATAGAGAAAATCCTTTTGTCAAGGCCTGAATTGCAGTCCGTCACAGCCATAAGCAGGCTCAAGCTGATGCAAGGAAGAAGCGTATCTATAATAGGCATGATAAAGGACAAGCAGGTTACGAAGAATGGCAACATAATGATGACCCTTGAGGACCAGACAGGAACTGCCCGCATAATAGTGAACAAGAACAAACCCGGTGCGTTCTTGAACGCAAAGGACTCTGTCTGCGACGAGGTTGTTGGCATATCAGGCCAGAACAACGGCGAAGTCATTTTTGTGAACAGCTACATCCTTCCCGACATACCTCTGCAGGAAGCACGGAAGTCGCCTGAAGAATGCTATGCGATTTTCATGTCAGACCTCCACGTGGGCTCGAAGAAGTTCCTGCGGGACGAGTTTGAGAGGTTCCTAGGCTGGATAAGGGGCGAGACTGGCAGCGAGGAGCAGAGAAAGATGGCATCCAAGGTCAAGTACATCATAATAGCCGGCGACATTGTTGATGGTGTAGGAATCTATCCATACCAGCAGGACGAGCTTGAGCTTACAGACATTTATGACCAGTATTCAGAATGCGCAAGGCTCCTTTCAAGGATACCGGAAGACAAGAAAATAATCATTTCTCCCGGGAATCATGACTCTGTGAGGATTTCCGAGCCCCAGCCTGCGTTTAGCGGCGAGATAGCTGCTCCATTGCTGAAGCTTCCTAACCTTTACCCAGTGTCAAACCCTGCTTATGTCACGATTGGGAAAAGGGAAAACTTTCATGGAATAGACATCCTCATCTACCACGGCTACAGCTTTGACCATTACGCTGCAAACGTGGAGAGCATCAGGGCCAAAGGCGGCTATGGCAAGGGTGATTTGATAATGAAATTCCTCCTTCAGAGGAGGCACCTCTCGCCAGAACATTCCTCCACATTATACCTCCCTGTTTCGAATGACAACCTGGTCATCAGCAGGGTGCCTGACATTTTCGCGACAGGCCACATACACAGGACAAATGTCGCGCAATACAAGCACGTTACCTTGATCAGCAGCTCATGCTGGCAGGGCAGGACTGCATTCCAGGAGAAGACAGGCCACAAGCCAGAGCCGGCCCGAGTGCCAATTGTGAACCTTAAGACGAGAGAAGTAAGGATTCTTAAGTTTGGTGAAGGCGATGAGTGAAATCACTGCTATTGTGGCAAGCCACAACGAAGCCTCAACAATCAGGAAAGTGTTGCTTTCCCTTGTTGAGTCTGATTTGTTTTCACAGATAATTGTCGTTGATGACGGAACTGACAGCACAAAATCAATAGTGAAAAGCATGTCAAGGCTCAACAATAAAATAAAGCTGTTTCATTTGAAGAAGAGGGCTGGGAAGGGCAGGGCAATAAGGTTTGCGTTGAGAAGCGTCAATACAGAATTCACATTCCTTTGCGATGCAGACTTGATTGGATTGGAAAGCCAGCGCATCAGGGCAATAGTGTTTCCGGTGATTAATGGAAATGCAGACATGTGCGTCGGCCTTAAAGACAAAAAATCTGGCATCGCCCGCATTTTGATGAAGACAGTCCTTCCGCTGATTGGAGGGGAAAGGGCCATGAGAACCAAGCACCTTAAGGCCGCAATAAAAAATCCCCTTGCAAACTATTACGGCCTGGAAATCGTCCTCAACCATTATTTCAGGAAAAAGGGATTGAGGATAAAAAAAGTTTTCATGAAAGGCGTGAATGACAGGATTAAGCCCAGGAAATGGCAGTTGAAGCGCGGCACATATGACTTGGCAAGGGAGACATTGGATCTGCTGATGACTTATGCAGCCCTTTACGGGGGAGACAAGAATGCCTACGGCAGAACAAGGAAAATGATAGAGCTGATGTACAGGAGAAAATAAAATGGAAGGCTACTTCAATTCGCTGAATATTTCCCTGAAAAAAGCCTATGAAGCTGCCGGAGTTGCAAGGAAGAAAGGATATGACCCTGAGTCCAAGGTGGACATACCGCTCGCAAGGAACATGGCAGAGCGTGTCGAAGGCTTGATATCAGCTGTTTCTCCAGGAATAGCAGGAAAGGGCATTCCAAAAAGGATACAGGAGCTTGAGAAAAAATACGGCGCTTTGGCTTGGCAGGTGGCGTTGATAATCGCAGAGGAAGTTGCTGCCGAAAAATTTTGCAAGTTCAGCAGCACCAAGGAAGCCATGGAGACAGGGATAAGGACAGGCTTTGCCTATCACACTGTAGGCGTTGTTGCAGCGCCGCTTGAGGGATTTGTCGAGCTAAGGATAAAGAGGAGGGCTGACGGAAAGGAATATCTGGCTGCATCCTTTGCAGGCCCTGTCAGGGGAGCAGGAGGAACAGCAGCAGGGGTTTGCCTTATAATTACAGATTACATAAGGAGGAAATTTGGTTTCGATGCTTATGACCCAAACGAGGGTGAGGTTAACAGGTTTATTTCTGAGCTGAATGATTACCATGAACATGTTACAAACCTCCAGTACAAGCCAACTGACGCCGAAATAAGGTTCTTGATAAGGAACCTTCCGGTTGAAGTAGACGGCGAGCCTTCCGAGGACAGGGAAGTGAGCAATTACAAGGACCTTCCAAGGGTGAAAACCAACAAGATAAGGTCCGGGGTCTGCCTTGTCGTCTCAATGCTTGCGCTGAAGGCCCCAAAGCTCTGGAAAGAGCTAAGGGAATGGGGCAATGAGTTTGGCATTGACTGGAGCTTCCTGTCAACTTTCCTTTCGATGAGAAAGGAAAAAACACAGAAAAAAACACATGGGTTGGTGCCTGACTACACTTTCATTTCTGACCTTGTCGCCGGCAGGCCTGTCCTCACGTATCCATTGAGGACTGGAGGCTTCAGGCTGCGCTATGGGAAGACAAGGATGTCTGGCTATTCTGCAGCCGCAATCCATCCAGCCACAATGATTGTCCTGGATAATTATATTGCCACAGGCACCCAGCTCAAGGTGGAGCGTCCAGGAAAGGCAGCCACAATAACGCCTTGCGACAGCATTGACGGCCCAATTGTCAAGCTCAGGAATGGCAGTGTTGTCAGGCTCGAGACAGAGGAAAAGGCAAAGCGCTTCCACCCTGAGATTGACGAGATTATTTTCCTCGGAGATATCCTCATAAGCTACGGCGATTTTTATGACCGCGCCCAGCCGCTTGTCCCGCCTGGCTATTGCGAGGAATGGTATGTGCAGGAGCTTGAGAAGGCAACAGTAAGCCTCTTCGGAAGCCTTGACATGGAGAAGCTTGCAGAGCATGTTGAAATTTCCCCTGAGGAGCTTGCAGCAATAATCTCAAGCCCTTTCAATGTCAGGCCGTCAATCGAGTCGTCCATTTCCCTTTCAAAGAAATTGGGAATTCCGCTCCATCCGTATTACACCCATTACTGGAACGCAATCCCTGGACAGGACCTTGCCGAACTGGCAGATTGGCTTTCGAAAGGCACAATAAAGCACGAGCAATCAAGCCTAGTCCTTGCAATGTCCCCTGCAAAAAGGCTGCTTGAAATGGCAGGCGTTCCCCATTCTGCAACAGCCGAGCACGTTATCATAGAGGGTCATGACGCAAAGGCTCTTATCCAGCTGTTCAGCCTTGAGAACTTTTCCATTCTTAAGTTTGTAGAGATGCCTGACCGGGGCTGCGTCGACACAATCAATTTAGTTTCAGGCGTGAAGATAAGAGACAAGGCAGGAACCTTCATCGGAGCGAGGATGGGAAGGCCTGAAAAGGCAAAAATGAGGGCGCTGACAGGCTCTCCGCATGTTTTGTTTCCCCTGGGCGCAGAAGGAGGAAGGCTGAGAAGCGTGCAGGAAGCAATGTCACAAGGATTTGTGCTTGCAGACTTTCCAATGTTTTACTGTGCAAAGTGCAGCAAGGAAACAATCTATCCTGTTTGCCAATCCTGCAGCTCTCCCACAAGAAAGCAGTTTCTTTGCAAGGTTTGCGGGAAAATTGACAGGCCATGCGCCCACCCTGAAATCTCGTCGGCAATGAAATCAAGGATTGACATTTCCGGCTATTTTGAGGCTGCGCTTTCAAGGCTCAGCACAAAATCTTACCCTGACCTCATAAAAGGAGTGAGGGGCACAGCAAACAAGGACCACATCCCTGAAAATCTCCTGAAAGGCATTTTGAGGGCAATGAATGAAGTATATGTCAACAAGGACGGCACAATAAGATACGACATGACAGAGCTTCCTTTGACCCATTTCAAGCCGTTTGAGATTAAAACTCCAGTCAGCAGGCTGATTGAGCTCGGGTATACGCATGACATTCACGGTGTTCCGCTCAGGGACCATTCGCAGGTTGTTGAGATTTTCCCCCAAGACTTAGTTCTTCCATCAGGCATTGGAGACGAGAGCGCTGACTCAGTCCTGCTTCGCGTTTCAAAATTCGTCGATGACGAGCTTGTCCATCTTTACAGGGAAAAGCCTTTCTACAATTTGAAGTCAAGGGAAGACCTTGTCGGGCAATTGGTGATCGGAATTGCTCCGCACATCTCTGCAGGAATCATCGGAAGGATAATCGGGTTCTCAAACACCCAAACAATGCTGGCACATCCACTTTACCACGCTGCCATGAGAAGGGATGCTGACGGCGACGAGGCCTGCGTGATTCTTTTGATGGACGCATTGCTGAATTTCTCGCGGCAATTCCTCCCAGACAAGAGGGGTGCAAAGACAATGGATTCGCCTTTGGTCCTGACTTCAAGGCTTGAGCCTGCGGAAGTTGATGACATGGTGCACAGGTTTGATGTCGCATGGCGGTATTCCCTTGATTTTTACGAGGCAGCTCTCCAGCAGAAAATGCCCTGGGAAACAGATGTCGAGCTCCTCGCATCAAGGCTGGGCACAGACCTCCAGTACAAGGGATTCGGCTACACCCACAGCCTCAGCAGCATTGGACTGGGAATTGTTTACTCTGCATACAAGTCCTTGCCTTCAATGGAGGAAAAGCTGAAGGGCCAGATGGTCCTTGCAGAGAGGATAAGGGCAGTCGACGCCCAGGACGTGGCGAAAATGGTCATAGAAAAGCACCTTCTCAGGGACATAAAGGGAAACCTGAGGAAATTCTCAACGCAGCAATTCAGGTGCGGCAAGTGCAACAAGAAATTCAGGAGGCCGCCTCTAATTGGAATCTGCGATTGTGGAGGAAAACTCCTGTTCACAGTCTCAGAAGGCTCGATAATAAAATACCTGGGCCCTGCCATTAGCCTTGCAGCAAAGTATGATGTTTCCCCATATCTCCAGCAGACATTGATGCTCACAAAGAAGAGGGTCGAGGAGGTATTCGGCAAGGACAAGGAGAAGCAGGAAGGACTAGGAAGGTGGTTTGGGTAGCTACTTATACACCCTCGGTCTTTTATCAACTTTAGTCACGATTATTTTGTTAGGATTGTATCTTACAATATAGAGTATTCTTTGGCCACCAACCCTTACTCTAAAAACATTTTCACCTTGATAATCATCCACCCGCTCAACCTCCTGCGGGAATGGATCTTCTTCAAGCCGGTCTATTCTTTTCCTGATTCTTCCACGCATAGCCTCATCAAGCTTAACGATATATTTAGTGGCTCGCGTTGAGAATTCAGATGGGAAGAGAGGCATATCACCCAAAAACTTGCTTCTTGCTTAGAAGTTTTCCTTCTTTTTCTTCCTTTAAGGCAGCATATAGGGCTCTCTTATCATCCTCGCTTAATGTAGAATCATCCACAACTTTTTCCTTAATTAAGCCTATTTCCTGCCTCACGTCATTAATTCCTTTTTCCAGATGCAAAAGTCTATCTAGCACTTGCTTTTCAAAAGTTGTTTCGCCCATCGCAATAACTCATTAATCGCCTTAAATATAAAAATATATCGTTATGCTGTCTTGGCAGCAAGGACAAGCAGGAAGGGTTGGGAAAGTGGTTTGGGTAGCTACCTTATTAATTCTGTTCTGCTATACCCTTTCTGGAGCATTGCAGCATAAAGAGGATAGATCGCTGCATTCCATCTATCGACGGCAATTTTCAGTTCCTGCCCAGTTGCTTTTTCCCTGGCTTCAGATACTTGCCTCTTCAGCCGTTTGTATGCCCTTAAGTCAAATCCAGTTTCCGCCATCAACACATCTAAATCAGTGACAATACTTTGTGAAGACTCAAATCTTCTATAAATGCCTCTAGGCATATATAGGTGAAAATTATTCATGTCAACTTTTTCATCAACAGTCATATCCTCACCTTCACAGTCTTCTTTGCTCCGCACGCAGAGCATTTTATGAAAAGAAACTTGTCCTCTCTCAGGAGCTTTGTGTCTGGCTTTCCGCATTCAGGGCATGCAACAAACTCCTTGAAATACTGCGATATTTTCTCATTTATCCTTGAGGCAGGCACTTTTGTCCCGATTATCAGCGCATTCTTCTTCAATTCGCCTGGTGTCGCAAGCTCCTTGAGCACATACTTCAGCAAATGGCTGCTTTCCCTGTGAAGAAGGTCTGCAATCTGGTAAAAGTTGCTTATCACTGTCCTGTTCCCCTGAATGTGCCCCAAAACCTTTGGCACTTCAAACCTCTGAGTCTCAAGCACCTTCTCAGGCAATTTCTCCCTTCCCCTGTCAAGCAGGGATTCGTAGTCCATAGAATTCGGTAGTGCCGCCCTATTTTTAAATTGAACTGTTTACT
>CAYJXD010000041.1:0-9300 GCA_964374085.1 uncultured Methanosarcinales archaeon | reverse complement strand
TGGCACAGCATGAGATAATCGTAAGAGTGATAGATGAAAGAATTGACTATGCGGTTATTGACAAAAGATGGGATGAGCTAAGGCAGAATATGCTGGAGAAATAGCCTGGCTGCCTATTTCTTCTTTTTCTTCTTCTTTTCCTTCATGTCTCCTGAACAGCCGCATACATTGCACATATGAATCACCTCTAGGAAGCCTACAAACAATGCTGCTTAAATAATTTCCCAATTGGCAGGCTCTGTCCGGAGAGTCCTTTTTCCTTTGTCATGGCGCCCTTACCTTAGGTAAGGGTTATTTCTTCTCTCCCCCTGGTAAGAGGGAGAGAAGAAACCCAATTCAGCGGAGCTGAGTTGGGCACAGTCAAGCTATGCTTGACTTGTGTAAGTTCAGTTTACTGAACCGCCATGACTTGGGGTAGTAGTTCCAAAAGAGATTCAGGACAGAGCCCAATTGGCAGCGCAACCTTTAAATGGCTGGCAAGAATGCACTATGCCATGGACATCAACCACAATGTCAAGCTGAACGACGGCAGCAGAATGCCAATACTGGGCTTGGGAGTGTGGCAGATTCCCGGGAAAAAGTGCGAGCAGGCAGTGCTCTGGGCTCTTGAGGCAGGATACAAGCACATAGACACTGCAGCGATTTATGGGAACGAGGAAAGCGTTGGAAATGCCTTGAAAAAATCAGGCGTGCCAAGGGAAGAAATCTTTGTCACGACGAAAATATGGAATGATGACCACAAAAATCCAGAGGCAGCCCTTGAAAGCAGCCTGAAACGGTTGCAGCTGGACTATGTTGACCTTTACCTCATCCATTGGCCTGTCAAGGAGAGGCAGGCAACATGGAAAGAGCTTGAGAAATTCCAGAAAGAGGGAAAATGCAAGTCAATCGGCGTCAGCAACTTCACAATAAGGCATCTTGAAATGCTTGAGGGCAAAACTCCGGCAGTAAACCAGGTTGAGTTCAACCCGTTCCTTCACCAGAAAGAATTGCTGGAGCACTGCAGGAAAAAGAAAATCCAGCTGGAAGCGTACAGCCCGCTTATGCATGGCAACAAGCTGAAGGACAAGAGGCTTGTCGAAATTGGGAAGAAATATTCAAAGACGCCTGCGCAAATCGTCCTGAGATGGGCGCTGCAAAAGGACATAGCCATAATCCCAAAGTCAATCAGGAAGGAAAGAATAATAGAGAACTCACAGATATTTGACTTCAAAATCAGCGATGCAGACTTGACGACTCTAGACAGCATGAACGAGAACTACCGAACTTGCTGGGACCCGACCAGGCTGCCATGAACAACATTTAAAAACAGCCAGTATGCCCTTATTCTTTGTGCGTCGGTGGTCCAACGGCAAGACAATGGCCTTCCAAGCCATTTATCCGGGAAATGCCTATAGGGGTTTGGCGTTCGGAATTTCGAATCCCGGCCGGCGCATAAAACCCCTTTAAATTCCTAGGATTAATCATGCTTAATAATGTCAGACATAAGTAAAACATAATGATTTTATGTCTGACAAATAATAGTTAGCGATTAACTTGATGCTTTATTATTGTCGCTAACTATAATTTCATAAGCTTTATAAATTCATAAGCATAATCGAAGAATCATGGAGCAAAAAACCATAATGATTTCGAAAGATGAGTACCAGAGGCTAAAGGAAAAAGAAAAAATAGCAGATGACGCCCTTGTCCAGCTGGGGCTTAGCCTCGAAGACCTGCGCAATGGAAGGGTAAACAGGTTTTAACTTATAGGCTTCGTAAATGTTCAAGAAGCTCATCCATATTTGCCTTGACAAAGTCAATGATTTTTTGTTGCTCTTTTTTGGAAGCAAAAGATACAAAAAGAATCTTTGCCTGCTTTTCATCAATCAGGTAATATAGCCGCTTATTAAGGTATTTTTTCTCACGGAACCAGTTAAAATGCAAGACTTTCCCTGATGGGCTCTCTTCCAACTGTTTCTTTATTTTTTCAATCCATTCCTTCTCATTCCTATCTAAGGCTGAAAAGAGCTTTTTGAAAGTATCCGTGGCATAGATAGCATATTTTGCCATGGGAATTAAGCCAATTTAGCATTTTAATAATTTTTGCTATCCTAGGAAATAGGGATGGCGTTCATTATAACAGAAGCAATGGAATTCAATGTGACCATGACAAGGAATGAAATGACTGTGTAGATGATTGAGCTTCGAATCATGTTCTTGCCCAGGCTGCTTTCCTCGCCAAGCCTGTCAGCGCCGTTCTCAATGCCATTTGTGAGGATTGTGAGGATGTAGACAATCTGGATTACATAGATGCCGACTATTATCTGGAAATAATAAGTCGGGATGCCCTGGCCGAAAATGTCGCCGATGCCGCCAAGGGGGACATCGCCTGCTTCGGCAGAGCTGCTTATCTGGGCAATGTTCTCGCCAAGCCTCCCAAGAATGTTGACAATCATTGATGTGATGCCAACAACAACGCCTGCAATCGCAGGCGCGAGGACATGGGTCTGCTGCTTCATGTCAGAAATTATGTCAGCCATCAAATCCTTCAGCCGCTCATTGACCCGGTGAATCTGCTTTATGTATTCTGAGACATTAATCAATGCTTCAGATGCAATGAGAGGGCCTTTCCTTGATGCCTCAATCAGCACTTTCATCGTGCTCTCAATCAGGGCTGATGGAAAAGAAACAATTGCCCCTTTCAGGGGGTCAAAGATTGCCTGCTTCAATCCCATCCCTCCCTTGCTGATGTTGACGCTCACAATCTGGAAAAACTCGCCTGTGACTGAATCCTTTGTGACAGCAGCGACCTTGCCAAAGGCAATCTCTGCAGGAAGGCCGTCGCCAAGCCTGTTGCCAAGCTGGAAAAGCGCAGAGGCAAACTCGTCCTCAAGCTTCTTTGTCTGCTCCCTTATCCTGATGACTTTTGATGACTTGAGGCTGAAATAAATCCCGACAGACAATCCGATTCCAAGGGGAATGAACAGGCTGAGGATTGCAGCGCCGAAGCCATAAGGGCCAATCAGGGCCTGTGAGCTTGCCCCAAAAGGAGCCCTGTAGTCAAGAAGCTTCAGCCTGAGGGTGTCTTCCATGTAAACCCTTTCAGTAAGCAGCAGCTCATTCGGCAGCACAAGCTTCATCAGCAATGGCATGAGGCCTATGGCAAGGAGCACAACGCCTATGATGACTGAAATGAACAATGGATTCACTGCAAGCTCGTGCTTGCCCAGCCTCAAAATGACATTCCTGTATTTCTTGAGCTCAGGATTCTCATCGCTGATGTCGCTCTCGCCATAGCCAGTGGGCCGCCTTGAAAGGGTGCTCTTTCCCAGGTAATAAATCATCAGGGGAATTGTTATGTTGTAGAAAAGGGCAATGTAAAGCGCAACAGTGTAAGGGTCAGAGCCCTGCGTCAGGAAGCTTGCAACCAATGGAAGGATTACAAGCCCAAGTATTGGAAGGATAATGCCGAGCATGTAAAGCATTGTTATGGGGCCTTTCAGCTCGTGTGCATACCGTAGCATCTTGTCATAAGTCTCCTCAAGCATTACATTGAGCGCCTTGTCCACCATTGACAGCCTGCGGTCATCAGAAGGCTCCATCAATGAGCCCTCAAGCAAATGGAATGATTCGATGAATTCAGTGTTCCACTTCTTCCAGGTTTCAAGGTAATTGTCAAGGCTCTCCCTTATCGACCCGTATTTTTCTGTCTCAACATCCCAGAGCACTTTCTTGAGGTCCAATGACAAGGGAGGTGCCAAATGGTCTGATGCGAAGACAAGCGAAAGCTCCAGGTTGGAAGTGTGGCGCATGTAAGTGGCAATGTAAAAGATTGCCTGCACCATCTGGTTAGATGCCTTCAGCCGCCAGCTGTTTGCAAAGTATTCAGGAAGGCTCATGAGGCCAAGCATCACAACAGCGCCCACGATAAGCGAGTAGATAATGAAGAAAAGCGACTGGAATACAACATAGCCTATCAGCGAAAGCGAGACAACAACGCCAAGGAAGGCAAGTATTGCAAAGCTGAATGTTCCTGAGGGAGTCGTGTCAAGATGGCACAGCTGTATGTACTCTGAAACCTGCTCAGAGGCTTTCTTGTCTGGAGAAATCTTGAGTATCCTTGCGCTGAAGTTGCACAATTTTTCGTATGCAGAAAGGTGCTTTGGCAAAAGCTCTTTCTTGAAGTCAAGATAGTTGGCTGAGAAGCTCTCGTCTTTTTTGGCAGGGGACTTGCCGTAGAATTCAGACTCAAGCCTTGCCTTGTATTTCTCTATTATTTCCTTTTTGTCCATTTTAAGATATTCGCGCTTTCCTTACCTTTTTCTTGAGCCACTCGTTCCAGTCAAAATAAATCCTCTTGCTGTCAAGATACCCGAGCTCCTCCCTAATTGTGTCAGAAATCCTGTGGAACTCGTCATTTGACTGGATGACAAAAGGGGCCTCAAGCATCTCTGGCATTTTTGACGCCTCTGAAATGCTGACAAGCGTTTCCTTCAGCTTTGCCCGAAGCAGTATGTTGTCCCAGACAGCATCCCAGCTTCCTGCCCATTCCTTGACATTGCCTGCGATTGACTTGAGCACATCGCTGTCGCCGTTGAGCAAGTCAAGCGTGGGCTCCAAAGTGTCTGTCTGCGAATTGTATTTCATCAGGTCCTTGAATCCCTTCTCAAGCAATGGGTCATTCTCCCAGAACTTTCCAACCTCGGTTATTTGCGTTATCCTTCTCCACCTGTGCAGGCCGTCAGCGCTCCTTATCGGGTTTGCGACTATTATCAGGTCAGTTGCCTTGAAGCTTGTCTTTGGAACGCCAAGGTCATTAACAACCCTGTCAAAAACGCCGTAAGGCGAGTCGCCGTGAATTGTTCCTGCAACAACATTCGCAAGCGCGCCAACCCTCATTGCCTCATAAAGTGCGCGGGCTTCAACTGAGCGAACCTCGCCTATGATGAGCCCTGAATCCCCAAGCCTCAACGTAGTTCTTATCCCTTCATCAGCAGGGACTTCTGTTGTTCCACGGGTCAATGCGCTTGCCACTTTCATTGACTGGATGTTGTAGCCCATTGACCTGAGCGAAGAGATGGGAAGCTCCAAGGTGTCCTCAATCGTTATTAACCTGTACTTCCTCATTATTTCTGTCATCACAGCTCCAAGAAGGGAAGTTTTTCCGGCGCTTCTTGTTCCTGCAACAAGCAAAGTCCTTGAGCCGTCAATCATGAAGCTCAACAGCCCTGCGGCAAGGGGAGTCATCATCTTGTTCTTTATGAAAAGGGGAAGGGTCCATGGCTGGTCGCGGTGCCTCCTGAAAGCGTATGCAAGCCCTGTCGGATTGAGAGGGGCAGATATCACAGCGACTCTTGCCCTTGCGTTTGGAATTATCAATTCAGTGTCAAGAATCGGGTTTGCCTCGTCAAGGGGCCTGCCTGACAATAGCCTAAGCTTTGAGGCCCATGAATCGCCCTCGCTTGGGGTTGGGATTATGTTTGTGAAGCAGTCATCATAGTCCTGGTGGACAATGAACATTGGGATGTTTCCCATCGGGCTGTTGATTGTTATGTCCTGCACTTTATCATCCTGAAGAAGCACTTCAATCAGCCCAAAACCAATGGTGTGCCTGACAAGAATCCTTGTGAGCTCATCCACTTCAGAGCTTCTCAGCCTGATTCCCCTGAACGATGCAAGCTCCTCAATCAGGTCAGAGCCCACATTCGAGAAAACCTGCCTTAGCCTTTCAGGGTCAACAAACTCAGAGCGCTGCGGCTTGTGCTCTGAAATTATGGAGCGCGCAGCGTCAAGAATCTCATACTTTTCCTCGGAAAGCCTGAACTCAGACGGCGTTACGTGGTAAAGGAGCTTGATGTTGTCAGGCACCTTGAAAATGACAACTTCAGTGTCATTAATCGTGTAAGAGTCAATCTCCTCTGCATCGCTTGGAAACGCGGCCATCAGCTTTGTGAACATGAAGTCAGGCTTTGTCATGGGCCTGAACAGCTCACGGTAAGCAGACCTGTCGCCAGGCCTTAATCCTGCAAGGAAAGGCATTGCCAGCTTTACCAGCCTTGTTGCCTCAAGCATCGAGATCATCCTGTCAAGCAATGATATGTAGCCAGAGTTTTGTGCAGATTCCTCTTTTGGAAGGGATTCAGACCTTATGGATTCGCGCCTGTGGATTCGCTTCAGCTCAACATAGGCTGCAAGCGGGTCAGACTTCAATGTGCTGTGCATCAAGTTCTGAAGCTCCGAGTATCGTTGGTCTGACCTTGCATTGACTCCCAAAATCCTGTATGAAGCGATTCCCTGCTTCACAAGCTCATTCTGGAGCTTGGCAATCTCTGCAAGCATCCTTGTCTGCTCATAGTCATACTCATAATCCCTTTTCTGGTAAAAAACAATCCTGCTGATTCCGGGATTCTGCACAAGAAGGTCAATTGCTTTTGCCATGACCAGGGGATTGTCCTCAAGGGAAGGGAAGAAAGGGCAAGTGTCGCAGTCAATCCTCAGGACATTGTCCTCGCCTTCGCGAACAACCTCCCAGCTAAAGGCTTCTTTTTCAGGCATCAAACCACCGAAACATTTATCTATTAATACACCAGGAAACAGTGCAGAACTTGAATTCAGTATTTATATATGTTCCTATCAAAATGCAACAATCTCCGCAATACCAGCAGCCAACTGACCCAAATCGCAGCGTGAGGGCGCTTGAGGAAAAGTATTCTAACCTTGTCCGGAGGGCACAGCTCAACGAGCAGAACCTTCTCAGCTCATCAAAGAAGGCGAATTCAGAGCTCAAGGCAATCGCTGTGGAAATGGCAGAGCTGCGCAAGGAGATAGAGGGCCTGAAGGAGAAGTTCAATGACATTGTAAGGGAGCTGCAGACGCTTGCGAAAAAAGAGGATGTTGACATTCTCAAGAAATACCTTAACCTCTGGGAGCCTGTCAATTTTGTCACGCAAAACGAAGTTGAGAAGATAGTGAAAAGGGTGATTGAGGACAGCAAATAGCTCTGATAATTTAGCAAAAGTTTAAAAATAGCCAAGCGAAGGAAAAACCCATGGCATTATTCGGAAAGAAAGAGGACAGGCCGCAGCAGCCACAAGCGCCAATGCCGCCTCTGCCTGCTCAGGGAACTTCAGTTCCAACAGAGGATGTCACGAGGCTAAGGCAGCAGGGGCTCTCCAACTCGCAGATTGTCGAGACGCTCCAGAGGGCTGGATACAAGACACACCAGATATTCGATGCCATGAACCAGGCAGAGCTTGGAAGAAGCGCAGAGCAGATACCAGGAGCGCCTTATTTCAATGAGCAACCCGCTCCAATGGAATCAGCAGGGGACTATCAGCAGGAGGAAGGCGTTGATGAGAGGATAGAGGAGATTGCAGAGGCAATCATAGAGGAGAAATGGAACGAGCTCCTGAAGGACGTGAACAAGATAATAGAATGGAAATCAACAATGGAAGCAAACATGAAAGCATTGGAGCAGAGGCAGCAGGACCTGAAGCAGAGCTTTGACGGCCTGCAGAAGGCGCTGCTGTCAAAAGTCAATGAGTATGACCAGAACATAACAAACGTCGGAAGCGAGCTCAAGGCGCTGGAAAAGGTGTTCCAAAAAATACTTCCAACATTCACTGAGAACGTGAATGAGCTGTCAAGGGCAGTGAAAGACTTGAAGAAGAAATAGCTTTATTTTTCTAAATACGTTTATTTTAATTTTTTAACGGCTGGACGCTTTGCCTGCTGGCAAAGCTCTCGCCACTCCGAAGGAGCCAACCCTCGGCTCGCCAGCCACTAACTACTAATGTCGTCAGTCGTAGTGGTGCGCTGGAGGTACTTGCGAGTGAGCTCGTTGCGAACTCGCTCACAAGTCACTGGGTTGTTCCCCAAATTGGCAAAGCCAATTGGGCCCAGTTGTGCGCAACTTGGGCTTCGGACACAAATCACGCCTATGGCGTGATTGTGCATTTGAGCTATGCTCAAATTGCACCCCCAGAGCTTTTGCTTAGAGCAAAAGCGTCGCACCATCATTATCCTTGACTTAGAATTAATCTAATCAAAAATCAAAATATTACCCAGACCCTGTCATCAAGGCTATCGTCAATGCGCCGATGAAGAAAAGAAGTATCATCCCGAGGACTTTCGGGTTTGTGAGCACAAGGAGGACTTGCTGTCCGTGGCCTGCCTCTGCAAGCCCTGGCGCAGGTGCAGCTGTGAAGTTGCCCTCGCCGCTCCTGGCCTCGAGCAGCCTCTGCCCAAATGTCTGGCTGAGGCCTGCAGCAAGGATTATCAAGCCAAGTATAAGTATCCACCAAATCGCGCCCTTTCCTCCTATGGTTCCAAGGATTTCACCGCTGCTTATGCCCATGAAGTTGCCAATCAGGTAAACAATGAAGACAAAGAAAATTATCACCAGGAACCAAGGAGCCATCGCGGCTATTGCAAGCGTCGCAGTGCCTGAAACAGCCACCATTATGGAGAATACAAACGCCAGCAGCGCATGCACTCCCCTGTTCTTGAAGATATTGGTTACCTCAAGGAATCCATAAACTAGCAGGAACGAAAGTATCCAGCTGAACAAGGGCATGAAGCCCTTGAGAATGGAAAGGTCAAGAACAGTTGCCATTTTCACCTAGGGCGGCTTGACCGCGCCCCTGAAGGCGTCTATTATCTTTCCGAAAGGGCCAGTGACTTGGGTGTTTCCGCCCTCAGAAGTTATGAACATTATTATAAGGCCGAACACGAAAATCATCACAAGCAATGCCTGGGTGTCTGGGTCGTTCAGGAAGCCGAGCAAAGGAGGCATTTCGCCAAACCATCCTGCAGCAGAGCCAAAGATGTAGCCAATTATGCCAAATGCCGCGATAGCTATCCATCCGGCAAGGGATGTTCCCGCGATATCAAGGTTCTTCCCGAAAATTCCGATAAGCAGGAGAACTGCAAGGATTGCTACTATAACCACAGAAACATTTGGAATGGCGGTGTTGATTATCACAACAGGGTCCTGGCCTTCAGGATAGCGGCCCATGATGTGAGGGATTACAGTCATCAATGAGATGACCAGCGCGACTATGACGTTGAAGTTCTTCCTTCCCTCACCAATTATCTTGGTTTTTTGCAGGATAGCGAAAAGAAGCGTGAAAACCAGGATGAAAGGCAGCAATGAGTCAAGCGCATTCAGCTCGTCAAGAAGAATGAAAATCCGGTTGAAGCCCTCAGCCATAATCAATCACCACTTTTATTCAGCTCTTGCCCTTTCCCCTTTATATATTTAACTTATTTATGGTTTTCAGAGCTGGCTGCCTTTGGAGACTGGGTAATGTATGCAAT
>CAYJXD010000040.1:0-9499 GCA_964374085.1 uncultured Methanosarcinales archaeon | reverse complement strand
CGTGAGGAAAGGCGTCGCACCATTATTAACACATCTAAGTTGACTTTGCCCTAAAGAAGTCACTTGGGAATCTTTGTTATCCCAACAGACTTGCTGATGGAGTCGCGGTAGCCGTAGCCAAGCTTTATTGTCAATGGCGTGCTGAAGCCTGGCTTTTTTGCCAGCCCTGTTGATGCCAAATCAAGCTCGCAGAAAACATTTCTCCTGCCATTTATCAGCTTTATCTTCCCATTGGTCAAGGGCTTGCATGTCTGGGTCAATGGAATATTTGCAATCTTCACCTCTTCAAGAGTGACAAGGTCCAGGTCATTGAATGACAAGCCGTCAGGATGGTAAGGGTCGCATTTCTGGTTGCTCTGCTCGTAAACATCCCCTCCGCCAACATTTGCAATCTGTATGTTGAACCTGACTTTCTCTGATGTTGGGGAAACCTCAACCCTCTGGATAGCCACTGGAGCTCCCTGGCCTCCAGAAAGGGAAACATCCTTTGTTGTGCATACCTTCTCTTTAGTTGTAATGCCGAATGGGTCTGGGTCTATGCAGATAACAGGAGTTGCCAAGGTCTTGTAGTCATAGCAGGCAGTCACAAGGAAAGTCGGCCTGTAAACGTCAACATTCTGTCCAAGTGAAACATCAGCCTTGAACTCCTTTATCTCAAACTCGCCCTGCGGGTCAAAAGAGTTCTTTCCCCCAAGCTGGCCAATCCCGTCCCTTGGAATTTGCTCGCCCCTAGGGTTTTTCATGCTCTTGACAATGCTTGTGTCATAGCCTGAAATATACACGTTGCCTGCATTCACAGTCTCCCAGCCTCCATTCTTAAGCTGGATGGCTATGTTTATGGTGCCCTCGCTCAGGAATTTAGCGGGAGGCGAGCCAGAGACAAAGCTAATTTCAAGCCCTTTTGTTCCTGACCTTGACTTTTCACCGCCTCCAGAATCTTTTTGCTGGCAGCCAGCTGCCAAAACAACCATAATCAAGAGGAAGAACACCAGCTTTTTATCCATTTTACCCTTCTTTTCCATCGGCTATATAAAATTTTTACTAATAAAACACTTCCTTCACAAGCGTTACCTCTTTTGAGACAGTAGAAGCATATCCATAGTCAAGGCTGATGTACAAAGGCGCAATGTAACTAGGAGTTGAAGCGCTGATTTTCCCGTCGTCTTTCACAGAGCACCTGACGAAATCCTCTTTTCCTGCCAATCTTAATGGCCTGGGGGAGCATTCAAGCTCAACACCAGAAAGGGTTGCCTTTATGTCAACAACATTATATACCCTCCTGTAAAAGTCAGAGTTCCTGTCAGCGGCAAAATCAGAAGTGCAAATAGAGGCAATGTCAAAATTTGGGTTGACTACTTGGCCGTCGCCTGCGTTCCTAACATGGATGACAAAGCTCGGCTTTACAAACTCAATCCTTTCGCTGCCTCCCTCAGGGAAAATCTTTGGCTCAATCTTGTTAACAACCAATGGCGCCCCTTGCCCTGAAAAAGTCATCTCCTTTATCGCGCAGGTTTTCTTCTTGGTTGTGACGCCAAGAACATCTGTATCTATGCACGTTTCTGCCTTGACCTCTGTCCTGTACTTGTAGCATGCCTCTGCAATCATCAGCGTCTTGTGCTTCTCAGCCTGGCCTTCCCTGAATTTCTTTGTAGTTGCGCTCAGGACAATAATGTCAGAGTCTCCCAAAGGATTGAAGACGCTTTTTCCCTTGAGCGAGAATTGCTTGCTTACTTCATCCATTGCAATGTAGTCATTTTCAACAGTCATTGCAATGACTCCATTCTCAACGTCAAATGCGCCCTTGTTGCTGGCCTTGATTGCAGCCTTGAACGGGTAATTGTTTCCAGACTTGAAAGGCGCAGGAAGCTCTGATGGCGGCGAGTTAGAGAGAAATTCTATCTTGACACCATCTGTCCCTGTGTGAATGTTCTCGTAGCTGAACGGAAGCTTTCCGTCCCCTCCTCCCTGCTCGCAGCCCACGAGAAGTAAAATGGCTACCGGCAAAATTAAAATCATCAGTCTCATTGCAATTGCTCAAATGTAAGCAGACACCTCATCCCTGTGGCTTTCATAAGCCTCGACATGGCCATCGCCGCAAGCGCAGCCGTTGTATCTCCTCATTGCATACTTCCATCCAGTGTATGTCTCGTCACAAACACAAGAAGAAACGGGATTGGTCACCCCTTCATCATAGCTTGCCTTAAGCAACCTTATCGCTGCCTCAATGTTGCATTTTATGTCATTGACTCCAGTGCCAGCGCATGAAAGGGCTCCAATGCACATGTCGCTGCTTGACGGCTCGTAAACAACAGGCCCCCTGCATTGTGGATGCGCGTTATCGCAGACATTTATTTGCATCGCTCCAACTGAGCAGCCCCCATCGCCGCATTTTATTCCTTCATCGCAGTTACCAGATGCCTGGCCGCCAGATGTCTCCTGCCAATTTGATGTTCCTCCATAGTGCTGGAATCCGCCTTCCTGTGATGCCACCATCAATGCTGTTTCCTTGTCAACACCATACTTGCCAGCGTAGAACTTGACGAGCTCAATGACATCCTTGCTTTCAGGAATCTCGTAGGGCTCTGAAGGCTCAGAGGAAGTTACAGGCTCTTCTCCTTTTCCTGGCTTTTGCTTTTCCTTTATCTCAACAGTGACGTCTTTTTCTGTGCTGTAAGTGTATTTTGTAGAGGACCTGAAGTTGACTATTGAAATCCCTGTCTTGCCAAGTATGTCTTTGAGCCCGCCTGGCTTTATCTTGACCCTGCACCTGAAATTCTGGAATTCCTTGATATCTGTGAACTTGTCCTTGTTCTTCGCCCTTTCTGCCTTGATGTCAAGCTCGTAAACTGAAAAGCCATCATCATCTGTTTTTGCAAAATTAAACTTGTGGCTGCACGCATCAGTTCCAGCAACTTCAAAGCCTTTTGGAAGCTCAATTGTCAGTGATGAAAGGCTCAGGATTTTCCCTTGCCAGTTGTTCTTGAGGCTTACCCCGACAGCCAATTGGGAATCAGAGTCAATCCCCTCGAGCGGCTCTGTTCCCCCAATCCCAAGGTGGACAGGGCCATTTGAGAACTCAGCGACAGGATTGCGGTCAACAATCTTGTAGACATCGAAAGGATCTATCTCCTTGTGCTGCATCTCTCTCCTCTCTTCCTTGTTAATGAAGTATCTTGTAAGGTGAGCGTCAGTCTCGAAATTAAATGTCGCGGCAGCAGTCAATGTGTGAGTCCCTTTCTTGAGCTTCTTCGCGAACTTGCAGTCAAATATGTCCTGCTCAAGGGAGTCGACTTCAATCTCTCCAGGATGGATTATTCCCTCAACCATGTCTCTCCTGTCCTTGTCTGCCCAGCACTTTGGAGTTATCTTTATCGGGTTTGCCAGGGTCCTTGCCTTTATCTCAGCAGCAGCAGTCACAATGTCGCCTTCATAATATGATGGCTCGTCTGGCTTGAAATCCTCGATGAACACTCCAAGCTTTTCCTTGGTCTGGTCCTCCTTGCCGCCGTAGAAGTCTCCTGTTGCAAGGGAAATCTGATTCTCGAATGCCTCAGAGATGGCCACAGGTATTTTCTGGAGGGTTTCAAAACTTGACTTCATCCCTTCCTGGAATATCTTCAAAGGGTCAACATTCCCAATGTCCGGCTTGTAATCGCCCAAGCCGTATGTGTACATGATTGTTGAAACCTGAGGCCAAAGGATGCCGTACATGATGAGTATGAAAACTGCCAGCCTCAAAACTTCCCCAAAGAAGCTTCCGGGGGCATAGGAGGCAAGGAAAATCCATGCCCAAATCGGCGAGATTACAAGGAAGGCCATCTTTATCGGCAGCGAGATTTCGCTGTCAGGAATGTATTCGTTGACAAGCTGCCATAAGAAAGGAAGCAGCATTGAGCCGAAGAAAACCGAAATCGCCTGCTTGATTGACATCATCCTTGTCAGGACAGCGAGGCCTGCAATTGAGAAATAGATGAAAGCCCTCATTTCAGTTGGAAGCTGGTATTTTGTGAATATGTCAAAGAACTGGAAAAGCGTTGCAATCACAAGAACATACCAAGGAACGCTTGCCTTTGGCTTCATTGCGTTGAATCCTTTTACTACAAGGTTTTTGCTTCCACCCCCTGCTGCGGCGGCTCCGGCTGCAGCAGCCCCTGCTATCTTTGCTGCGCCTGAACCAGTCATGCTGGCAGACGCAGACAATGCTGACTTTCCCACTGATGCAGCGCTCTTTGCAGCAGAAACAGAGCTGGCTGCAACTATGGGCCCATACTTTGAAGCAAAATCCCTTGAAGCGCCATAGGTGTCCTTAGTTCTTCTCCCAACTTCAGAAGCAAGCCTTGAAAGTATAGGGTCAGCCATATATACCTCTTTTCACAGTCAGAATCCGGCTAGAGGAAATATAAATCTTTCTTATTCAAGCTTGATGGTCAATTCCACAAGGTTGAAGGTCTTCTCAGGGGTTATCTTGATGAAGTTGTTGCCTTCGACAAGGAAGGAGTCTATGTTCCTGCTGAAGTTAGCTTCCCTTTCTGCATCCATGAAGGTCTTGCGGTTGTTTATGTTCAACTCAGCCCTCTTTTCCTCATCATCGTCAATGAACTGCATCCTCAGAACTGCATCAAAGGTGTCGTTCTGCAGCCATCGCCATTGGGTTTTGTTCACCTCAAAAAAATAGACAGGCTCAACAGGCTCTTTCAGGACAGTCCGGACAAAGACCTGGTCAACAAGGAATGTGCCCTCGTCAGATGCAAACCGCAAAGAGTTTGTCCCCCTTGCTATTATTGACGGGTCAACCTGTATCTTTGCAGGGCTTCCGCAGTCAGGAACAGAGGAGGCAAGAAGAACGCTGTTAAGGGACACTTTCAAAACACCAGCCTCTCTTATCCTGCAGTCAACAAAATAAGTGACAGACGCCCTTTCCACATTATTTGCCTCGTCTCCCCCAACTATGAAAGTCTGGGTTGAGACAAGGTTTTCAGGGTTGCTGACAACTGCGCTCACCTTCAAGTCCCTTATCTCATAGAAATTGGTCCTCCAGAACTGGAAACCCACTTCCTCAGAAGAGAATTGAAGGACATTGTCATCCTGCAGGCTCTCCAAGGCAATAGTCATCTGGCCAGCAGCCTCGCCATTGAATACCTCCTCATCATTAAGCTTGATTATAAGCCTTCCATTGTGATTCCGGGCATCAAAGCCAAGCTGCGGGTTTGACGTCCTTGTAGGGTCTACTGAAAAGGCAACTGACCTTGCCTTTGAATTTCCTCGCTTGGCCTCTACATAGACAGAGTCAAGGGACTTTATCACAGCCTCCTCATTCCTTGCATAAAGGTTGAAAGAGTTAACTTTGTGCTCAAACTCGTCCTGCTTTGACTTGAAAAGAGTGCCTGGGTTTTCCTTGAGCAAGGTGCGGGCAGGCTCAGAGACTTTCACTGCCTTGGTTTCATTCTCTCCGAGCAGCTCAGCCCTCTCGTCAGGAGGAAGGAAAAGGATGTAAAGTAGAATCAACCCGACAACTGAGGCGACAAGAATAGCAGCGTTTCCAGCGCTCTGGCCCTTTTTCATCAACGGAAACATGAATACCTTTATATATAAATCTTTTTCTTACCGATAAAGGGTTTCTTTGGCGAAAATCAAAATGAAAATCCTGAAATCCGTTCTAAAGAAAGGCGAAATAACGCTGGCTGTGGAAACCCTGGATGACCTTTGGTATCTCAGCCAAGTGATAGAGCCAGGAGACTTTGTTAAAGGGAAGACTGTCAGGAAAGTCCAGGTCCGCAGCAAGGACGAAAGGAGCTCTGCCGCAGCCAGGAAGACAGTATGGATAAAGCTGCAGGTGGAAAGCGTTGAGTTCCACAAATACTCGAACATCCTTAGGGCAGGGGGCATGATAACAGAGGCTCCTGACGACATACCAAAAGCCCATCACACATTCAGCTTTGAAGAGGGAACAGTTGCAACAATAATAAAGGACAAATGGCTGAATTACCAGCTCAAGAGGCTGAAAGAGGCAAGCCACAGCAAGAAGCAGAGCACTGTAATATGCGTTTTTGACAGGGAAGAGGCAATAATCGCTCTTCTTCAAGGGCAGGGGTATAAGGTGCTGGCAGAGCTAAAGGGCCAGGTTGCAAAAAAGGCGCAGAAAACAGAGACAAAGAATTTTTACCGCGAAATCATTGATGCGCTAAAAGACTATGAGAAAAGGCTAGTTCCTGAACACATAATAATTGCATCTCCGTCATTCTGGAAGGAAGAGCTGATGAAAGAACTGGGAAATGACGCCTTGAAGTCAAAAATGGTGATGGCGACGTGCAGCTCAGTGCAGGGCGGCATAAATGAAGTGCTGAAAAGGCCTGAACTCAAGGAAGTGCTCAGGAAAGAGAGAATTTCAAAAGAGGCAAACCTTGTCGAAAGCCTGTTCGCAGAGATATCACGGCAGGCAATGGCTGCTTATGGAATTAATGAAGTGGAAAGGGCAGCAGAGTCAGGCGCTGTTGAAATACTGCTTGTGACAGACGGCCTGATTCAGAAAACAAGGCAAGAGAACTCGTTTTTGAGGATAGACAAGATAATGAGGAATGCAGACCAGGCATCTGGAGAAGTTTTCATAATAAACTCAGAGAACGAGCCAGGAAAGAAGCTTGACGGACTCGGCGGGATTGGGGCGCTGATCCGGTATAAACTAAATTATTAATCAATTTCTATCGGCGAATTCTTCCCAAGGATTTCCACCCTTGAATTCGCAACTGAATTCCTGAAAAGCTCTGCATCAGATGCTGAGCCGACAATGCTGCCGTAATGCATCGGGATTGCAAGCTTTGGCTTCATTATGGCTGCAGCCTGAGCTGCTTCGCGAGCAGTCATCGTGTAAGTTCCTCCAACAGGAAGCAATGCCACATCAGCCCTGATTCCTGCCATCTCATCAATCAGGTCAGTGTCCCCGGCATGGTAGAATTTCTTGCCGTTAATCTCGATAACATACCCGCACCATTCATCAGCTCGCTTGTGAAAAGGCTTGCCCTTATTGTAAGCAGGGACAGCGTAAATTGAGCAGCCATACACTGCAGCGTGCGAACCAGGGGCAAGGTTCCTGAACTCAGAATAATGGACTTTCCCTGAGGCAATCTTGCCCTGGCAGTCAATCGGGGCAACTATAATTGTCTCGGGCGCAACTATTTTCTTGATGTCCTCAACGCTGCAGTGGTCATAATGGGGATGGGTTACGAGTATTATATCTGCCTTTTTTCCAGAGCTGATTTGGAAAGGGTCAATGTAAACTGTCTTTCCGGCAGAAATCCTGAATCCAGCATGGCCAAGCCATTCAAGCAGCAACATTATCACCTGCGCATGCAGACATGACGCTGACCAGCATCTCCTCCTTGAAGGAAGGAGCCATGACCTGGAGGCCGACAGGGATATTGTCAATCTTACCTGCAGGAATAACTCCTGCGCAGACACCTGAAAGGTTTGCAGGTATAGTGAATGCATCGTAGCCATACATCACCCTTGGGTCTGTTATTTTTGTTCCAATCCTGTGCGGCAGGACAGGGGTGATTGGGAGCATCATCACGTCAACTTTCCTGAATGCCTCCTCAAAATCCCTTGCGATAAGCTTTTTTGCCATCAGGGCCTTCCTGTAATAGGAACCATGGTGCTCTGCCCTTGAAATCTCCATGCCGCCCATTATCCTCCTCAAGACTTCCTCGCCGCACACATCCTCTATCTTTGCGCCGTATTTTTTGCCGTCAAATTTCCTTGTGCCAGAAAAAAACTCTACATAAACAATCGGGTAATAAGCCTGGATTGAAAGGTCAACATACTTCAACGAAACATTTTGCACTTTTCCAAACTGTTTTGCGAATGCAGCCACTTTTTCATTGATAAGAGAGTAAATCCTCTTGTCTGTGCACAGCTTCTCAAAATCACTGCTCAGCCCAATCCTTATTGACTTTGGCTTCCTGGCCGAGGCATCAGAATATTTCCCTACTTTTGCATTGCTTGTGACAGCGTCATAGCTGCTTTTCCCTGAAATAACCTCGAGGAGCAGGGCTGCGCCGTAAACATCCCTTGAAAGCGTGCCTATCTGCTCGATAGACATGCACATGTCTATGAGGCCAAACCTTGAAACCCTCCCGTAGCTCGGCTTGATTCCAACAACGCCGCAATGCGACGCAGGATTCCTTACAGAGCCGCCAGTGTCAGAGCCAATGGCAAGATCGCAAAGCCCTGCTGCAACAGCAGCAGCGCTGCCTGAACTACTGCCTCCGGGAATCATTCCGGCAGCAGACGGATTATTTGTTGGGCCGAATGCAGATGACTCGCCTGAGCTGCCGCAGGCAAACTCGTCCATGTTAGTCATGCCTATGATGAGGCCATCCTGTGCCCGAATCTTTTTTATCACATCGGCGTCATAAGTCCCGTAATAATTTTCCAGTGTTTTCGAGCCGCAGGTTATTGGGAGGCCCGAGACATTTATGTTTGACTTCACTGCAATCGCAAGGCCTGCCAGCTTCCCTGCCTTTCCTTTCTTTAGCTTTTTATCAACTTCACCTGCCTGCTCAACAACATTCTCGTTGACATGAAGGAAAGCATTAAGCGATTTCTGCCTTTTTATCTCCCTGAGAAAGCCCTCGACATTGGCAACAGCAGTGATTTTCCCCTTCCTGAGGCTGTCAAGCTTCTCCCTTGTCACCATTTCTTCTTCTCCATCACAATGAAATCAGAATTCTTTTTCGGCGCGTTTTTAAACATCCTTTCCCTGAACCCTGGAAAATCAGGGGAGCCTGGAACTCTAGTCTGATCTTCGCGCTCAAGTCCATACTCTTCTTTTATTGCCCCAACCCTGTCAAGGGCCTTGATGAACTCGTCCATTATCTGCTTTGCCTGCTTCCTTACGAACTCAGGGTCAATCATTTTCTCAGCTCAAAAGCGAGATCCTCAAGCTTCCTGAGGTCATACTTGATTCCGTCAAACTTCCTCCTAAGCTCAGAATTCCTGAAGTCAAACTGCAGAAGCTCGCCATAAATTGCGTCAAGAAAATCCCTTATGAAAAGCGCCTCTGCCTTGTTGCCCTTTATTGCCGCGTTTATTGCCCTCCTGACAAGCTCGCCTGAAAGGTCGCAAACACCAAGAAGATAATATTCAGCCTCAACACCGAGCTTGCCACGGGTGGGCAATTCCTTCGAAGACACAACAGAATAAAAGCATGCAGCCTCCACATACTCCTGCACAGCAATCCTGTAATGGGACTCCTCAAATTCAGCAAGCGATTTCAGGGTTGAAAGCTTTTTCCTCATCTCGTCAATTAGCTTCCTTGCCTCTGGAAGCTCATCCCTGTGGACAGAATAGATTGCCCGCTTTGAAATCCTTATTATATCCCGGGAAAGGCTTATTGTCTGCTCCCGCTTCTTGTCAAGCCTCTCCATCTCCTTCTTCAGCTCAGAAAAATCCTTTTTGTCAATCATCATTCCAAGGGCTTGAGCCGTGTATTTAAATGTTTTTG
>CAYJXD010000039.1:0-9587 GCA_964374085.1 uncultured Methanosarcinales archaeon | reverse complement strand
CTCAGTAGGCTCACCAGGAATAGTAGGATCAGGCTCACCAGGCTCAGTAGGCTCATTAGTTGGGTCGCCCGGCAAAGTAGGGTCAGGCTCCCCTGGATCAGGGAGCGTTGGATCAGACCAGTCATTCAACCAAGAATCTGCGCCTGCAAATGAAGCTGGCCCAAGAATAAAGATTAAAGACATGAACAATGCGAAAGCAAGCTTTGCAACTGCCCATTTGTCATTCTTCATTTAGCAAAACCTCATCGAAGACTTAAGCCTCCACCCAGAGCTTAATTCTTCGGCTTAGGTGTAGGCGCATCCGCCAATCCTGGCGCAATTCTGTAGGCAGTTGCCTTGTCAACAGGGAAATACCTTGTTGCCCTTCTTTCACCCAGCCTTGAAGTAACGGCAATCTCATATTGGTCATTGCCAAAATCAAAGACGGTTACGCCTGTTCTTAAATTCAGGTTTGCCTCTCCGCCCTTGACGACACCATTATCTCCCCTGTCGTCAACATAAGCCATAAGCTGTGTGACTGAGGCATTGGCATTTTCATTAGCCTTGACGCCAAGGTACAATCCATTGAACTTCCCATCAAGACCATCAATTACTGCTTTAACATTTTCTTGCAGAATCTTCTCAACTCCTTCCTCTAACAAATTAACATGCTTAACATTAACCAAGTCCCTTGTCCTGCCATATCCAGCGTAAAGGCCATTCCATGCCAATGGCTTAGCCGGTGTTGGTGTGTAAGATGGTGCTGTTGTCACTGTTGCACCTGCTGATGCAGCATAAGTTGGAGATGCGCTAGCTCCTGGAGTTGCAGTCAATGCGACTGCTCCTGTAGCTGCCTGGGCAGCTGGAGTCAAAGTGACAGCTGGACTTGCTGCTGCCATTGGAGTTCCAAGCAGAGCATATCCTGCGCTTACCATTCTTCCTTCAAGCCCATCTGTTCTTTTATCCTGAGCAGCATCAACTTTTTGCTGTGCTGAAGCATAGTTTGCAACCTGTGTTGAAAGAGCAACATGTCCTGAAGCATTTCTTGCAACCTCTGCTGACAATGCAACAACAGTTGCTTGCAATGAGCTTGGAGTTGCTGTCGGTGAAGGTGCACCTGATACTGCAGTTGGAGTTGGAGTTGCTGTTTGAGCAGCACCCTGACCCAACACCGGGCCTATGGCGCCGAAATACAAACCAGCTGCGCCAAGAACAGCGCCTGTTAAGATACCAACACGACCTTTAGACATAGACATCAACATCCCCCCGAATTTTGTTTTTGAAATATAATATGGCCGCAACATGGCGGTTTAGCCAGATAAAATGGCTCTTGTATAAAAAGTTTTTCTTTTGTCACTATTCTATAATGGGCATTAGAATGAACTATTATATAATGGCTACTATATGGAAATTAAAAAACAATATAAATGAACCAGCCATCCTGCTTTCTATGATTACAATAATTGGTGCAGGCGCTTCCGGGAACTATGCTGCGCTGCTTCTTGCAAGGGAAGGGCTTGATGTGCAGGTTTTCGAGGCAAATGACACAATAGGGCTGCCTGTAGCCTGCACTGGCATACTAACTTCCTATTTTGACGAATTGGTTGAGCCCAGCAAGGAATTTGTCGCAAACGAAATAGAGACAGCAAGGATTTATGCCCCAAACAAGCAGTATGCTGAAATAAAATTCAGGCAGCCAAACAAGATTTTCTTCCGCGACAAGCTTGACCAGCACGTTGCAAAGCTCGCAAAGGAAGAAGGGGCTGAATACAAGCTCGGCCATGTCTACATGGAAAACAAGGAAGATGGGGAAGAGCAGAAAATAAAAGTCAAGAACCTGAAAAATGAAGAGGAGCTTGAAACAGAGACAAAAATCCTGATTGGAGCAGACGGCCCTGCAAGCAAGGTTGCCAAAAACAATGGATTATACGGAAACAGGACATTATATTATGGGCTGCAGGCAACTGCAAAAATGGAAAACGAGAACATAATTGACTTCTACCCAAGCGGAGATGGAATAGCATGGGTAGTTCCAGAGTCAAAAGACAAAGTTAGGATTGGAATAGCGTGCGCAAAAGAGCCGCACAAGTATTTTGACTCATTCTGCACAGAAATCCTTGGAAATGAATACAGCAGCAAACTGATTGCAAAGCAGGCAGGCCCAATCCCCCTGTTTGACCCGAAAGTGAAGACGCAGAACGGGAATGTCTACACTGTTGGCGACGCTGCAACAATGGTCAAGGCAACAACACTCGGGGGAATAATGCAGAGCCACATCGCGGCAAAAGCGCTTGTTGATTCAATAATCCAAAGGAAGGATTACAGCACCGAGTGGAGAAAAAAGATTGGAAAAGACCTGTGGATGCATTTGATGATGAGGAAAGTAATGAATAAATTCAAGCCAAATGACTACAACAAGCTCATCGGCATTTTCAACAAGGACAGGAACAGGAAAATACTTGAGGATTATGACAGGGATTTCCCGTCAAAGTTCATGGTAAAGCTGCTCATGGGCGAGCCAAGGCTGGCTTATTTTGCGAGGTTTCTGATTTAGTCTTTCAGTCTTCATATGCTGCTTCAATAGCATGAACGCATTCCAAGCTTCCAAGGAGCCTTACCTGGCCAGGATTAAGGCGAGCAGAAATGGACTCTGCCCTCCTTCCTCGATAAACAGTTGCCCCTATACCAGTGAATTCAATACCTTGACCTGAAAGGTAGCTTTTAACCAGACTTGCGCACGCATCCAAATGAGCTTGAGAGGGAAGATCCATCAAAGGCTTTCCTGGAATTATTACCACACCCAAAGAATCAAACCCTTTTTCAAGCTCCCTTTGGACAGCGTCAGTTAATATAGCCATATATTAATTAGTTAATGATTTAATTTAAAATGTTTTCGCACATATTGTATATACAAATCACAAGCTACAGATACCTTTTTATATAAATCCAGTTTGCGCAAAAACGGGTTTGATGCATGGAAAAAGAGAACCGCGAAGACGAGCTGGACATAGACCTTAAGAAGGTTTGGCCTTTCAAGAGAAAAGAAAAAAAAGAAGGGCATGCAGAGCATGAAAAGGCTGAGCCTGCTGCAGAGAGAAAGCAGCCTGCTGCTGAAAAACACCATGAACCTGAGCAGCAGCCCGAGTCTGAAGACGAAATAAACATTGACTTCTCAGGAATTTTCGGAAAGAAAAGCAAAGCAGAGCACAAACCTGAGCACAAGCCAGACCATAAACGCGAAGCAGAGCACAAGGAACACAAGCCAGAGCACAAAGAACATGAAACTAAGCATCATGCAAAAACAGACGATGAAGAAATAGATTTGGGAGACATTGGCAGCAAGTTCAAATCGCTGTTCAAGGGGCAGCCTAAAGACAAAAGTCAACTTGGGAAATCAAAGGCTGATGAAGAGGAAGTCTCTGTTGACATAAAAGGCATTTCGACCTTCCTTGACAGCAAAAAAGGAATGCTGCTTCCTATTCTTGCCATCATAATAATAGTTGCTGTCGGGACTTATGTCAGGATGATTCCGTCAACAATGGCCTTCACAGAGGACTGGGCAAAGTCAAGCGTGTATGGAACGATAAGGTCAGACATAGAAACCGTAATTGTTTCCCAATACCCGAATCTCCCTGACCAGCAGAAAGCCAAGCTCATTGATGAGGAGTTTGGCAGGGCGATGAAGAATGACATCTACACATTCAAGGCAGGGCAGTATGCTGGCCAGCAGATGAGCGTAAAACAGCAGACAAAACAAACCCAGGATTATTTCAACTCGTTCTTCCAGGACGGAACTGGAAGGATGTACATGCAGGACATAGACCCGTATTACTGGTGGAGATATGCAATAAACATCGTCGACCATGGCTATCCTGGGGACACAATAAAGGATGGAAGAAGCTATGACACTTTCCAGCTTGCGCCAAACGGAAGGTTTGTCGAGCCTGAAGACACCTTCCACCCGTATTCAATGGCATACCTTTTCTATATCCTCAGGATATTCAACCCGGGGATGGCATTGATAGATGCTGTCATGCTTACGCCTGTAGTGGTGATGGCCATGGTCTCGATTCTTGTGTTTTTGATTGCAAGGCAGATTGGCGGGAATGTTGCAGGCTTTTTTGCAGGATTGATGATGGCAATAAGCCCTTCAACGCTGACCAGAAGCCTGTGGGGGCATGCAGACTCAGACATATGGGTGTTGTTCTGTTCTGTACTCTCGGCTTTCCTGTTCCTCTGGGCGCTGGAGGCAAAGCACAGGAAATGGCAGCTAATCCTTGCAGGGCTTGCTGGCGTTTCAATCGGCCTGTATTCAAGGTTCTGGGGAGGGTGGTGGAGCATATTTGACTATCTCGTTGCTGTCATAATAATTTACATGGGATATTTTGCGCTGACAAACCATTCGCAAATAATGAAGGGAAAGTTCAGCTTCATTAAAAGCGAAGAAATGAAGTCATCAGCGCTAATCCTTGCAGTTTTCCTTTTGCTTTCAGGAATAAGCGTATCGCTGCTTTCAAGCTGGGAAACATTTTATTCTGTGCCCCTTAGCTCGGTAGGGTTCACAAGGCTGAAAACGCCAGTGATGGAAAGCCTCTGGCCAAACGTATTGACAACAGTTGCAGAGCTTAACGAAGGAGACGTGAATTCTGTTGTCAGCCAGATGGGAGGGCCATTTTTATTTCTCATAGCCCTAATGGGAATCGCAGCCACTATCATAAAGAGGAAGCTGGACGCTGAAGAGCTGATTTTCATAGCAGCCTCATTCTTCTACTGGATGGTCCTGATTTTCATAAGAGGCTCATTCCTGCCTGTGTGGTTTGTTGTTCTCCTGTCGCTGCCCATTGTATTAAAGGTGCTTTACGCTGCCTTCAAGGGCGAGCAGATAGACATGAAGCTGGCAACACTGCTGATAATCTGGTTCATGGTGACAATTTATGCGACAACAAAGGGAATAAGGTTTGCCCTGCTCATGGCGCCTGCATTCAGCATAGCTTTCGGCGCATTCGTAGGCTTCCTTTTCAGGCACGTAAACAATTTCTTCTCAAGGGAGCTGCACATAAACAGGCTCCTGACCAGTGTCATCCTGATTTCTCTGGGGCTTGTCCTTTTTGTTTTCCCTGCGAATGTCTGGGGGACAGCAGTCAGCGTCGGAAAGCAGGACTCGCCGATGATAAACGACGCGTGGTTTAACTCACTCGCGGCAATAAGGGACAATTCCTCCAAGAACGCGATAATAACCTCATGGTGGGATTTTGGCCACCACTTCAAAGCGCTTGCTGAAAGGCCTGTGACATTTGACGGCACAACACAAGGAAGCCCGCAGGCACACTGGGTGGGGCAAATACTCAGGACAGACAACGAGGAGATGGCTGTCGGAATACTGAGGATGCTCGACTGCGGAGGAAATGACGCGTTCAACAAGCTCTACGAGATGAACAATGACACGCTCCTTTCAGTCAACATCCTTTACGACATATTTGAGCTGGACAGGGCAGAGGCAAAAAAAACATTGGCAAAAACATACAAGCTAACTGACCCCGAGTCAGAGGAAGTCCTGAAATATTCGCACTGCAGCCCGCCGGAAGCATACTTCATCGCGTCAGAGGACATGATTGGAAAGTCAGGGGTATGGGGGCATTTCGGAAGCTGGAACTTTGAAAGGGCATACATCTGGGAAAGGCTCAAGGCAAAGCCAGAGCAGGAGGCTGTGGCTGAAATGATGAAGAAATTCAATTACACAGAGGACAATGCACAGCAGACATATTATGACATACAGGCGTTCAACGACGCGCAAGGCAATTCATGGGTAAGCCCATGGCCAAGCTATGCCCTGCAAAACTCCCAGCAGTTTGAATGGGGCTGTGAACTCGGGAAAGACAAATCTGCAGTCTGCTACACCCCGATATTCGGCACAAACCAGGGGCCAATACCAATAAGGGTGAATTTCACAAGCAGGGAAGTGCGCTTTGACGTGGAAGGGCCAAAGAGATATTTCAGGACAGCCACATTCGCAACAGAGAAAGGAGTTGAAACCACAACAAGGAATGCTGATGACATAGCTGTCAGCGACCTTGCGGCAATAATCACGCCAGAAGGGGAAAATTACAAGATAAGCTTCTCAGCGCCTGAATTGAATGCAAGCATGTTCACAAAGATGTTCATGATGCAGGGTCATAGTTTGAAGCACTTCAAGCTCCTGACATACCAGCGAAGCATAACAGGCGCGCAGATTTACGTTTACAAGGTTGACTGGAAAGGAGGAGAGGCGAATATAAAGAAAGAATTTGTCAAGAAGGAAAAAATCGCGCCAGGAGACACAGTGAGCTTCAACTACATCGGATACCTTGAGAACGGAGAGGTGTTCGACAGCTCAATCCACAACTGGAGAAGCGCAAACATAACAAAGGATGAAAGCTTTACAGCGAACAGCAGCCCATTCACATTCAAAATGGGCGAAGGCCAGGTAATATCAGGGGTTGAGGAGCAGATGCTTGGAATGAAAACTGGAGATGAGAAGACAATAAAAGTGCCTCCGGAAAAAGGCTATGGAACAGACCCTTCACAGCATCCGCTGGGGAACAAGACAATCTATTTCAAGGTAAGTATTGAGAAAATAAAATGAACCTATACGCTGTAGTTCCCGGCTACAACGAGGAAAAGCACATAATTGAAGTGGCTGAAGGAATAAAGAAGCACATGAGCCCTGACAGGATAATAATAGTTGACGACGGAAGCAGGGATGATTTCTACAAAGAGGCAAAGAAGACAGGGGCAACAGTGCTCAGGCACATAGTCAACCTGGGGAAGGGCGCGGCATTGAAAACAGGCTGCGACTACGCATTAAGGAAAGGCGCTGATGCGATAATCCTGATAGATTCAGACGGGCAGCATGACCCGGATGAAATACCGAAATTCGCCAAGGCATTGGACACCAGCGAAATGGTTTTCGGATACAGAAAACTGGGGGGACAGATGCCAATCGTGCTGAAAATCGGGAACTGGATAATAAGCAAGGCAATAGAAACCCTTTTCAGAATGAGGATAAAAGACACCCAGTGCGGGTACAGGGCATTCACTTCCGGGACATACAGGAAAATAAGGTGGACAGCAGCAGACTACAGTGTGGAGTCAGAGATGATAGCCCTTGCTGGAAAGCACAGAATTAAATACTCCCACATCCCAATAGCTACGATATACCACGACAAGTACAAGGGAACAACAGCAATTGACGGATTGTCAATCGCGATGAAAATGGTCTGGTGGAAATTCACAAGGTGAAAAATGGTTTTGTGGATACAAATAGTCGGGGCGCTTTTCGGGATGTTTTTCATTTACCTTGCATTCCTCAACTTCAAGAGGAAGGAATTCACAGTGAATGAATGGGCCATATGGACGCTGGTTGCGGCTGCATTTGTTGTTGTGACACTGGTTCCAAATGTCCTTGACCCATTTGTAAGGACGCTGAACATAGCAAGGAAGTTTGACTTCATGGTGATACTCGGATTCATGTTCCTCACAGCAGCATCCTTCTACACATACAGGACATCCATGAAAAACCAGAAGAAGCTCGAGGAAGTCGTGAGGAAAGTTGCCATTGAAAGCGCTGAGAGGAAGAAGAAATAGAAAAGTTTTTATAGCTGATATAATTTAATTATATTTGGTGATTTGAATGGAATTTGAGGCGAAACCAAGGAAGTGGGGGGATTCCATCGGAATAATAATCCCAAATGAAGTAGTTGAAGCAGAGAATATCAAGCTAAACGAGCCTGAGACATTCATGCTTATAAAAAAAGCAGACTTCAGCAAATTCAGAGGGACATTCAAGACCAAAAAGACCGGGCAGCAGCTAAAAGACGAAGCAAGAGAAGCCTGGAATAAATGACCACAGCCGTATTTCTAGACACATATGCATTGGTTGAAATGTCCAAGGACAATCCCAGCTATGACAAGTATAAACAGGTAAGGTTTGTCACTTCTGATTTCAACCTTGCAGAACTCTATTATGTGCTTAAGCGAAACAATTATTCTGAAGCAGAAGCATATTATGCCTTTGTCTCCAGATTCTCCATGAGACCGAATAAGGACTCACTTAGGAAAGCTGCATTAATGAAGCTAAACAAGGACAAGGGACCGAAAAATTTTTCATTAATCGGCTGTGTTGGCTATGTGCTGGCGATGGACCACGGCATTTTGTTCGTGACCGGGGACAAGGAATTTGAAAAAATGGAAAACGTGGAATTCATAAAATGAACATACTCTTCATCCTGGACAATTACTGGCCGTTCAAGGGAGGGGCTGAGACACTGTTCAAGAACCTTGCAGAAGGGCTGGCGAAAGAAGGCAACAGTGTGACAGTTTTGACACGGAAGCTGAAAGGAACAAAAAAGAATGAGCAGCTTAACGGAGTGAAGATACACAGGATAAGCACAATAAACAGGTACTTATTCACTTTTCTCGCGATACCAAAAGCAATAAGCCTTGCAAGAAAAGCTGACATAATTCATACGACCACTTTCAACTCAGCGCTTCCAGCATGGAAAGCTTCCAAACTCACGAGAAAGCCATGCGTGATGACAGTGCACGAAGTATGGCTTGGGAAATGGGGCAAATACACGAGCATGGACAAATACGCAAGCCTGATGCACGAGCTCCTTGAAAGGCCGATTTATATGCTTGGGTTTGACAGGTTTGTTTGCGTTTCAAACTCAACCAAAAAGCAGCTGACTACAAGCTGCCGGATAAACGAGAAAAAGGTATCTGTGATTTACAACGGAGTTGATTACAGCCATTTTGACCCGAAGAAGCACAGCGGAAAGGGCATCAGGAAAAAGCTGGGCCTGGAGAAAAGCTTCGCATGCCTTGTCTATGGCAGGGCAGCGCCAAGCAAGGGAATGGAATACGCTGCAAAAGCAGTTTCAATGTCTCGGGCAAATGCCAAGTTCTTGTTCATAGTTGCAAAAGACTACAGCGAAAGCTACAGTAAGTTCATTGAAATCCTCAAGAAAGCAGACAAGAGCAAGTTTTTATTGCTTGACCCAGTAAGCTACAATGAGCTGCCTGAGTACATTGCTGCCTCTGACTGCGTGATTGTCCCAAGCCTGAGCGAAGGGTTTGGGTATGCTGCAGCAGAGTCATGCGCAATGGGAAAGCCAGTCATTGCAAGCAACGCCACATCCCTTCCAGAGGTGGTGTCAGGGAAATTCCTCCTTGTTGAGCCAAGAAACCCCAAGGCAATAGCCGAAGCCATAGAAAAGGCAAGCAAGGGCAAATACCACAAGTCAAAGCTGAGGAAATTCACAATCGAAGAGAACGTGAAGAGGCACATGGAGCTTTACAGGAAGCTTTTGGGAAAGGCTTAAATAATAGAAATCCGAGTCCTGTATAATGGCGAAAAAAGTCAACAAAGTAGCTGTTTTGCTGTATTTCTTCCTGGTGCTTGTGCTGCTTGTCTTCCTTGTATTGCACTCATTCAGCATAGTTTCATTGCAGACAGACTTCTTCACCCGCTTTCTTATTGGACTGCTGTTTGTGCTCCTGCTGCTTCCTCTCATACCAAAAATCAAGATATTTGACCTGGTAGAAGTAAAGAGAGAGGCAAGGATGTTTAA
>CAYJXD010000038.1:0-9960 GCA_964374085.1 uncultured Methanosarcinales archaeon | reverse complement strand
CGGGATATGGGGCTTTGTTCGGAGAGTCTTTAAATCAGTTTTGTAAGTATTCAGGTATTTATTGGCGGACGCAGGCGCTCCTCTGTAATAATTATCGGTGGAGCAGCAGCCTCACTGCTGATTTTAAGATAAATTGAGATTCCGGACAAAGCGGGGATATGGAGAAATTTGTCAAGCAAATACTTTAAAAATTGCCCCGGATAACCAAGGGCATGAGTGAAAAGACGAGTTCAGGCTCTGAACTGTTTGACCGGCTTCTTGAAGGCGGCTTTGAGAATGATGTTGTCACAACCATTTACGGCCCTGCAGGCTCTGGGAAGACAACAGCCTGCCTTTTGGCTGCATTGTCAGTGGCTGCTTCAGGCAAGAAGGCGATATACATAGACACTGAAGGCGGCTTTTCAATAACAAGGCTTGACCAGCTAACCGGCTCGAACAAGAAAGTGATGGACAACATTCTCTTCCTTAAGCCCACTAACTTTGATGAGCAGTGGAAAGTCATAGAAAGGCTTAAGGCAATGGCGAACTCAAAGATTGGCATTGTCGTGATTGACACCATTGCAAACCTTTACAGGTCAGAGAGGAGCAATGAAAATGCAGAGCTTAACAGGAATCTGGGCAAGCAGGTCTCGCTTCTTGTGGAGCTTGTAAGGACAAAGAACATTCCAGTCATAATGACAAACCAGGTCTATTCAGACATGGAAGGCGGGAAAGGAGTGAAAATGGTTGGTGGTGACATAATAACTTACAACAGCAAATGCCTTGTAGAGCTCAAGACATTTCACGCCGGGAAGCGGATTGCCGTATTGCAGAGACACAGGCACCTTCCGCACAATGAGATTTTGTTTGAGATAAAGCAGGAGGGTTTTGAGGAAATAAAGGACAAGGGGTTCAAGCTCTTCTAGTCGTGCTCCATTGTTCCCCTTAAAATGTACATTATTGACTTTGTCATCTGCTTGAGCAGCTCTATTGTCCGGGTCATTGCAACATCCCTTTTCCTTTCAAGCAGCTTGTCGCACATCTGCATGAATTTCTTGGAGTCAGTCTCGAGCTTGTATGAAGAGGGCTTGTCCTTGTTGTAGTATGTCTTCATTGCCTCCCTGTATCTCGCTGTGAGCTGCAAGTACAGTTTTTTCAGATCGTCATTTGGCTTGTTTTCCCTCATGAGCTTGGCAATTCTTTTTGTGTAGTCGCCAATGTGCTCCAGCTGGACTGTCACCTGCCTTGATATGAACATGTCCCAGTAGTTTGTGTTGAATATCTTCAGCATTCCCGGGTTGTATGTCGCAGCCCTGAAAATCCTGACAGCAAGCAGCGCAAGCCGATTCACTTCATTGTCCCTTTCCAGCACGCTCTCAAGCTTGTCTGAAAACAGCGAGTCTTCCATCATTGACTTTACCAGTATGTCCATCCTCTTCACTATGCTGTCAATTGAGACTTCGCTCACGTCAAGAAGGTCTTTCACTGTTATGTTTGACGATGTTTCCTCTATCACTTCCATCCCGAATAGCCCATGCACTATCTGTTTTATGCTTGGAGAAATGTTCTTTATGTTGCTTCCGGAAATCTTGATTATGTTCGAGTTGTTTGCATACGCTGCTATTATCTCTGTCTTCAGCTCATTCAGGTTCCTTCCCTCGCAATTTATGACTGTCTCGCTTAATTTCTTCTTCCCCTCTTCCCTGGCGCTTACAACCAGCTCATATGGTCTTTCCTCTATCCTTAGCATGTCTCCTTTCTTGAGCCCGTTCTTTATCACCCACGCTTTTGGGAGGGAAATTACAAAAGAGGAATTTCCAAAGCTCACAAGCCTTCTTACATCCATTTTTGCCCCCAACTATAATATTAAACAAACTATATACTCTATATTGTATATGGGTTAAGTATATATTAATCTTTCTATTCATATTTCCAAGGTGTTTTCAATGGACGAAGAAATGGAGCATGACATATACGAGGCAGGGACTGCTGCGCAGTTGCTGGAAGACGACGAGTTGAGCCCTGAGGAAGAGGGCTTCATGGTCGGCTATGACATGGATTTCGAGGAATGATAGCGGCCCTGTTTGGTTAGGATATAGAAACTGTTTTCTTAGCTGCAGCTTTACTCGTCGGTGAAGTCCTCTATTGTGGGCTTGAAGTCAGCATCCTTGATGGTGCCCTTCCTCTTCAGGTATTCCTTGGATAAAATCCAGAAAAGCAGCCCGAGGCTCTTCTTTCCCTTGTTGTTGCAAGGAATAACCAAGTCTATGTTATTTGCCTGGTTGTTCGTGTCGCACAGCGCAACCACCGGTATTCCTATTTTCATGGCGTCATTTATTATGTTCCTGTCAGGCCATGCGTCAGTCACAAGCAAAACCTTCACTTCTGTGTATTTCTCAAGCTTCGGGTTTGTCAATGTTCCGGGAAGGTAGCGGCCTGCAATGATCCTTATCCCTGTCGTCTTGTTCATCATCTTGACAGCCTTCCATCCATTCTCTCTCCTGCTCACCACAAGGATTTCATCCGGCGAGTATTGCGACAGGAAGTTTACCGCCAGCCTTATCCTCTCGTCAATCTTCTGCAAATTCAAGACGCTTAATCCGTCAGGCCTCGTCTTGTAGATGAACTGCTCCATGTACTTTGTCCGGAACTTTGTTCCTATGTGTATGCCTGCCTTAAGGTAGCTGTCCTGCGGTATCAAAAACTGGTCTGATTGTGTTGCCATGCTCAAAACATCCTTAATTTTACTGCATCAAGAACTTGTGCAGTCTTTATTGCCCGCTGCATTCGCCATCATCGATGGCTAGGCAATGGAAACAGGAATCTTCAGGAGGTTTATAAAGGTTTTGCCTTCTCAGCAATGGCACTTACACCGTCGGATATTATCCTTATGTTGTCAAATATGGAATTGGGGTGCACATCAAAAACTGTGATATCTGCTTTTCTAACAAACCTGAAGTGGAGGTGCTCAAGCATGGCGCCTGATGACTCATGGCTCGCAGGCACATAGGCTTTCATGCCTCTTGGCTGGAGTGTCAGCGGGTAAGCATTGACCCGATAAAAATCTGCAGGCACTAGAGCATACTCGTGAGGCAGCCCTTGAAACTCAGCGTCATTGTCGCGATTGAAGGGAAAAACTTTCTTCACCGGCAGCACGATTCCATCCCTTTCCGTCATCCCGAAGCAATTGTACAAGTTTTCGCCTGTATACAACTTGAATGTTCGATCCTCAAATTTCTTGAACGGGCGTGCCTGGTAGAACTGCAGGTTTGCTTTTCCTTCATGCGGATTTTCGCTCCATCCGAATTCCATCTGGAAAGACCAGTCGCTTCCTATGAATCCAGAATCCCTAACTTTTCTGTATAATGAAAGAATTTCACCAATCTTTTTCCTGTCGAATGAGAAATTCGGATTCCTGTAATCATTGGCCTGCTGCAAGACCCTGCCTCCCCTGAGTAAAAAGTGGAAAAGCAAATCACCGAAATCAACAGGATACACGATATCAACAAAATAGGTTCCTTTTTGATGCGGGTGCTCTATTGCGTTTCCACGCATAGCAGCCACTGATTCCTCATCTTCAAAATATTTGTCAAGATCAGTGGTCTCCCTTGCAACCATTATCCTTGTTTTTCCATCATAAGGCCGCCCCTCATAACGGCTATAAGAATGAACCGCTTCACAGTTGGCATTTTCCCTTATCTTCCTTATGACACCTTCAAGCACACCCTCGCCTCCAGCTGTTTCTGTTTCGAGAACATCCACAAGCCCTTCATGGTCATTGGGATGGCTTCCCCTTACTATTACAGGGAACATTCCCAGTTCTGTGGCCATGCCCCTTATTCTTTCGTACCCTTCATCTGGCCCAAGAAAAAGAGCTTCAGGGAGATGCTGCTCAAACCCTCCAATGCTCTTGAGAAACAAGTGCCCTCCAATTTTCCCTCCCCATTTTGCAATGTAGTCTGCCGGGTTAGGGTTCATAGTAAGGGGGAATAAGAAGCAGCTTTTAAACATTGTTCATTTAGTTAGCAAAGAATACAGCCAAATCCTCATGCACAGCCCCTTTCGGAGACAAGGTGCTTTTCTTCAGCTTAAAAGAGTCAATCTCAAAGTTTGTTTTTTCAATTTTAATTTCTTTTAGCTGCTTAGCGAACTCTTTTTTGTCATCAGCGGACTTTACTCTTGCAAGTGTTAGATGAGGGCTGAATTTGTGGTCGTCAGGATATTCTTTTCCTATGATATTGTCAATCTGCTGCTGCAATCCTATTATTTCATCAGCTGGCTCAACTCCAGCCCAGACAACCCTTATGTAATTCTCATTTGGAAAAACCCCGATGCCTGAGAGTGAAGCTGCAATCTTCTGCATTTTCACTTCCTTTAGCTTCTGTTTCAATTCCTCAGCCTTGCTCTCTTGAACTTCCCCGAGAAACTTGAGTGTTATGTGGAAATCCTTTGCCAGTGAAAGCTTTCCTTTCGGCAGCTGCTGCTGGGCTTTAAGAAGCTCTTGTTTTGCTTCCTCACTGATGTCAACTGCAATAAACAGGCGCATATGAACTCTAATTTTAGATAAAATATAAAAAATAATTCCCGCTTCTTACATGGCTCTGCCTGCAAAGTGATAAAAAAGAAACAAGAAAAAGTCTTTACTTTTCTTCTTCCCCGAAGTCCTCTGTGTCTACAGCTTCCTCTTCTGTTTCCTCTTCAGAATCCTCGCTGTCAGCGTCTTCAGATTCCTCGCCTGAGGACTCTTCATCTGATTCTTCGTCAGATTCTTCAGAGCCTTCTGAAGGCTCTCCGCCAGGAACCTTGCCAACCACTTCGGCAAAGCCGACGTTCCTGAGGACTTTGGTGACCCTTACTTTCACATGGTCTCCTTTCCTCACTCCATTCACAAAGAGAACGAAGCCTTCCTTCTTGACGATTCCGTCTCCTTTCTTTCCGACTGCTTCAACAGTCACTTCCATTTCGTCGCCCACATTCACAGGCGCAGCCTTTGGTGCAAATCCCTTGTCGCCATACATTATGTCTTTCCTCCAAATTCCTTATGCCTTAATACAATCCAAGAATTCAGACTGTATGGGCTGGTTTACAGTGGAAATTATTTAAATGTTTCTATTTACTACTGTGCAGGGCAGATTATGGCAACTTTTTTATATTTTCAAGGCTATCCTGGTTCATGGCTGACTTTGACATGGGATACTTCTATGCCCTCCATGACAAGCATGAGGAGGAGAGGGAGCTTTCGGAAAGCGGCTCAGGCATGGTCACGTCAGCTGTCCTTATAATCATTGTTTCAGTGCTTCTCTCGCTTGCATTCCGTAACACTGACCTGCTTGTATTCGTGATTATCGGAGCAGTGCTTCTCATGATAGGATTGAACAGGCAGTCAAGACTGGCTGAGAGAAAGTCCGAACCATTGAAGAGCGTGAATGTCGAGCTCCACCACGAGCCAATCCAGCCCCATCATTACATCACAAGGCCTTCAATCCTTAGGCATAAGTTCGTTACCCCCTTTTCAAGGCAGATTGGAAGGCATTTCAGGGAGAGGGAGCACATTGCCAGGATCATCATGGAAAACTCAGGAAGCGACATCAATGCAATCTTCAGGATATACAAGAATGAGAAGGGCTTTTACGACGCTGAACACTTTGTCAAGGCTGTTCACAGCTTGAAGAGCCACGGCCTTGTGACTGTCAGGAAATCAATTTCACAGCCAGGAACAGTTTGATATTCTTTAATAACTTAATAGCCCCGGGCGGGCACTCACTGTTCCCAAATAAACCGAAGGTTTATTGGGCCCAAAAAGCCTTTGGCTTTTTTGGGTTTGTTAAAAATAGGGATTCTAAAATCGCTTCAGGAAATCAGTGGGGTGAATCATCTTTGTGCCCTTATATTCACCAATCTTCAACAAGTGGTTGTCATAAGTTATTAAGAACTCTGATTTGGAACTTAATGCACATTCAAGAATTTTATTGTCATCAGGGTCTGCTTTTACCACATTAAGCCGCTCCTTTATTTTGACCATTTTAGATGTGTTTCCAATTTTTTCAATTACGTTGACAGGGTACAGCTCTTCTTCATTAAGTAACATCTGGAACTTTTCCTCTTCCTGAAGAACCCGGAAGATTTCCATAAGTATATCTTTTGATGTGAACACTAATATTTCTTTTGACTCGGCAAGAGCAATTACCTTTGATGCTTCTCTACGCCACAAAAGGCCTGAAAGCCAAACATTAGAATCAAGCGTTACTGAAATCATTTTTTGGCTAACCTGACTTTTCTAATGGCCATTTCAACATCTTCAAATGTTAGTTTCCTTTCTTTCGCAATTCTTCGGAAAGGCGCAGCTACTTCCTCCCAACTTTTTTGCGGGAGATCCATTTTTTTAAATAGAATCTGGTTCCCACTAGACCAAACTGCAAAAGGAGTTCCTTCTTCAATTCCAAGCTTTTCCCGGATTGATTGTGGAATCACTACCTGCCCTTTGGATGAGGCTTTTGCAAATTCAACATCGCTCATTATTATCACCTGAATGCATGGATGATTGTCAGATATATAAATTTTGCGATTTGTAAGAAAGTAAGAATAGCCCCGGGCGGGCTATTAACAAATCCAAAAGCTAAACATCCCTTATTCCTGCTTCGTCCACGAAGAAGATTGCCTCGCCTTCAGGCAGGTTTGGGGAGTCAACAAGCTTCGCAACCCTTGACCCTTTCTTTCCCCTTCTCAAGTACATCCTGTAGGTGCTGTTGTGCGAGACAATGTGACCTCCGATTGCCTCAGTGGGGTCGCCAAAGAACACGTCAGGCCTTGACATGACTTGGTTAGTGACATACACGCAAATGTTGTAGCTTGTCGCCAGTCTCATCAGCGAGTGCAAATGCTTGTTTAATTTCTGCTGCCTTTCAGCCAGTGTTGCCCTTCCCACAAACTCTGCCCTGAAATGGGCTGTCAGAGAGTCAACCACGACAAGCTTCACATTGAGCCCCTTCTTTATCAGGTCTTCAACTTTTTCAGCCAGCAGTATCTGGTGGTCTGAATTAAAAGCGCGAGCCACTTTGATATTCTTCAGGACTTTGTCATGGTCCATTCCTTTCGGGACAAGCTGCTTTATCCTCTCAGGCCTGAAAGTGCTTTCAGTGTCTATGAACACGGCAACATTCTCAGGGTTTTCCTTCTGGACATTCACGCAGAGAACATGTGCTATCTGTGTATTATGCATGATTGTAGGCATTTCACCTCCAACAAAGCTGTGCCCGTCCGGAACTACAAAGTCATAGACATTGTCATTGTATTCCACTTCCTCGATTTTGTCAATTGTATCCCAATTCAGGTAAGTTACATTCTTTAGGGTCTTGAGAGCGTGTTCAAGCTTGATGGCCCTTTTGTCAATCTCTTCCAAAAGAGCTTGCTTTACCAGCCCTCTTTTTCCCGGTGCAACCTTCCTTGTCATGTAATTCCTGATTCCTGCCTTTGTTAGCCCCACCTTGCCTGAAATGGAATTAAAGGCAAACGGCAGCGAGTTAATTGCATCTGTAAATTCAGGCTGTGAAAGGGATTCCATTCCACTTATTTTCGCCCTTGTTTCAAGCAGCCTGGCAAGCCCATTGTAGAATTCCATCCTTATCCTGTCCATTGTTTTTTCATTCATCACATAAGCCAGGGATTTTTTTCCGGTAAGATAATCATAGAATATCTCGCCTTCATTGTTTTTCCTGCCGAGCGCTTTCCCGGTCCTGCCCATATTTCCTCCCAATGTTTCTCTGTAGACTTTTCTGAGATAGTCGGCAAATTGGCTCTGGTAGCCGTATGAGCTGTTTCTTGGCAGGTATTGGAATTCCTTTATTTTGGAAACTATTTTTGACAAGGATTTCCTGTCCTGGCCAACTATGTTCAGCCTGTAGTAAAGCTTGCCCTTAACCAGCCTTTCTTTTACTGTGAGCGATATCCCCAGTTTTGCAAAGAGATATGAAAGGCCACTTGCCAGCTCTTTGCTTTTTGTCGTTGCTTCTGCTGTCCCATCTCCATAATGGCCGTCTCCATCCATGTAGCCGGAAATGAACGCAGCAGCTGTTGTTTCGTCTGCCCCAAAAATCTCTTCAGGGACAAATTTTGAGCCAGATTTTGAGCTGGCTAGCATTCCAAGGAATTTGTATGTTGGCTGCCTGAAAAGCACGGTGTATAGTGTGTTCTTCCTATTATCAACCCTAACTCTTGGCTCGTAGCCAAATTTGGAAATAATGTATTCAACAGTCCAGTTCTTTAAGGTTTCAGATGAAGTCATAATTGACAACGGGTTTGAAGTTCCTTCCGCTGCCAACAGCCCAAGGAAATAGGCATCGTCAGGAGTTAAAGAGCAGCCTGAGCTTGCAGCCAATTCCTTTGGATAAGCTATGGCATCTCCTTCCTTTAGAATTGAAGCAGGACTCCATGCAACGCCATTTTCAAAGCTCAGGAGCTTGTGCGAGGGCGTAATCCTTATAGTCCTCCCCCGCCTAGTTACAATGCGCATCAATTTACCTGTTTTTTCCTTGTAAATCACGCTTGCCTTGGTCCTCTCTATGCCTTTTTCAGTTAGCCCCAAGACTTCAACCTGTGGGACTTCAACAACAAACCCGTCTTCAAAGGGGGTTTCGCCATTAATGGCAGAATACTTGTTGTAGACTTCCTCAATTGTCTCAAGGTGTGATTTGGAGCTGTTGAAATAAATCACTTTTGTGTCCTTTGCAACGCATTTCCCGCTTCCATAAGCGCCGAATGCCTCTGTGATTGCGCCAGTCTCAAACCCCCCTCCAATAAGCGCGTTCAGCGAGTTGCTGTTCGTGTATATCTTCTCAATCATTTCCCTTCTCTTGAGCACTTCGTCTGCGCTTTCAAAGCCCATCTCAAGCTTGTCACGGGCAACATTGATTATTTTCCTTGCTGCCAGCTCAGTGACTCCAGCCATCTCAACAATCTCTCCTGGAGTTGCAACTGCTATGCTCAGCAGAGTGTCATATCCAGAAGTGCTCAGCTTCTCTGCTGTTGCTGCTCCCACTCCTGGGAGCTGCATCAGGTCAGCGGCTTTTGACGATAGCGGTTCAATTGATTCTTCCTCTTCCATCACAACCATCTCGCTTTTCCTTCTCATGAATCATCACCTTTTTTTAAGAGTTTTCACATAATCTCTTCAATCGCTATCGGACCTTCCCTTTCGTCCTTGCCTTTCATCAGCAAGTACTCGTAGGTCTTGTTCAATACCAGCACTGCCTTCGGCAGGTCATTCAATCTCAAAGAACCAGTGTTCTTCCATTTGTCGTCGCCGTCCTTGTAGCTCCTTTCAAGCTGCACAGACGCGTAGCTTCCCTTCTCTGTCTCGTTTCTCCAAATTGTTGCTGACACAGCGCCAGCCCTGAACTTCATCTCAGGCCTCTTGCCTGTTCCATTTGTTGTTTCCATTTTTCCCTCCTTCCTTTTCGGGTTTTGTTTCAACCTCGTCCTTTCGGCTTCGAGGCGGAGTGAACTTAGCTATGCAAAGGGGCTTTATATACTTTGCCCGGGCAACTGTCCAGTGTCCAGTGGTATTTACCTAGAAAAAGCCTGTGCTGCTAGTGATTCAAGGCTGCTGCTTTTGTCTCCTTGCCGCGGAGATAAAATCAGGGTCAGCTCTGTGCCTTTTGGTATGCCTATGCGCCTAAGTCCAATCCCACCTAACTTTAAACTTCCATCAGGCAGGATTTCATATATGGAGGACGCATCGACAGAGACAAAAGCAGAAGCGTCCGCAACAACAGGCACAACTCTGATTGTTCCTTCTATAAATGCCAAAATTCCATTTCCTGACTGATATGAGGCCAAAACCGCAGAAGGCATGTATGGCTTCTCAAATCCAATGGCTTCAGCCGGAGCTTCATCAGGATGGACTATTGTATAAGTCCTGTATCCACTGCTTACAGCAAGCTCCAGAAATCTTCCTGTTGAATCTGCAACTGGCGCTGAAGGCAT
>CAYJXD010000037.1:0-10077 GCA_964374085.1 uncultured Methanosarcinales archaeon | reverse complement strand
AAGCTCAAAATAAACCCAGAGACAGTGCTTGTCGCAAGGGAAAATGAGCTGCTGATAGCTGACGACGAGCTTTCTGATTCTGACGAGATAAGGCTCCTTTCAGTTGTTTCTGGAGGATAAGAATTCTTTTAGCTTGCTTATTGATTCAATCCTGAACTTCCCAGGCTGCCCGGGTTTCTTAAGCTCTGAGTAAGTCTTGCTTTTTCCCTTTGGCATAAAGATAAAGTCATTTCCCCAGCCGTTCTTTCCCTTCTCCTTGCTGCTGATTCTTCCCTCTTCAATCCCGACAAAGCATAAAGGCTCTTTTCCCGGCTCGCAATATCCTATCGCTGACTTGTAGCGGCACTTCCTGTTTTTCTTGCCCTTCATCAATTGCAGTATTCCTTTATTCCCTATCTTTGAAGTGACGTGCTTTGTGTAAGCTCCCGGAAACCCTCCTAGCGCATCAATGAAAAGCCCGGAATCCTCAACTATGACAGGCCTTTTCATCTTCTGGGCAAGCATCCTTGCTGCAAGCATGGAAATTTCGCAGTTGTCCTCAGACCTCAGCTCAGGATACTCTGCGCTTGCGATTTCAATTCCCGGAATAAGCTGCCGGAACTCAGCAGCCTTGTTCCTGTTGCTGGTTACAAGGATAAGCCTCATTGCTCTGAAGTCCTTTTGTAGATGTAATAAAGTATTAGCGAAACAAGTGTCATGAAACCGAGGATTATGTAAAACGCGTATGGGTTTTCAGCAAGGGGAAGATTTGAAAGGTTCATCCCATACATGTTTGTTATCAATGTCGGTATCGTGATTATCAGCGCAAAGAAGGCAACTCCCTTCATGAACTGGCTCAATTTGTTCGCGGTCAGTATCGACTGCATATTGAACAGGTTTGACAGGAGCTCCCTCTGGATTTTCTCTGTGTCAAGTATCTGCAGCGCATCTGAATACAATTCTGAGAAATGCATCCTGTCTTCCTGCTCGAACAGCTTGAAATAGCTTTTCCTGAGCTCGTTCAGGACTTCAATGTTCGCAATCAGCGCCTGGTTGAAGTAGCTTAGCGCAATGCTTGTGTCATAGACCTTCTCAATTGCCTCCTTCGAGAAGGATTTTTCCTTGAACAGGTCAATCTTGATGGAAATCTTGTCTATGTAATACAGGAACTCGTCATTGATCTTGTCAAGCATGTAAAAGATGAAATATCCTCCAGGCTTCTTGAACAGGAATCTCCTCTTGTTTTCAACAAGGGCAGAGGACAGGTCATTCAGGACTTTGGTTGGCTTTTTCTCAATTGTCGCGATGAAGTTCCCAATAGCATAGATATGGATAGGCACTGTCACTATTTCATCGTTTTCCTTGGTCGGGGCAGTGTAGACAATCTCAAGGTGCTTTGAAACATTTACTTTGCTTCTTTCTATGTCTTCTATCGCCTCTTTCAGCTCATCCAGCGATATTTTGGTGAGTTCGGCCAGCGCTTCAATGTCCTCTGCGTCTGGCTTCACGCATCTTATCCAGACTGTTCCCTTCCCAAGGACTCCAAGCCACGTCAGGGTCCTGTTCACATCCTCGAACTCAAGCCTTTCAATCCTTTCATGCCGCATCACAAAGAGCTCTATCATGCTTTTTTGAGAAATCATAACCTTATAAAAAGATTGCCTTTCACTATTATTCCTTTCCAGGGGACAGGTGCAGCTCCTTGAGCTGCTTCTCGTCTATCTCGGAAGGCGAGCCATCCATCGGGCACTCTGCGGATTTTGTCTTGGGGAAAGCAATAACCTCCCGTATGTCATTGAATCCCTGCATTAACGCAACCAGCCTGTCAAGCCCCAAGCCCATTCCCCCGTGAGGGGGTCCGCCGTACTTGTATGCTTCAAGCAGGAACCCGAATTTTTTCCTTGCAGTCTCTTCATCCATTCCAACAACCCTGAAAACCCTTTCCTGGATGTCAGGCCTGTTTATCCTTATCGCGCCAGAGCCCAGCTCTATCCCGTTGAGCACAACATCATACAGGTTTGCCTTGACTTTTGCAGGGTCTTTCTCCAGCAAGCCAAGGTGCTCCTTCCTTGGCATGCAGAATGGGTTGTGGTTGAAATCCCATTTCTGCTCATCAGTCCATTCAAACATCGGAAAGTCAGTTACCCAGCAGAACCTGAACTCATTTTCCTTTATTAGCTTCAGGTCTTCAGCCAGCTTCACCCTGAGCTTTGAAAGAGTTTCATTTGCCTTCTTCTTGGTGTCAGCTATGAAGAACAGCACTCCTGATTTTGCATTTGTCTTTTTCAAAAGCTCTTTCTGCACTTCGTCGCTGAAGAACTTCACTATCGAGCTTTCCACTCCCTTTCCTGTGACTTTCATCCACGCCAGGCCTTTCGAGCCCTGCCTCTTTGCCCATTCAATCAGCTTGTCTATGTCTCCCCTTGTTATGTCATGGGAGCAAGACAGGCATTTTACGGTTTCTGCTTCCTTGAAAACATTGAACCCTGACTTTCTTGCAATGCCAGTCACATCAACAAGCTCCAATCCATATCTCAGGTCTGGCTTGTCTGTTCCGTATTTTTCCATTGCCTCGTCATAGGAAAGGACAGGGAACTTTGCTAAGTCAATGCCAAGCACTTTCCTGAATATGTGCCTGTACATCCCTTCAACTGTCTGCATTACATCCTGCTGCTCCACAAACGACATTTCCAAATCTATTTGCGTATGCTCAGGCTGCCTGTCCTGCCTCAAGTCTTCGTCTCTAAGGCATCTTGCTATCTGGAAATACCTGTCAAAGCCAGCTATCATCAGTATCTGCTTGTATATCTGCGGGCTTTGAGGAAGTGCATAGAATTTTCCCGGGTTTACCCTTGACGGCACAACATAATCCCTTGCCCCTTCAGGCGTTGACCTTATCAATAAAGGGGTCTCTATTTCCACAAAATTGTGCATTTCAAAATATTCGCGTGCAGAAACAGAAACTTTATGCCTGAACTCAAGCCTTTTCTGCATTACCGGCCTCCTCAAGTCCAAATAACGATATTTCAGCCGCATTTCCTCGTTTGCCACAGCCCTGTCATCTATTTCCAATGGAGGGGTATCTGCAGAATTAAGGATTTCAAGCTTGTCTGCAAGCACCTCAATCTCTCCAGTCTTCAAATCAGGGTTTCTCATTCCCTCAGGCCTTTCCCTGACTTTGCCTTCAACCTTCAATACAAACTCCCTTCCAAGCTTCTCTGCTGCAGCATGCACTTCCTTGCTGTGAGACGGGTCAAACACTGCCTGTGTCAAGCCATACCTGTCCCTTAAATCTATGAATATGACTCCGCCGTGGTCTCTTCTTGAATTGACCCACCCGCATACAGAAACAGCTTTCCCCTTGTCCTTCGCAGTCAATTCCCCGCAGGTGTGAGTCCTCAACATCCAGCAAGTTACTCTAAGAGGCTTTATATTTGTTTTGATGAGAACAATTATATAACTAATCATTTGATTAACAAGTATGGAACTGCTCAGAATCGCAACTTTTTCAAGAAAAAAATTTGAAAAAGCTTAGTATTCCTCCAGCGTGGAAAGGTCTCCCACAGGCAATCCCAATTCCCTTGCTTTCAAGACTCGCCTCATTATTTTCCCGCTTCTTGTCTTTGGAAGGGAGTCAACAAATGATATTTCCCTCGGGTATGCGTGCCCTGCAAGCTTGTTCTTTACGTAATCCTTGATTTCATTCTCAAGCTGTGGAGAGCCGGAATACCCAGGCCTCAGTTTCAGGAATGCCTTTATTATCTCTCCCCTTGTCTCGTCAGGCTTTCCTATGACTCCGGCCTCTGCAACCGCAGGGTGCTCTATCAATGCAGACTCAACTTCAAACGGCCCGACTCTTTCTCCAGAGGTTTTTATCACGTCATCTGCCCTTCCAATGAACCAGAAATACCCATCATTGTCCATCATTCCCCTGTCGCCTGAAATATACCACCTGTTCTTGAAGTATTCATTGTATTTGGGCAAATTATTCCAGATGGTGCACATCATTGATGCCCATCCCGGCTTTATTGCTATGTTGCCTTCCTGCCCTTTTGGAACTTCTTTCCCTTCATCATCAATTATTGCTGCAGTTATGCCCGGGAAAGGCTTGCCCATTGACCCGAGCTTTATGTCCATGCACGAATAGTTTGCAATCAGTATTCCTCCTGTCTCTGTCTGCCACCAGTTGTCATGGAAGGGAAGATTGAAGGATTTCATTCCCCACCTTATCGCTTCAGGGTTCAAGGGCTCGCCAACGCTGCATAAATGCCTCAGGCTTGAAAGGTCATGCTTTTTGAAAACTTCACCGCCTTGCATCAGCATCCTGACAGCTGTGGGTGCAGTGTACCAAATCGATATTTTGTATTTCTCAATCATCGCATACCACTTTTCCGGGTCAAACCTTCCTTCATAAACCAGTGATGTGACCCCATTGCTCCAGCTTCCCAATATCTCATATGCAATGCCTGTTACCCACCCAGGGTCTGCTGTGCACCAGTATACATCGTCATCATCCATGTCCAATACCCATTTTGCGGTTATGTGCTCATGCAATATCGCGCGGTGGCAGTGAACAACCCCTTTGGGCTTCCCTGTTGTTCCTGAAGTGTATAGCATGAACCCATAGTCGTCTGGCTTCATCATTTCTGTTTCGAAACTCAGGGGCATTTTCTCAGAGTCCTTGTATGCTATCACTTCACCTTCAGTTTTCTCAGCGTCAACAACAATTATTTTCTGCAGCTCAGGCAATTCCTTCCTCACCTGGTCCACCCTTTTCTTCAGCTCGGAATTCGTGATGAGGAATTTCGCGCCGCTGTCCTTCAGCCTGTCCCTTATCGCATCTGGCCCGAATGCAGAGAACATTGTGCCTGCAATCGCGCCTGTCTTCAGGATAGCGATGAATGATATGTAAAGTTCAGGGACTCTTGTAAGGAAAATGAAAGCCCTGTCCCCTTTCTTCAATCCGTTCTTTACAAGAAGGTTTGAAACCTTGTTGCTTTCTTCCTTGAGCTGCTGGAAAGTGTACTCCCTTGCTTCTTTTTCCCCTTCCCAGTAAAGCGCAACCTTGTTCTTCCTCCATGTCGCGCAATGCCTGTCAATCGCGCTGTGGCCAGCATTCATCTTCCCTTCAGCCACTTCAAGCTCCTTCTCAATAGCAGCATAGCTGAAATTCCTCGCAGCAGAGTCATAGCTCAGAAGATTTGGCATTCGTCTTGGCTTGGTAATGGTTTTGCTTATCTTTTCTTCATGCATGCCCTTCTGATAGGTTGAAAATTTATAAATCTTGCTTAAAAGCGTTGAAAATCGCAAAAGCAAAATTTATATACTAGAGTATGTTTGGGTATTCTTAACTGGAGTGTAGTGTATCTTTATTGTTCCTCAGGAGGCTTAACTTATGATCATCAAAGAGGAGTTTTTGAGCAAGCTCAGGACTTACTTCTCGCTCAACCTGTACGAAGTCAAGATATGGACTGCATTGCTGTCAAGGGGGGTTTCAACTGCAGGCGAGCTTTCTGACATAGCAAATGTCCCAAGGTCAAGGAGCTATGATGTCCTTGAGAGCCTTGAGAAAAAGGGCTTTGCTGTGATGAAGTTCGGCAAGCCAATCAAGTACCTTGCAATCCCTCCGGCTGATGTTGTCGAGCGGGTCAAGAAGCATATGCGCTCTGAGGCAGACCGTAAGATAAAAAGGCTTGAGGATATAAAGAACACCGAGATCCTGGGCGAGCTAAAGGCTTTGCACACGCAGGGCCTAGAATTAGTCGAGCCGACAGAGCTTTCAGGCGCATTGAGGGGCAGGCACAATTTATACAATCACCTTGACCTGATGATAAAGAATGCTGAAAACTCAGTTACCATAATGACCACTTCCGCAGGCCTGATGAGGAAAATTGAGGGGCTCAAGCCAACAATGGAAAAAATAAAGAAAAAAGGCGTCAAGATAAGAATTGCAGCGCCCATCACGAAGGAGACCAAAGATGCAGTGAAGGAAATAGGGGATGTTGCCGAAGTCAGGCACACTGACACCAAGGCTAGATTTTGCATAATTGACGGCAAGGAATTGATGTTCATGGTTTTGGATGACAAGGATGTTCACCCCACTTACGATGTTGGAATCTGGGTCAACACTCCTTTTTTTGCAGGCGCTCTTGAAAACCTCTTTAACCAGCACTGGGAAGAAATGAAGCCTGCACTTGAAGTCACAAAGAAGCTTTGAAACACAGTGCGATACATTTATATATGCTATTTTTCTGCTAACTTTTCATGGCTGACAAGGACCTGTCGAAGCTGATTTCTTCTCTTCATCCGCTTGAAAGGAAAGCTCTTCCGCTCATTGAAAAGCATGGCTCTGTCTCCCTGATTGTCAAGGCGTCAAATCTTTCTGAAACCGAAGCCAGCAGGGCAGTCCAGTGGCTGAAAAGCAAGGGCCTGGTTGAGGCAAGGGAGCATGAAAGGGAAATGGTTGAGCTGGATTCCAACGGCCAGAAGTATGCAAGGGAAAAGCTTCCTGAACGGAGGTTTCTTGAAAGCATAAAAGCCAATGCAATGGTTCCTGTTTCAAGAATAAGGAAGGATGCAGCATTGTCTGACGAGGAAATAAACATCTGCATCGGAACACTCAGGAAGCAGGATGCAATCGGCATAAGGAAAGAAAAGGAATTGCTGGTTTCTATCACTGAGCAGGGAAAGAAACTATTGGCTAAGGGCTTTGCAGCAGAGGAATTCCTGAAGAAAAGCTTCCCAGTTGAAGTTTCAAGGCTTTCAGCAGCAGAAAAGCAGGTATTGAATGACATTAAGTCAAGGAAGAGCATAGTCAGGGTTTCTTCAGGAAAAGAGGTCTTTGTTTCCCTGACACAGCTTGGAAGATCTGTCCTTAAGGAAAACATCAATGTGGACACGATTGACCGCGTTACCCCTGAACTGCTGAAGTCAGGCTCATGGAAAAGCCGCGAGTTCAGGAGGTATGACCTGATGGCTCCTGTCCCAAGGATTTTTGGCGGCAAGAAGCAGCACTACAGGAGATTTCTCGAGGAAGTCCGGGAAAAGTTCATCTCCCTTGGTTTCACAGAATGCTCTGGCCCCATTGTTGAGACAGAGTTCTGGAACATGGACTCGCTGTTCATGCCCCAGTTCCATTCTGCAAGGGACATACATGACGCTTACTATGTGAAGGAGCCAAAATATTCAAGCTCGGTGCCAAAAGACATTGTTTCAAAAGTCAAGTCTGCCCACGAGAAAGGCATCGCCGGAAGCAGGGGATGGAGATACGAGTTTGATGTGCAAAGGACCCATAGGCATGTTCTCCGAACTCACGACACATCCATTTCGCCAAGGACATTGTCAGGAAAATCATTGAAGGTTCCTGGGAAATATTTCCAGATGGTCAGGTGCTTCAGGTATGATGTGATAGACTCAACGCATCTGGCTGACTTCAACCAGATCGGCGGTTTTGTTGTTGAGGAAGGCATAAACTTCCGGCATCTTGTCGGCCTCCTGAAAATGTTTGCAAAGGAGTTTGCTGACACAGACCAGGTGAAAGTGACTCCTGCCTATTTCCCGTTCACAGAGCCCTCTGCAGCATTGTATGCAAAGCACCCTGAGATGGGATGGATAGAACTCGCGGGCTCAGGCATTTTCAGGCCTGAAATGACAGCTCCACTTGGCGTCAAAGCCCCGGTTATCGCCTGGGGCGTTGGGGTTGAAAGGCTTGCCATGTTCAAGCTCGGGTTGAAAGACATAAGGCAGCTGTTCAGCCACGATTTGGATTTTTTGAGGAGCATAAAGGTGATTTGAATTCCAACAATAAGCTTTTCGCTGAAGGACCTGAACAATCTTGTTGGCAAAAAGATAACTCCGGAGATGCTCCCCGAGCTGGCTCATTACTGCAAGGGCGAGTTTGAATCCTACGACAAGGCAGCTGACGATGTCACTTTTAACCTTGACGACACAAACCTTCCATGCTTGTGGAGCGCTGAGGGCATTGCCCGCCTGTTAAGGGGTGTTTTTGGAATGCAGAAAGGAATTCCCAAAATCAAGGTTTCCAAGGGCAATTATGAAATTCTTGTTGACCAGTCTGTTTCCAGTGTAAGGCCTTTCATTGCAGGCTTTATCGCAAAAGGAAAAAAGATTGATGGATATCTCCTTAAGCAATTGGTCCAGCTGCAGGAAAAGCTGTGCGAAAGCTATGGAAGGAAAAGAAGGAAGGTTTCAATCGGGCTTTACTCATACAGGAGGATAAAGTTCCCTGTGCATTATAAGGCAGTTAATCCCGAGTCAGTTTCATTCATTCCGCTTGGGATGAAGGACAACCTTACGCTTTCTGAAATCCTTGATGAGCATCCGAAAGGAAGAGATTACTCGTTCATCCTGAAGAATGCAAAAAAATACCCTATCCTCCAGGATTCAAAAGGAGAAGTGCTTAGCTTCCCGCCAATAATAAACTCAAATTACCTTGGGAAGATTGAAGTCAATGACTCTGACATTTTCTTTGAAGTTACAGGCAATGACCAGGAAGCTGTTCACCTGGCAACAAATGTCTTCGCTTACGCAATGCACGACAGGGGATTCAGCATCTATTCAGCTGCCATAAAATATGGCAATAGAAAGGAGGAAACTCCCTTCTTGAAGACCCAAAAAATCAGGATAACAAGGGAACAGGTTAGGCAGCTGCTCGGATTGGACATGAAAGATTCTCAAATCAAGTCACTTGTCGAGAAGGCTGGCTTTTCCTTCAGCAACTACTCAGTCGAGATTCCTCCATACAGGGCAGACATAATGCACCCGTTTGATGTGATAGAGGACATTGCAATAATGTTTGGGTTCAGCAACATTCCTCCGCTGGAACTTGAATCATACACTATAGGCCAGAAGCTGCCAATAATAGATTTTGCTGACAAAATCCGCGAGCTGGTTATCGGGCTTGGATACCAGGAAGTGATGAGCCCAATCCTTTCAAACAAGGCAGCGCTTTACCAGAAAATGAACAGCCCAGATACAGGAACAGTAGAGATAGAGTCTTACATGTCAGAGCTTTTCTCTGTTGTCAGGTCATGGCTGACTCCATTATGCATGGAGGTGCTTTCGAAGAACAAGCATGTGGATTATCCGCAGAGGATTTTCGAGCAGGGCCTTGCCACAGAAAGGAGGGGAAGCCAGATTGAGGATTACGAGAAAATCGCAATTGTTTCAGCGCATTCCACTGCTGACTTCACAGAGGCAAAGCAGGTCCTTGAGCATTTGATGCGCCAGCTTGACATTAAGTTTGAATTGAAAGAGTCAGACATGCCCTCATTCATTCCCGGAAGATGCGCATCAATAATAGTCAAAGGAAAAACAATGGGATTCCTTGGGGAAATCAATCCCGCAGTCCTCTCAAGCTGGGGACTGGAGATGCCTGCTGTTGCAGTTGAGCTGAATTTGAGCGGGCTTTACAGTTTGTCTGAGAATAAGTAAACTTCACTTCTTCTTCGCTGCCTTCTTTACTCCTTTTTTTGCAGGCTCTTCCTTGACTCGTTCCTTCCTCTCCTTGCTCTTCTCCTTCACTTCAATTCCAATCTTCTTCAGTTCAGAAACAACTTCCTCATGTGGCGCATCCATTGTTATTTTCAGCAGCGTGTCTAGCGGCTCGATGTGCCTTATGTTGCACTTTTTCCTTCTTACTTGCCCGTCAACCATTACAAACGAGCTGTCCATTACATTGACTATCAATCCCTTCTTGCCTGCATCCCTGCCTGCTGTCTTCACGAATAGCCTTCCCACCTCAATCATTGCAAGCCTCTTGACATCTCTATTATTTTCCTTCTTGAGCATGCGCTGCAATAAATCCCGCCAAACATTCTTTCAGGCCTTTTGAGCGTCTTCGGGGTTTTTGACAGCTTGTTGGGCCTCAACCTTGGCACTCCTGGAAGCGCCTTCCCGCAGTTTGCGCAGACTGTCTTCTTTGGCTTCCTTTCTACATATCTCCTTGCAGTCCTGCCTCCTGGAGTCCTTCTGAGAACCCTCCTTAAAGTCCTTGACTTCTGCCTTGATTGCATGAAAGCCAGGAATTTTACCCCATTTAAAAAGCTTTTTGGTCTGGTAAAGAACCTCTGGATGCCG
>CAYJXD010000036.1:0-10419 GCA_964374085.1 uncultured Methanosarcinales archaeon | reverse complement strand
CTTATGGTTCGACCACTACAACAAACGAAGACAACACACCTAACTTTGGTTTACCGGTTTAAAATCAATAATTATAAGTTCCTTCAAACACCTGCTCAGCAGGCCCTGTCATGTAGACGTGGTTGTTTGCTGCCCATTCTATCTCAAGGTTTCCGCCAAGAAGCTTGATGTTCACTTTCCTTCCAGTCTTCTTGTTGAGCGCAGCAGCAACCGCGACAGCTGACGCTCCAGTTCCGCAGGCCATTGTCTCTCCTGAACCCCTTTCCCATACCCTCATCTCAATGTTCCCTGCGTTGATGACTTTTGCAAACTCAACATTCACTTTCTTGGGAAACAATTCATGCTTCTCTATTTTCGGCCCTGCTCCCCATACAAGCTCATCAGTTAGCTTGTCAACGAAAATGACGCAGTGCGGGTTTCCCATTGACACAGCTGTAAAATTGAATTTTTCCCCGTCAACTTCAATCTCCTCATTTACAACCTGGCTTTTTTCAATGTTAACTGGAATTTTCTTCCCTTCAAGGACAGGCTCTCCCATGTCAACTTTAGCTCCAGTGGGGATTCCCCCTCTCATCATTAGTTCAACTGCCTTGACTCCAGCGCCTGTCTCTATCTGCAGGATTTTCTTGTTAGTGAGCCTGTGCTCGTAGCAGTACTTTGCAAATGCCCTTATGCCGTTGCCGCACATCTCTGCCTCGCTTCCGTCTGCATTGAAAATCCGCATCCTGAAGTCGGCAACTTTTGAGGAGAGAACAAGAATTATCCCGTCTGCTCCCACTCCAAAATGCCTGTCTGACATCTTCCTTGAAAGTTCAGCCGGGTCAAACTTGTAGAAGTTTGTGTACATGTCTATGTAGATGTAGTCATTCCCGATTCCGTGCATCTTTGTGAATTTCAGTTCAGCCATGGATAATCAGCCATTTATCCTTTAGTTATAAATTTTGCTCCTCACTTTTCCGCCCTGACGAATTTTTTCTGGAACATCTTCGCGCGCTCCAAATCTGAAAAATCAGAGCCGTGCACTTGGAATGAGGCTGAAGAATGAAGCCCTATCCTGTTGATGAAATCAATGAATTCCTCAATATCCTTGAACTCATTTCTCCAGGAGATAAAATGAAACTCAACAGCCTCATAAGCTTTTCCGGATTTTTTGCTTAATGACTCAGCAGCTCTTCCCAAGAAATCATCATAGTTTATGGGCGCATTTGCCCTCTCCATTGCTGCGAAAAGCCCGTATGATTCTGGATTGCCAAAAGTGCATCCGATTAATTCAAGCGGATTTACATATTGGATGCAGGAGTCGTCATTGCTGTTGCAAAGTTCAGCAATTCTGTAATTCTGCCTTCTCATAGCGTTAAGTGCGCCAAAATCATCTGGAGAAGGTATTGGCTTGCCAGGAGGATGGAAGTGAATGGTGACCAGGTCAACGCTATAAGGCTCAATATGCCCTCCCTTGTTTTTTTCATGGCTACCTTCAGGATTTGAGCTGTCAGGCGACACCCAATTATAATGCGCTTCTGTCAATTGCTTTCTTGGAATTCCGCGATTTAAAATATGCAATTCCCTTATTCCAACTGTGGCTTGGTTCACTTTTACTTCGCCACCGCTTGTCAAATAAGCCTTAAAATATGCTTCTCCTTTTACTTGGTGCGAGATTGAAGCAGCTCTTGATAATTCAGCCTTAAAATCCTCCCTCTTCACCAAATCAGCCAAATCAGGGGGTGTGAAAATCATTTTGCAGTTCAATACCCATACAGAAGGTAAGCGTTGTCCTCTTTCTTCCTGATAACTCGGGACTCTTTTCCCTTGACAAGGATTTCCATTGGCCTTGGCCTTGTGTTGTAGTTGCTGCTCATCGCAAACCCATAAGCCCCTGCGTTTAGCAGCGCAATGATGTCGCCTTCCTTTATTTTGGGAAGCTCCCTGTCCTCTGGCCCGTGCTCATCCCTTGTGAACACGTCGCCTGACTCGCAGACATTCCCGGCAACAACAACTTTTTCTTTTTCCTTCCCTTCAGCGTTTGTTGCAACTATGATTTTGTGGTGGCTGCCATACATTGCAGGCCTTATCAAATGGTTGAATCCAGTGTCAACTCCAGCAAACTTGTGCTTTGGGGTTTCCTTTATAGTGTTCACAGTGCACAGCAAAAAGCCAGACTCTGCAACAGGATATCTTCCGGGCTCCATGTAAAGCCACAGCTCTTTCCCATATTCCTTGCAGAATGCTTTGAACTTATCTGCAATTATTTTCCCGAGCTTCTTCAGGTCCAGCCTTTTCTGCTCAGGCCTGTATGGTATTCCCAATCCCCCTCCAAAGTCAACAAACTCAAGGCTGTCAAATTGCCTTGCAACCTTGAGGAGCACATTTATTGCCATTTCAAATTTCTCCTCGTCAAGTATCCCTGAGCCTATGTGCTCGTGGATGCCTGAAATCGTGAGATTGCGCTTTTTCGCAATCCTTTTTATCTCGTCAACATTGTCGAAATAGATTCCGAACTTTGTGTCAGGCCCTCCTGTGATGACGTGGCCATGGTGACCTCCGCCCACATCAGGGTTTATTCTCACAGAGACTTTGCTTCCTGGATTCAGTTTCCCGTATCTTTCAAGCTGGGAAAGCGAGTCGCAATTTATGAATATGCCCTTGCCAATGGCAAGCCTCATCTCATCGTCAGTAACGCTGGTGCTTGTGAACATCATCCTGTCATGCGTGAAGCCTGCTTTCTCTGCAAGCAAAATCTCGCCGCTAGAAAGCACATCCACAAACGAGCCTTCCTCCTTCAAAACATGCATAATGTGCGGGTTTGTGTTTGCCTTGCACGCATAGTAAATCCTGGACTTTGAATATGGAATGCTTTCCTTCAATTCGCGGAACCTCTGCCTTATCGTGTCTTCTTCATAGACATATAGTGGAGAGCCGTATTTGCTTACAAGCTCTGCCGCAGGAATGTCTCCAATGTAAAGCTGGTTTTTCTGGATTTTCATTTTATATCCCCTTCATCGCCTTCTTCATCCTTTCCATTGCCTCATGCAGCCTGTTGTCGGGAACTGTGAGTGATATCCTGAAATATCCTTCTCCTTCCTTGCCGTATCCTGCTCCTGGAGTAATGACCACGCCGGCCTTTTCCAATATTTCGGTTGCAAAACTGCCTGAGGTGTAGCCTTCCGGAACTCGGACCCACATGTATAATGAGCCTCTCGGCTTGCTGCAGTGCAGCCCTGCTTCTGTCAGTGTTCTATGCACAATATCCCTTCTCTTCTGGTAAACAGCGATATTCTTCTCGATGAAGCTGTCCGGCAGGCTCAATGCCTTTATCGCTGCATACTGGACAGCGTTGAACACTCCCGAGTCTGTGTTGTTCTTTATTATTCCCATTGCCCTGATTACTTCTTCATTCCCGACTGCCATTCCAATTCTCCAGCCTGTCATGTTGTATGGCTTTGACAATGAATTCAGCTCGATTCCAACATCTTTTGCTCCTGAAACTTCAAGGAAGCTCAGCGGCCTGTATCCGTCAAACCCTATTTCGCTGTATGGGTTGTCGCTGCAAACCACGATTTCGTTTTCCTTCGCAAAATCTATCAGCTCCTTGTAAAACTCCCTCTCAGCGACAGCTCCTGTTGGGTTGTTGGGGTAATTGACAAATATTATCTTTGCCTTCCGAGCAATATCTCCGGGTATTTTTCCCAAGTCAGGCAAAAAGCCATTTTCCTCAAGAAGCGGCATGTAATGCGGAATTCCGTTTGAAAAAATTGTTGATGTGTTGTAGGGAGTGTATCCAGGCACAGGCACCAATGTATAATCCCCTGGGTTGACCAGCGCAAGGCAGATATGCAAATTCCCTTCTTTCCCCCCAATCAGTGCAAGCACTTCCTTGTCTGCATCAAGGGTTACATTGTGCCTTCGTGAATACCATTTTGCAACCGCTTCCCTGAATGCAAACAATCCTTCATAGTCAGGGTATTGGTGGTTCTTCGCATCCCTTCCAGCCCGCGCAAGCTCCTCAACAACAGGCTCTGGCGTGGGCATGTCTGGGTCCCCAATCCCGAGGCTAATGACATCTATGCCTTTCTTCTTCGCCTCTGCAATCCTCTTGCTTATCTCTGCGAAAAGGTATGGCGGGACTTTTTTTATCCTGTCAGATGGTTCCATTTTATCCTCCTTTATGCTGCCTTCTTCATGTGTTGTACCAAATGCCTTATTGCAAGGTGAAGCTTGTTGTAGATTGGGCCTGCTTCGCTAATGCCCAGGGCTGCATAGGCTTCGCCATAACAGATATCATGTTCAGATATGCGCAAATCCCTTGCTATTTGCTTGTTGCCCATTCCTTCGGCAGATTTTTTAAGGAATTCTTTCTTCGCTTGATCGAATTCTGCCCAGCTTCCCGCGGCAGGGGTTGTGCTTATCCCAAGGCCTTCTGCTATTTCTATCAGCTGCTCAAGTCCGGTACTGCCTGTCTTTTGCCTGATTTTTGCCACCTGGTTTTTTGCTGTCTGTACAGAAAAGCCCAGTTTTTCTGCAATTCCCATATAAGAGTATCCTTGGCAATAAAATCCAAGCGTTTCCTTTTCCCTGTTAGTAAGCCCAATAGAAGCATAAAGCCCAGGGTCTTCCTCTGACCTGTTCATGTAAATTAAGACTGCAAGAATCAATTTCCTTCCCTGTTTTTGTTTTAGGCCAAATCTCTCGTAGATATTTGTAGCGTGACCTCTCACAGTTGATAATTCAATTGTTAATTTATCAGCAATCTGCCCGGGGGTAAGGCCTTGCATCATCAAGTCGAGAACTTCCCTTTGCCTTTGGCTTAATGGAGCATAGTAGCCCACTCTTGGCTGCATACCCATTCCACTGGCAGCGGCATATTCTAGAATGGAGCTGACATCGCCGCCAATTTTTATGCTAATCCAGCTGGAATGGGTTTTAACAGTTGATGGGGCAATTCCCAGGTCCTGGGCAGTCCTTGACCTCCCGAATCCTGACAATCTTCTCTCAAGCACTTCCTCTTGCCTTGGCGTCAATGTTGCCATTTTAGTTCAAGTATCCCCTCTCCTTCAGCAGCTCAGCGTTCAATATAGCTGCCCCTGCCGCTCCCCTTATTGTGTTGTGCCCCAATACCATGAACTTGTAATCAAGTATGCTGCACTTCCTGATTCTGCCAACAACGCTTGCCATTCCATTCTCAAGGTTCCTGTCCAGCTTTGGCTGCGGCCGGTCAGGCTCTTCCATGACGACTATTGGATTCTTCGGGCTGCTTGGAAGGTCCAGTGACTTCAACGGGTTGAAGTTCCTGAAAGCATCCTTGACTTGCTGCTCAGTCGCAGCCTTTGACAATTTTACAGACACTGCCTCAAGATGCCCGTCATTCACATTCACGCGGTTGCAGCTTGCGCTGATTGCAATTCCTGCCATTTTTATTTTGCCAGCTGAATAATTGCCGAGCAGCTTTAGTGTCTCGGTCTGCATTTTCTCCTCTTCTCCGCCGATATAAGGGACTACATTGTCAATTATGTCAAGGCTTGCAACGCCCGGATACCCTGCTCCGCTCACTGCCTGCATCGTTGTGACCATCACTTTGTCAATCCCGAACTTTTCCTGCAGGGGCTTCAATGCCAGCACCATGTGTATTGTTGAGCAGTTTGGGTTTGTGATGATGAATCCTTTCCATTTCCTGTTTTTCCTCTGCTGCTCAATTAGTGCAAGATGGTCTGCATTCACTTCAGGAATTATCAGCGGAACATCTGATTCCATCCTGTGGTTTCTCGAATTGCTCGAGACGATATAGCCGTTCTTCGCAAACTCCTTTTCAATGTCTCCTGCAACATTTGCGTCGAGGGCGGAAAACACGATTTTGCAGTCCAGATTCGGCTTGCATTCTTTCACTTTCATTTTTTTTGCATACTCTGGAATGTTCCCGCTTATTTTCCATCTCCCTGAAACTGCCTCCTCGTATGCCTTGCCTGCAGACTGTTCTGAAGCAGCAAGTTCAGTGACTTCAAACCATGGATGACTTTCAAGCAGCTGCACAAACCTTTGCCCGACTGTCCCTGTTGCCCCGAGTATTCCGACTTTTATTTTTGCCATCAAATCACCAGAATCACTTGAAAAAGTCCTTCATGAAGTCATTTATCGTGAAGAAGCCTTTCTTTCCGCTTATCCACTCTGCTGCCATCAATGCGCCTGAGGCAAACCCGCCCCTGTTCCTTGCAACATGCTTGATCTCGATAGTGTCTGCTTCCGAGTCAAAGCCTGCCACATGGGTTCCTGGAATCCAGCCTGCCCTGATGCTTGCAAAATGCAGCTCTGAAGGCTCAATTTTCCTGTCAACCTTGTCATACTGTATCTTGTCTTTCCTTCTTATGTTCTTTGATAAAATCTCTGCGACGCTTCTCGCAGTCCCTGACGGGCTGTCTGCCTTCTGGTTGTGGTGCAGCTCATACCCATACACATCGTATGACTCAACTTTGTCAAATAGCTTTGCCGCCTCCTCAACAATCCTGAAGTAGGCATTGACTCCTATTGAGAAGTTTGAGCTGTAGATGAACCCTATTCCCGTTTCATCAACAATCTTTTTTGCCTCGTTGATGCGGTCATACCACCCTGTGGTTGCCATAACCATGTTTTTCTTCAGGGCTGCAACTTTCCCCAGGTTTTCAATGGCAGAGTGCGGCGTTGTGAAATCGATTGCAACCTCTGCATTCTTCAGCGAGCTGTCGTTGATTTGCCTGTGGAATATTCCGCCTTCGCTCACAGCAGGGTCTATTATGGCTGCAACTTCCAATCCTCTCTGCCTGGCAGCTTTCTCAAGTTCCTTTCCCATCTTTCCGTAGCCTATCAATGCGATTTTCATTTTTTTTAGTGCCTTGCGATTGTGTACTTCTGCACAACTTTCCTTAATTTCTCCTCATTTGTTGGCATCATCCTGACCAGTGGCAATCTGGTCGGCCCTGCAGGAAGCCCTGACATTGACATCGCAGCCTTTATCGGGCTTGGGTTTGTCTCGATGAACGCTGCCTTGAAGATAGGCAGCAGCTCGAAATGGATTGCCTTTGCGCTCTCATAGTCGCCTTCAAGTGCATACTTGCACATGTCGCTGACCTTGTCAGGCAGCAAGTTGCTTACAACTGAAATCACTCCTTTTCCGCCAAGGCTCATCAGCGGCAAAGTCATGTTGTCATCTCCGCTCAGTACAGTAAAGTCCTGGGGCAGGGTGCTTAGCACATCCATCATCTGCGAAATGTTGCCTGACGCTTCCTTTACCGCAACTATGTTGCTGTGCTCTGCCATCCTTCTAAGGGTTTCTGTCTCTATGTTCACTCCTGTCCTTCCCTGGATGTTGTAAACGATTATGGGAATGTCAACAGCAGTAGCGACAGCAATAAAGTGCTGGTACAGCCCTTCCTGTGTTGGCTTGTTGTAGTATGGCGAAACAATGAGCACAGCGTCTGCGCCAAGCAGCTTTGCCTGCTTTGTGTATTTTATCGTCTTCTCAGTGCTGTTTGTGCCCGTGCCAACGATAACAGGAACCCTTCCGTTGGCAGCCTCGACAACAGTCTTGATGATTTTTTCCCTTTCATCGTCATGCACTGTCGGGCTCTCTCCTGTTGTTCCCAATGGAACCAGCCCTGAAACTCCGTTCTCTATCTGGAATTCAGTGTTCTGGCCCAGTCCTTCATAGTCAACAGAGCCGTCATCCTTGAACGGCGTAATCATTGCTGTTATGCATCCCTGGAAATGTATTGCTTTCATTTTACCCTCCGAAAAAAGTCCTGTGCAATGCCCTTATGGCGCTGTCTGCCTGGTCTTCCCTTATCACAAGGCCAATGTTTATCTCCGAAGCGCCTTGCGATATCATTTCAACGTTTATCCTTTCTGCGGCAAGAGCTGTGAAAATCCTTGAGCTTATTCCCGGAGTCCTTTTTATCGACCTTCCGACGACTGAAATGCATGCCTTGCCGTTTTCAATGCTTGTCTCGGCCATCCTCCCTATTTCGCCGAGCAGGGCAGGCAAATTTCCATGCGTCCTTGTGTCCACAGTTACAGACACATCGACTTCAGACGTGGAAATCATGTCCACTGAAACATTGTGTTCGTCGAATGTTTTAAATATTTTGTGCAGGAAGCCGTGCATCTGGAACATCCTTGGCGAATGGATGTTTATTGCGGATATGCTTTTCTTGCAGGCTATTGAAGTTATTGTTGGCGCGTCCTCTCTTGGCGCCATTAATATCGTGGTTCCCTCCTTTTCAGGGCTGTAAGTGTTAAGCACCCTGACAGGGATGTTCCTGTTCACTACAGGGATTATTGTTTTTGGATGCAATACTTTCGCGCCAAGGTATGCAAGCTCTGACGCCTCGCCAAAGGACACGATTGGGATGGTCCTTGCATCCGGGACAATTCTTGGGTCTGCTGTCATCACACCATCCACATCAGTCCATATCTGAACTTCCTCTGCATCTATCGCAGCCCCGATTATGGATGCTGAATAGTCGCTTCCTCCCCTTCCCAAGGTTGTTATCTCGCCATGGGAATTCTTTGCTATGTAGCCTGTTATTATAGGCACTGTGCCTTTTGGCAGCGCAGCTATTGATTCCCTTATTCTCTCATGCGCCTCTGGAAGAATTTCAGCAGCGCCAAAATTGCTGTCTGTGGCCATTCCAATGTCATATGCATTGTATGCTGCCGCATTTATTCCCTGCTTTCTTGCGCGCTCTGCGACAATTTTTGATGACAATCTCTCTCCAAATGAAAGTATCGTGTCCAGCTCCTTTCTCTTCAGGCTGCCTTTCTTTGCAACCAAGCTAAGCGCAGCCTCAAGCTCCCTGTATTCTTTCTCGACTAGGGAAGGGCTTATTCCAAGCTCTTCCATTATCTGGTTGTGCTTTTCCTTGATCGCTTCAAGCGCGATATGGTGCTGGCCTTTCTCAGCCTGCCTTCCTGCGTCTATTAGCATGTCTGTTATCTTTGACACAGCAGAGATGACCACGACAGGCTGCCTCTGGAGATGCGACTTTATTATCGAGACAGCCTCGCTGATCATTGCAGCGCTGCCTACAGATGTCCCCCCAAATTTCATTACAATCATTTCCCAACAAAAGCTTTATATATTCTATATATACTTATTGTTATTTCAGTAACATTTTATGGGGGATTTTGTTATGGTTACAATAGCTCATCTCGTCAAGAAAATGGTCTCTGACAGGCCTATGCTCCAGGAGACCATGAGGCAGGGCATTATCAGCTACGGCGCCCTTGCCGAGAAGCTGAAGAAGGATATAGAGGCAGAGCTTGGGAAAACTGTGAAGGAGTCAGCAATAGTGATGGCTTTGAGAAGGTATGCCGAGACGCTTGAAAGCCACCAGCCAAAAAAGGCAGCGCTGCTCTTCGGCCCTGACATCGTGATGAAGTCAGGCATTGCAGACATTGCAGTGATGAAGTCAAACAGCCTTGCTTCAAAGCTTGAGAAGCTTTACAGGATTGTGGACTTTGGGAAGGGAGACATTCTTAATCTGGTGCATGGCAATTACGAAGTTGGAATCATAACCAACGAGAAGCACATTTCACAGGTTATGAAAATTTTGGAGCATGAGAAAGTGATTCTCAAGGAAAAAAACCTTGCGGCAATAGCAATGTCAATTTCAAAGGAGCACCTTTACACGCCTGGCTCCATCTTCATCGCCGTGAGAAAGCTTGCTTGGGACAATGTGAATATCTTTGAAATAGTCTCAACAACGACAGAGCTTATCTTCATCGTCAGCAAGAAGGATGCGGTTAGGGCATACAATTCGCTGCAGGGGCTTGTCTCAGAATAATCCAATCATTCAATCTTCTTCGTCTTGAGCCTTTCAACAGCAGCCTTTTCGCTTATTATCGCGCTGTTTCCTGAGGGGTCCTCTATTATCAGCTTTATTTTCTCCTCTCCCCATGCTGCCCTGTTCAGCTTCTTTATAAGAGCCCGTGCCTTCTTCACTGCGTCTGGGTCTTCATCGTCGTCTTTCACTGCCTCCAGCTGGTATTTCACCCTGTTTATCACTCCTTCAACATTCGTCACATAGCCCTGCGCTGCAGGGCCTGGCTCTATTGTTGTGATGTGCGGTATCTTGACTGTTGCCTGGCTTGATTTAACAACGCGAATTTTAAGGTCCTCTTCTGAGCTGACATCAATTGAATACCTTACAGGGTCTTTCTCATCAATGCATTCCACGTCTGCCTTGTGGAATTTGCAGCTTGCGCATGTCATTGAAAACAAATAGACCCGGCCGAAATAGGGTATGTCATCCTCCCTTTCTGTGAGGATGAGCTTGTTTTGCCTGCAGAGAGGGCATGCTTCGTTGTCTATCTCCTCTTCAACCTTGCTGCCAGAAATCTTTTTCTCCCCCATGGCCATGAACAACTTTTCCTGCTTTAAATATTTTGCTGTCAGGA
>CAYJXD010000035.1:0-10957 GCA_964374085.1 uncultured Methanosarcinales archaeon | reverse complement strand
TTTTTTCTAGAAAAAGGCCTATTTAGAGTTTTTGACACTTAACTTGACTTTGCCTGTTTATAGCAAACTTTATATATTGACCCTCTTTCTTTTTTTTGTGATTTTTTTATGGAACCTGAAAGGCCATTGGACGCATTAAACCACGCAAGGAACAAGAGAGTCCTTGTCGAATTGAAGGGCGGAAAGCAGTTCGTAGGGAAGCTCAAGGCTTTCGACATCCACGTGAATGTTGTCCTTGAGGATGCAGAGGAGCGCGCTGATGGCGAGACCAAGAGGAAGCTTGGCATCATCTTCATCAGGGGCGACACGATAATAATGATTTCTCCGGAGTGATTTCATGGTAAAGGGCACTGCCTCCATGGGCAAGAAATCTGGGAAAAAGAACTTTATATTCTGCAGAAGGTGCGGAACGCGATCATTCCATCTCGGCAAGGCAAAATGCAGCTCCTGCGGCTATGGCAAGTCTTCAAGGCTCAGGGGCTATAACTGGCAGAAATGATGAAATCATTCAGAAAACTTTGATTATTCATACTTCTCAACCTCAATTCCTGCTTCGATGAAGAGTCCTATGGTTGCCTCGTCCATTGCAAAGTCCTGGTTGTAGAAGACTTTCTTTATCCCCGCATTGACAATGGATTTTGCGCAGTAAAGGCACGGGCAGAGGTTTGTGAAGAGCGCTGAGTTTTTCGTGCTGATTCCCTGGTATGCTGCCTGCACGATAGCGTTTTCCTCAGCATGCACGCAAAGGCATTCATGATAGTTCATCCCTGCCTTTATCTCCGGGTTTGCGCACCTTGCGCATCCGCCTTCATTGCAGTTCTTTGTTCCCCTTGGAGTCCCGTTGTAGCCTGTTGAGATTATCATGTTGTCCCTTACAATTACAGCCCCAACCTGCCGCTTTATGCAGGAGCTTTTCTTTGCAATGAGCTTTGCAAGCTCTATGAAGTATTGTGTCCAGGTGAGCTTCATTTCAGCCTCTTTATTAGCACATTGACATTATTCCTGAGATCATCTTTTGTTCCCTCATTCTGCACTGTGAAGTCAGCCATGGCTATCGGCTCTGTCTTGTGCAAATTCTCAATTTCAGAGTAATCTCTCTTGACAGCCTCTTCCTCAGTTAGCGGCCGTTCCTTTCTTTCGCCAAGCCTCTTGTATCTAGTCTTGGGCGATGCATAAACAGCAACAAGCAAAAGATTCCTGAATTTCGGCTTCAAGTACAAGTATTCCTGCCAGCTGTACAATCCATCGATAACAACATCTCCATCAGCCATTGCCTGCCTTATCTTTGGCTCATTCAGCTTCGCATAGGCATCCATCCCATGCTCTATCCTCAATGTTTCCCTGACAATGGACTCGTTCTCCTCATTTACCTGCATCCCTTTCTTTTTCATCTCATCCATTGTCACTTCCCCAAACCTTATCTTGAAGAAGCCTCTTTGCTCGAATGTTTCTGTTGCCGTGCTTTTCCCAGCGCCCGGCATTCCTACAATGGCGATTATCTTGTTCATTGCCAAAAGAGCTTTTCTAAAGCTATAAAAAATTTATGAGCATTGCCCTATAATGGCATATCCTGCCTGTAGCTTTTCCCTGCTTTTATCGCCATTTCAGCCTTGCTTATCTCCTGCCCCAAGTACAACGCATGACTGATGTCGCTTATTTTCTGCCCTATTACCAGCCATCGGATTGCATCCTGCGCATTTGCAGAGGAAAACTCCTCAAGCCTTTCGCCCTCTGGATTCAAGTGCGTTAATTTTATTTTGCCGTCAGCAACTTCAACTGTCACGTTTCCCCTTGGGTCAAGGTTTCCTGTGCTTCTTGGCAGCTCGAATGCCAAATTCTTTTCAAGAGGGTAATCCTTCAGCAGCTCTTTCACCATTCTGAAGTGCCTTTCATAGATGTGCGCGCTTGCAGAAATCATTATCAAGTCTCCCAGCTCAAAGCCAGCTTTCCTGCAAAGCTCCTGCTGGAGCTTCCTGAGCGCATACGGGTTCTTTGGCCATGCGCCATAGATGTCATTGCTCCTTGTGTAGGCAATCATGTAAAGCTTGCCATTCTGCACAAGCGCCTGGACAAGGTTAAGGCATGGCGGGCTTTTGCTTTCACTGTCAACAGCAACATCCCAGGTGAATGCAATTGCCCTTCTTGTGTGCGGAGCTTCCTTCAGCTTCTTTGCCATCTCATCAATCTGGTCAATTCCCTTGTGGCTTCTCAGCCTTTGCCCATAAGTATATGCCAATTCAGGTATTTTCTGGTCTGTCAATACTTGCGGAAAATACTCGTCAAGCTCTTCCTGAGGGAAAGAAAAATACGGCTTCCAGTCAATGTTCTCAGCGTCTTCTTCAGTAATTATTGTTACCAGGCAAATTATCTCTTTCTGCTTCTCGTCATGCTGTGACTCCTTCAGCATCCCAAACTTCATTATAAGGTGCAATGCCTGCAGCCATGCCTCCCCAATTGTCTTGCTCCTTATCTTGAACACAGGGTCTGTCGGGAACTTCTCAGGCAATTCAATCTTGGCGTCTGGGAATGATTCAGGCTCCCCACAGGATTCTTTTTTTGGCAGTTGCTTTATCGTTGTAGTCAGGCTGCTGTAGTCAGTTATTCCTCTTTTATCAATCACTTCAACATTCTTCCTGAACCTTTCAACAGCTTCAAATGGTATTTCTTCGTCAATTGCAGCATTCTGCACTCCCAAAATATTCCGCATCTTGTCTATTCCTTTTTCAACCAGATTAACCAATGCCTGCCCGCTGCCAGTCCTGTCCTGTCCGCACACTATTATATATCTGATTTTCTTGTTGTAAAGGCAATACCTCACAACAGTATTGATGCCAGCATCTTTGGAATACAGCTGCCCTATTATCGCGTAAGCATCTGGAGAAACCTGCCTGTCAACAATTTCCAATGGAGTCCACAAGGTGCAGATTGCCACATTGCTTTCAGGGTTCCCCAGCTTCACAGATTGCTTCATTTTGCTGCCGGGAAATAGACGGAGAAAGTAGTGCCCTTCCCTTCACTGGAATCAACATTTATGGCTGCGCCGTGCTTTTCCGCAATTTTGACTGCTATCGCAAGCCCCAATCCACTTCCCTTCCCAATTGGCTTTGTTGTGAAACCCCTCTCAAGGACTTTTGGAAGGTCTCCTGGTTTTATTCCGGCACCAGTGTCGCTTATGTAGAGCCTAACTCCTTTGCCCTTTGGCACAGCAGAATGGCTTCCTTCAAACCCTTCAGTGGCATAGTCTTCTGTTCCAATCTCCAAAGTGCCTCCTTCTGGCATTGCATCCATGGCATTCTTGCCAAGCTCCCTTATCATATCAGATATTTGCTTCGGGTCTCCAAATATGCTTCCATCTGCATTTGGGCTTGTTTTCACTGCAATGGGAAAGCTGAGCCCAGAAGCTGACTGCCTTATCTCAAACGCATAGCCTAGGGACACTGTATTTAGGCGCATCTTTATTGGGGAGTAGTTCCTGTCAATCCTGCCGAGTGTAAGGGCAGCATTCAATCTGGAGGATAGGTCATACGCTGCATTAATCGCACGCTTAATGTAGGGCAACGCACTTGAATCATCAGGAATCTTTCGCAAAGCCAGTTCTAGATTGCCAGTTATCAAGACAATAGTGTTGTTCAAGCCGTGGATAAGGTCTGAATAGCCTTTAATTTCCTGCCCATGCGCAACCGCAATTTCTCCTAATTCTGCGTAAATTCTCCTTTTGTCCAATCGCGCTGAAACTATTGCTGCAGCGATATCATGGGCATTCATCCCTTTAAGGGCGGCTTCTATATCCTCTATTCCTGTGCCTCCACTTCCAATAATGTCTTCAAGCCTTCGAGCTTCCATATTAGCAAGGGGTAATTGGGCTGTTTAATAATGTTTTTTCCCTACGTTAGCATTGCGCACAAGGTTTATAATCCCTAATTTCTCTCCATTTAAAGTATGCCAAACCAAATTTACTATGATATCCTCCAATTTTCTTTCTTTCCAGAGGAAGATGCCAGGGCTTATACAAAAATTACCGGAAAGCCTATTGCAGAAGCTTCGGTCCACGAGCTTCGTGGCTTGCATCTTCTCTTGGGAATTGTAGATGGCATAAAAGATAATGAGGATCTCTTGGGGTTAAGTGCCCTTGAGCAAGCAACCCAGCAATATGAAAGCGATATTGTGAGTATAGCGCATGCGATGCTGGATTTCGCCAAAAGCTAGACAACCTTTATATAGCAGCCTGAGCTATTTTTAGATGGGGGATTAATGAAAGGGAAACTGGTAATAGCTGACGGCCTTGACGGCTCTGGAAAGGCAGTCATTGTTGACGCGTTGGGCGAATGGGCAGAGTCCAGAGGTTTTAAAGTATTGGACTTGAGGGAAGGCTCTGAGTTGCCAGAGCCAGAGGATGTATCTGAATACGGCGCTATCCTTTCCTGCGAGCCAACTTTGTCTTTTGTGGGCAGGGCAATTCGCAATGAGATGATTATAGAGAACAATAGGAAATACTCTGGCATGAGCCTTGCCTATGCTTTCTCGATTGACAGGGAAATACTATACAAAAGGGTTATAATCCCTGCGCTAAGCTCAGGCATCCATGTGTTTCAGGAGCGCGGAATAGTTTCAAGCATTGTTTACCAGCCAGTGCAGGAAAGGATACAGATAACAGAGCTGCTTACGCTTCCGGGCAACAGGCTTGCAATGCAGTATGCTCCCAGTCTTCTGCTCATTTCCAAGATTAAGCCAGAGACTGTCATGGCAAGGCTTGGAACACGGGACAAGAAGGACAACTCTATCTTTGAGAACATTTCCTTCCAGTCAAAGATAGCTGAGCGCTATTCATCTGACTGGCTCAAGGCATTGTTCGAGAAGTATGGCTCAAGGGTTGAATACATAGATACAGATGAGCCAAAAACTGCTGCTGACACGAAGAAGGCTGCTGTTGGTGCCTGGGAGTCTTTCCTTAATAAAACTGAAAAAGAAATCTAAGCCTCTATAGGCTTTTCCTCGTTCTCTTCCTCTGCTATCCCAAGGACATCAAGCAGCTTCTTGTGAGCTTTTGATGTCCTGTAGCTTACCGTCATGATGATGCACCTCTTTTCCTGGAACCTGGCTCTCTTTGAAGAGGCCCATATTTAAGCTTGTCCGAAATCAAAACTATATTTTTAGAAGCAGTTAGTTTGAATCGTTATGTTGCAGTGCAATAATTGTAAGCGCGCAGTAGTTAATCAAGAATCTCGACATCGTCCATGCCTCTGAAATCATTGTCCAGGGTTATGAGGGTTGAGCGGCTTTTCATTGCAGAGGCATAAATAAGGGCATCAGTAGTATGCAGTCCATCCTTTGCCGATAGTTCGGCGGCTGATTCAGCGATTTCTGAATCTATGTCGACTATTGAGCTTCTTCGTTTTACCAATTCAAGCACAAGAGTCACTTTTTTGGGGCTTTCCCCTCGTTTAAGCATTTTTGCCTTTATTTCAAACAAGGATAATGTGGATGTCAACAGCACATCATTCGAAATTATGACAGGTCTGACTTCTTGTTTTTCCATTAGCAAAAAAGAAATCCATATAGAGCTGTCTATAAATTTAGAACCTGTCACTTTTGTCCCTCAACCCTTCCATGACATCTTTTCTGGTGCCTTTTCCAAGGAAACCCCACATTGACTCTATATCTAATCCTTCTATCGCCATTTTCCTTATCGCTTCATCATAAGACTTAGATTTCGTTCTCCCCTTTACCCTTTTCAATAATTCCAGCGTAGTTCTTTCGACTTGAATAGTTGTTTTCATATAATTATATAACCTATAGTTATATATAAATGTATCGTTTCAAGCCTGGGCAAACATTGCCCCGTAGCTTTCGCCGGCAATCTTTCCTGTCTCTGAGTCTATGCGTATATTATATATGTTGAAGCTGGCAGTCATGAAGCTTATGTTCCATACCTGCACTCCAAGGTTCTGAAGGACTGCAATGGTTTTCTTGATGCTTTCCTGGCTTTTCTTCGCAAAAGCCTCCTTTGCAATCCCCAAAGCTGTTTCCATCTCAACCTTCACTTTCTCCATGTCCAAAGGCATAATTGCCTTGTCAGTCTCATCCTCAGCAGTCATGGCTATGCTTGCTCCAACAGTGAAAGTGGCCACTTTCCTTGTGGCAGGATTGTAATACCCAATCAGCCATTCATCCGGCTTTTCCTCAAACAGCGCATATAAGCTCATCAGGAAGGAGGGTTTGTTGCCGGATTTCCATTTTAGGAATTCTGGACTCATTTGTAGCTTCTTTATAATATCAAAAATAAGCATAATGTGGCTTTATTTGGATTAATATAAAAATAATTTCAATTAATTGGTTCAAATAAGCCTTTCTCAGTATTCTTCTTGACATTATCCCAATGGAAAACTCTGGCGTTCATAGAGATATAAACCCCATATGGCAAGCAAAGAGCAGCAGCTGTTCCAAACCCGAAGTTAAATACCGCATCTGAAAAACTTACACTATAAGGCACCATAGCCCCCATTATGACGATTGTTTTGTTTTCGACATCGACACCTTGGGCTATAGTTTCCGCGGTCTTTACCATGGTTCCTGTTCCGTGTGTTATTAGAATTCGATCTTCCAGTGATTTACGGCAGCTTTCGCTTACAACTATCCTGTCTATATCCGTCATATAAAGACTGTCTTTCAGCATGAGCCTTTTAACTATAATCTTACGTGTAACCCTCCCATTTTTCAGAATTTCATCAACATGCGTATCTGTAAAAGCCAGTTGCTCTGTTAAAGGGTCGTAAACCTTATCAAAAGTCCCTCCAGTGACTAAGATTCTCAAGTCATTCATGAGCAAGAAGTAGTAACAACTTCTTTTTATGTCTATTCCAAAAATAATGAAAAATCCATCCGAAAACACAAGTTTTTTAAAGGAAATCAGTATATTTATTCCGAAATGAAGGAAAAGCTTGACAAAAAAGACCTTGAAATCCTGGATGCGCTGAAGCTAAACAGCCGGCTCCTCCACGCAGAAGATAGCGAAGAAGACTGGCATACCAATCACGACAGTCCATAACAGGATTAAGAAGCTGGAGAAGGAAGGGATAATTTTGAACTACACTGTCAACATCAATCACAAGAAGCTTGGGAAGGGAATGATTGGCTTTGTGCTGGTGACAGTTGACTACAAGCTGCTGAAAGAGGCAAAGATGACACAATATGACCTTGGAAGGAAAATCAAGGCTATCAGCAAGGTTGAAGAGGCTGACATTGTCACAGGAGGAACAGATATCATAGTGAAGGTCAGGGTTTCAGATATTGACGAGCTGTCAGACTTTGTCACAAAGGCGCTGAGGAATATTGAAGGCGTTGAGAAGACCCAGACAATGGTTGTTTTGTCGGAAATATAGCGATATTTTTATATAGGAGCAGGACGTATAGAGTAATATATGGAAACAGTTACTATATCGAAAAAGGAGTATTCTCGCCTCAAAAAGCTCGAGGAGATTGATTTTGAGCTAATAAAGCAGTTCTCCAGTAGCCTTGAGGACTTGAAAAAAGGCAGATTCAAGAGACTTGCTTAATGATTTCTTCAGCAACCTTCCTGAATTCATCCAGGTTTCCTTTGATGTGTTCTATTGTGCTTTGCTGGTTTTTCTTATCGCTTGTTGCAACAACCAGCACTAAGCTAAGGTCAGAATAAACAAGATAGTAAATTCTCCTTCCTCCAACTCTCTTTTCCCTGAGGAAGGGATAATTCAAGGGCTTGCCGGCCAAAGGATTGTCTGACAGCTGTTTGGAGATTTTTTCCGCAGTCTCCCGGTCCTTTTTGGGCCATTTTTCTATTTCTCTTGCATATGTCTCAGTCCCGATTACTTTATGCATAGCAGTTAAATCAGTTCAAAGGGTTTATAATCCTTGTGCAGAAGGGCGTTGAGAAGACCCAGACAATGGTTGTTCTGACTGAACTTTAGCCATATATGTTTTGTCTATGACCAGCTTTAACTACTAAAATTAGCAACTTTTCATCAAAAATATCAACTATTATCCTATAATCCCCCACTCTAAGCTTGTAGTTGTCATTACCGGCAAGTTTTTTAACATATGAATAAGGCCTTACCCTTATTCTTTCAACGGCTGTTAGAATTCTTGCTTGAACATCTTTAGGCAATTTCCTTATCTGTTTTGCAGCAAACTCTGTATAGTCTATAGAGTACATTAAAGCCCAAGCTCCTTCTTTAACTCTTCATGGCTTATTGTTCTCCCGGCCTTATAATCTGCTCGTGATTTTTCTATATCCTTTTTTGCCTCCTCGCTCAATTCCATTGTGTCCTCAAGCAGGTTCCAGAGCAATTCCTCATAAGTTTCATTGGGCATCTTGATTCCCTTTAGCTTTTTTAAAAGCCCGTCACTGACCTGAATTGTAGTTACCATGGCAATTATATAATGCGCCATAGTATAAAAACCTTGCCTTTTCTATTGACAAACTTTTTATAATCCACCGGCCTTTTCCGCTCATCCAGGGGGTGCAGTGATGAGTGCAGAGCGCGAGATTGTTAACCTTTGGCTGAACAGGAGAGGATTCTTCACAATTGCAGGCATCAACACCGGCTCAAGGGTTGTTGACTTTGTTGCCATTCGGCATGCACAGGGGACAACGGAGATAATGCATGTTGAGGTCAGCTGCTCAATCTCTGCAAACGCCCTCTTTGAAAAGGACAGGGCTGAGTTGAAGAAGCTGTTCTATGACCCTTCCATTGTAAAGGCTGTTGAAAGCAGCATCTCCAACTTTCTGGGCGAAAACCACAGCTACCAGAATGTCCTTGTCACAAATTTCCAGGGGATAGAAATTGACGGTGTTCGCGTGATAAAGTTTGAAGACGTGTTTTTTGACTTTCTCAGCGAACTTGACAAGCAGAGGTATTACAGCCAGACAATAAGGGGATTGCAGCTGGCAAAATTCCTGCTGATGTCAGACCCTGACAAGATGTCAGCCCTGCTGAACCAGCAGACAAGCTACAGGCCAATGACTTCCTCCAACAAGGAATCGCTCATCAAGGAGCTCCTGAAGCAGGACGTTGGCAAGAGAGTTTTCAGGAAGCCAGGCAACGAGCAGATTCTTGTCGAGTTGCTAAGGCAATCCTCCTTAAGCAGCCCTGAACGCCTTGCAAACGCAATGGAAGAAGTGCTTACAAAAAGAGGGGGCAGCAGGTTCCTGAATTTGCTGATGAAGAAGAAAGGCATCAGGGAGGCAATAAAGGAAGAGCTGTCAAAAGACCAGAAGCTGGAGCAGTACTTCAAAGTCTGACAGATATGTTTTTATAGCCCCCCTTAGCACTGTTTCCAATGCAAACAATAATCCTCGACACAAATTTCCTTATGATACCTGCGCAGTTCAGGGTTGACATTTTCTCAGAGATAAGGAGGATATGCAATTTCCGGTATGAGCTCGCAGTGGCAGACAAGACCTTGGAAGAGCTTGCCAAAATACTGGAAAAAGGAGGCAAGGCAAAGGCACAGGCGCTATTGGCCATGAAGCTCTTGGATGCCTGTAAAGTGAGGATTTTGAGCTCAAAAACCGCAACGTTTAAAAACGTCGATAAAATCATCCTTTTCCTGGCTGCCAGGGAAAAGGCAATTGTTGCCACTCAGGATGCGGCTTTGAGGAAGGAGCTTAAGAAGCTCGGGCTGAAAGCAATTGCCCTGAGGCAGAAAAAATATCTTGAAATTTTGGAGTGAAAATGTTTTACAAAGTATTGCTAAAAGACCATATTAGGGTGCCTCCGGCACTTTTCAATGAGCCGCTTGAAAGCGCTATTGTGCAGAGAATCAAGAAAAAGTATGATGGCTACATCTCAAAGGACTTTGGGATTGTCATTGACGTTGCTGACGTGAAGTCAGTTGGCGAAGGCGTGATTATCCCGGGAGACGGCGCCCCATACTATGAGACAGAGTTTGAGCTTTACGCATTCAAGCCTGAAATGCAGGAAGTGTCATACGGCAGGATAAGGGATATAGCTGACTTTGGCGCTTTCATTAACCTGGGCCCAATTGACGGCATGATTCACATTTCGCAGACAATGGATGACTTTGTGAGCTTTTCGCAAGACAAGGTCCTTGTCGGCAAGGAGTCAAAGCACACCTTGCGGCTTAATGACAAGTGCAAGGCAAGGATGATTGCAATCAGCTTCAAGGACGTCACCAACCCAAAGCTGGGCTTGACAATGAGGCAGCCTGGATTGGGCAAGCTTGAATGGCTCGAGGAGGAGCATAAGGAGCCAGTTCCCAAGGAAGCTAAAGGCAAGGAGAAGGAAGGAAAATGAAAAAAAAAATTTGCAAGAACTGCAGGCTATTCGTAGAGACTCCAGAATGCCCTATATGCAAGGGCAACCAGTTCAACACCACTTTCCAGGGCAGGATAAATGTGCTTGACCCTGAGCATTCAGTCGTAAGCAAGAAGATGGGCCTTCCAGGAGAGGGCGAGTACGCTATAAAAGCAAGGTGATTCTTTTGGAAATAAAAATCAACGAAAAAACAGAGCAACCATTGCTTTCAAGGACAAAGGTAAAGGGCATCGCAGCCTTTGAGGCTGCAACAGCAAGCAGGCAGGAGCTCAGGAAGAAGCTCGCAGACTCCCTGAAAACAGCCGAGTCTAGCATTGCTGTCGCAAGCATAAAGCCTGCATTTGGAGAGAGGAAGGCAGTGTTTGAGGCGCATATCTACAAATCAGCCCAAGACCTTGAAAAGTTCGAGTCTGTGGTTGTTCTTGCAAGGCACGGCTTGAGAGAGAAGAAAGCAAAGGCAGGAGAGGCAAAGGCTTAATGGCAGAACCAAAGAAACCAGGCAAATCAGGGGCAATGCAGGTCTGGAAGCTGTACGAGACCAAGGGCGAGCTGAAAAGGAAGAACCAGACATGCCCCAAGTGCGGGCCTGGCGTGTTCCTTGCCCAGCACAGCAACAGAATCTCATGCGGCAAGTGCGGCTATGC
>CAYJXD010000034.1:0-11010 GCA_964374085.1 uncultured Methanosarcinales archaeon | reverse complement strand
ATCAACCAAGTTGACAAAGGATACCCCAACCTTTAGGTTGGGGAGGAGGTCATTTATCCTAATGCTGAATGACTTTAAAAGAAATGCTGTGTGACCTATCTCTTTGCTTTATTTTTCTTGCGTAGCAAGTCCCTTATCTCAGTCATTATTGCAAGCAGCCTGTCCATCTGGTCTCGGACCTTTGACTGCTTCCAGTTGAGATAGAGAAAATAAAGCTGGAGGATAAAGCCTATTATGATGAATCCCCATGAGAGGGCAAGCGATGTTGAAAGCGTTTCAGGGGTGAGCTCGAACATTTTAATGGGCCCTCTTCCTTTGGGGCTTTACTGCTTTCTTCATCCCAAGCATGAAGTAAACAGCGGCAGCAACTATTGCAGCGCCGCCTAATATGAGAAGAATAGGATTGCCCTTTGACGGAATGGTTCCTGAGGTTTTAATCCAGGCTTTCCCAGTGCATTTTGCTTCCTTTCCATCAACTATGGCTGTCTGGCCTTCTGTGCTGCATTCAAGCCCGTAAGCGCAGCCTGCTTTCTGCCTGTGAGCGCAGCCAACCGGCTCAGAAGAGCAAATGTCAATGGTGCAGTCGTCGTTGTCATTGCAGTCAGAGTCAGAGTAACAAGAGCAAGTGCATTTTGAGCAGTCATTTGGATTTTGCGAGCAGCCTGAAGCGCACGATGCACAGGCAGGAGCTGTTTCAGGCAATGGAGTTGCAGGAGATTGTTCTTCCATCTCCACCACGCTTTGCCTGACAATGACTGTTCCTTTCCATCCCCAGTTCACGTCAACAAACTTGAATGTCCCGGGATTCTTATAGACATAACTGTAAGTTTCGCCTGTGTACAGGACAGGGCTTGTGAAAGAAGCGTCAACAGACGGCGACCATAAAACAGCCACACGGCTCATGTCATTCCTCCAAATTACCTTATCCCCGGGGTTTATCACAATTTCAGAAGGGCTGAAGCCTGTCTTGTCAAGAATCAATATGTCAGGCTCTCCCTCTCTCACAGCCATTGATGTGAAAGAAACGCTGCTCCTTATGAAGCCGACAGCAAGCAAAGTGAAAACTACAATAAAACAAGCCCAGAACAGCCTATTATCATTTGCCATCTTTTCAGGGAAGAAACTGGGATAAAGCCTATTTAAGCTTTTTGCCTTCAACTATCCAAAGCACATCCTGAATCTGCTCAATCTCGTGGTCAGAATCCTTGTAGTCCAAATCCCTTGTAGCGCCGTACTTTGCAAAAACAGTTACTATTCCAGCGGCCTTTGCGCCAATCATGTCCCTTTTCGGGGAGTCCCCAACCATCAGGCACTCTTCAGGGGAAATGTCCAGCTCCTTGAGGACCTTCCTGAATGGAACCATGCTTGGCTTTGCCTCTCCAGTGTCATCAAAAGTTATGACCACATCAAAGAACTCTGCAATGCGCATCTCGCTCATCCTAATCCATGCCTTCAGCCCAGGAGCGTCTGTCAGGATTGCAAGCTTTATGCCCTTTTCCCTGAGCTTCATCAAAGTATACATGACTTTTGGATATGGCTCAAGAAGCCCTGCCTGAAGCTTCCTGTATGCAACAATCCCTGCAGCAAGAATCTTGTAGTCAACTTTCTTGTGGGTTTTCTCAAGGAATTTCTGGAAGATTTCCTGGTATTCAATCCCGTACTTGTCGTAAAGCTCAAACAAGGCCTTGGTCGCTTCATCCTTGCTCATCCTCAGGCCAGAGGCAATCATTGCCGTGACCGAAGCCTCAATTGATGAGCGCTTGATCTTCATGAAGTCAATCAGGGTGTTGTCAAGGTCAAAGATGACTGCGCGAATCATGAATAAAGAAACTAGGCGGCATTTAAAAATTAATTCCTGTAAATGCCAGGCTTGAAGTATGGGTCCTTAAGCAAGTCATCCATTGTGACTAGCATTGCTTTTTCCATCCTTCTCGTATGGTAGAATCCCATTGCATCATTGTCAGTCCATTTATTTGTAACGTGAAACACAAGCTCGTGGAAATCAGTGACCAGTTCAAGCGTCCTGTCTCCCCTTGTCGTTGAGGAGTTTCTTGACCTGAAAGACTTGTCCCCTGTTGTTACGCCATAAAACCCTGACTCGCCGAAAGGCTGTGGGTTAGCGTGCCAGTCAAAGATGAAATTCCAGAGGTCGCTTCTCGGGTAAAAGCCGCCATAAGTCTGGGCAGGCTGAATTGGACTCTTGTATGTGACGTGCTTGTATGCGGCAGTGGAGCCTGTCTGGTATGGTTGGAGATTTGGAAAGGAAATATTCGCATCCACAGCATCATCGATTGATTTTGCAGGCTCAATTATGCTTTCTGAAGGGATATCATTCTCTGGAATCGGCGTGTAGTTCATTCAAACTCCTGCAGGAACTTAATCAGCTCGCGGGCTGTGTGAATGTCAAGGAACTGCTGCCTGCTTATGAATGGAATCCTCTCTTTTGGCTTCTTCCTGTCGAAGATTACAAGGCTTGAGGCGTCGACAAGCTTCGTAATGGACTCGAGGTCTTTCACGCGCTTGTCACCAACTTCTGTCAGGATTATCTTCCTCTCTCCTTTTGCAATGATGTCAAACGGCGCCTTTTTGGTGTCCAATGCCCTGAAGCCAAGGGACTCGTACTTTTTAGCCATCCTTGACTGGTGCTCATTTTGCGAACTTTCCCTTGAGGAGAAAACATCGACCTTCTCAAAAATTGACTCGCCGAAAATCCTTCTCATCAGCTCAGCCTTCTCTATTGATATCTCTGACTTCTCGTCCCTGTATCTCATGATCATCTGCTTTGAAACTCCAACTCTCCTTGAAAGGTCGCTGAGAGAGAAGCCTTTTTCTTCCATCCCCCTTGACAGCTTGTCGCCTGAAATGGAAACAGTGAGGCCTGAGTTGCGCTTGATGACAAGAGGCAGCCTGTCATTCAGGCAGTCCTCAAAAGTCTCGGGGCTTATCGTGTAAATGCCAAACCTTGAATAGACAATCCCGTCCCGAAGCAGCTCTCCTGCCTTTTCAGCAATGATTACAGGAGCTGCAGAAAGGAATGAACCAATCCTGGCCATTTCCGAGGCAAGCTCGCTGCTGATTGAATTTGCATCCTGGAGTGCTTTTATTATTAGTATTCCTTCCCCCTTCCTTGCAACTATGTCAAACCACTTCCTTGGAAGGACCTTTACAGTGAATCCCCTCTTCAAAAGGGTCATGCATACTTTCTCAACCAATTCCTCCTTCATTCCAGCTCCTTTGTCTCATCGCTCTGGCAATAGGCGCAGTTGAACAATGTCAGGGCATTCCAGCCATAAAACACCCTTCCGCACGCTTCGCAGTAGTGCATAAGGAAAGGAAAGAGGCGGAATTATTAAATCTTCCTCAACCACAAACCTTATTAAAGTTTGCTGCTTGTTTAAATTTTATGCCAAGAATAGCTGTCATTGAGAAGGACAAGTGCAATCCTGTTGGCTGTGGAGGATACTTGTGCATAAGAATGTGCCCTGTCAACAGGTCAGGCAAGGAAGCAATAGTTGTTGGAGCAGACGGCAAGGCAGAGATACATGAGGAAGTTGCGAATGATGCGTGCAGCGTCTGCGTCAAGATATGCCCTTACGGCGCAATTCACATGGTTAACCTTCCTGCAGAGCTGGAGAAGCCCCTGCACAAGTATGGAAGGGACGGGTTCAGGCTATACTCGCTGCCATTCCCGATTTTTGGAAAGGTTGTTGGCCTGCTTGGCGTCAATGGAATAGGCAAGAGCAGCGCGATAAAGATTCTTGCCCAAGTCCTTAAGCCAAACTTTGGAAAGGACCATGATGCAACAATCCAGGAGATAATTGAATATTTCAAGGGCACTGAAGCGCACCTTTACTTTGAGAAAGTGAGGGACGGCAAGATAAAGATTGCATACAAGCCGCAGGCAGTTGACTTATTGCCCCAGACAGCCACAGGCAAAGTGCGCGAGCTATTGAAGAAAATTGACGAGAGGGGGAAGTTTGAAATCATTGCAGAGAGATTGCAATTGAAAAATTTCCTTGACACTGACATCAAGAACATTTCAGGAGGGGAGCTGCAACGGGTTGCGATTGCGGCAACTGCCCTGAAAAGCGCAGACCTGTACATCTTTGACGAACCTTCCAGCTACCTTGACATCAAGCAGAGGATAAGCATAAGCCAGTTCATCAAGGAGCTTGCAACAGAAGATTCAGCGGTAATCGTGGTTGAGCATGACCTGATAATAATGGACTACATAACTGACCTGATTCACGTCATGTATGGAGAGGCAGGGGCTTATGGAATCGTGAGCATGCCAAAAGCAACAAGGAACGCAATTAACATATATCTGGAAGGCATGCTGAAAGAGGAGAACGTGAGGTTCAGGGATTATGAGATAAAGTTCAAGTCCAGGCCTCCAGAAGCTGCTGGAAGGAAAATACCGATGGCATCATGGAGCGGCCTGAAGAAAAAACTGGGAGAATTCAACCTTGGGGCAAAGGAAGGCAGCGTTGCAAGGAATGAAGTTATCGGAGTTTTGGGAGAGAATGGAATTGGCAAGACAACTTTTGTCAAGATGCTTGCTGGAGTCATAAAGCCAGATGAAGGAGCGCTTGATGAAAGCGTAAAAGTGAGCTACAAGCCCCAGTATTTGAGCACAGACTCTGAAGACCTTGCCGCAAGCGTCCTTGTTGATGCTGTTGAAAAGTATGAAGTGCAGCTTGTGAGGCCCCTGGGACTGAAAACTTTGCTTCTGAAACAGCTGAATCAGCTTTCCGGCGGAGAGCTGCAGAGAGTTGCAATCGCAACGTGCCTTTCAAAAAACGCAGACCTTTTCCTTCTTGACGAGCCATCTGCCTACCTTGATGCAGAGCAGCGGCTCGCGGTTGCAAAAACAATAAGGGATTTCTGCGAGACATTCAGCAAGACAGCGCTTGTTGTTGACCATGACTTATTGTTCATAGACCAGATTTCTGACAGGCTCATGGTGTTCACAGGCGAGCCTGCAAAAAGCGGAATCGTCAACGGCCCGTTCAGCGTAGAGGAAGGGATGAACATGTTCCTCAACGAACTGGGCATAACCCTGAGACGTGACCAGGACTCAAACAGGCCAAGGATAAACAAGGCAGACTCGCAGATGGACAGGAAGCAGAAGTCTGAAGGGAGACTGTATTATGGGTAAGGAAAAAAAAGAAAATAAAATTTTTAGCCCTTGTACGCCCCAAAGAATGCTTTGCCTACAGGCGCAACAATATTCTTTGCCAGGTATTCAGTTGCAAAGGGAGCTGAAGCCAATGCCCAGAAAGGCGTGTCTTTAAGGTTGGCGTGCCCTGTAACTGCCTGCTCAACAATTGACATTGCGTAAGGAACTCCCCACGCTGCAGGTATTTTAAATTGCAAAGCACCAAGCGCATACTGATTTATCAGTTGGGGAACCCAATCTCCAATGACATACCCTGCAACTCCTGCACCCACAACTTTTGCGGCAAGTGTAAGTGTCTCATGCGCGCCTTCCCACACCCCATCCTTTGCACCGGATACCGGGTCACTTACCATGTGATCCAAACTCGTGGCATTCGTAGCCATATTCCCACCTCAAACTGTTTTTTATAGGTATGTCTAGTCGCAAACGAAAGACAATGAATGCAATGCATTATTCTAGTGGCTGCTCCCGTAAAGGGAGAGCCACTAGGGTTCGGCACTGAATTATTGCTATTCTTTGGAAAATATATAGTTCTTCCGCTGCAATTTAATTAATTGTTAAACAAGTATAAACAAACAGATAATTATATAAATAAGTGAAATTTTGCTCTCCAGTATGAAAAGGAAGCTCATCAAGATTGGGGACTCGACTCTTCTTCTCTCAGTCCCGAGGGAATGGGTGAAGGCAAACAACCTTATGAAAGGCGATGAGATTGAAATTTCCCAGGACAACGAGAAGCTGGTGATATGGCCTGAGGCCAAGGCGAAGAAGGAAAACATTGTCCTTGATGTCACCGGTTTCAAGGAGCTAACGGCAAGGCTCCTTTACTCTATGTACAGGAGAGGCCTTGATGAGATTGAACTAAGGTCATCCGAACCAATGTTCATTGACAACATAAAAAAAGTTGTATGGGGAGAAACAGTAGGATTTGAGATAATAGAGCAGGGAAAGGGCTATTGCAAGATCGTGAATGTTTCCGGAAAAATAGAGGATTTTGACAACATAATAAGGCGCTTGTTCCTTGTCACACTTACCATGGGTGAGGAAATGAAATCTTCATTGAGGAAGGGATCTGGCTTCCAAAATATCCTTTACCTGGAGACAGAAAGCAACCGGCTCACATCAATGCTCCTGAGGGCGGTAAACAAGTATGGCTCATATGGTTTCAGAAAGATTGGCCCTCTGTATTACATAGTCCAAGAAGTTGAAAGAATAGGCGACCAGTACAAGTACATGGCACAGCATTTTATGCGCAGGAAGTCACGGCTTGAGGCTCGAGAGATGGCGATGAAGCTGTTTGACGAGGCTGTGCTTGTGTTCAGGAAGATATATGAGCTTTTCTATGAGTTCTCGCCCGAAAAGGCCTCAGGGATAAGAAAAATGAGGAATGACATAATAGCCAAGCTATTGATTCACCACACGAAGAAGCTTTCCAATGACGAAACAGTCACACTTCACCATTCACTGAACATAGTAACAAGGGCGTTTGACATGGAGATGTCCATTTTCATTCTAAGGATCTAAGCTACTTCATAGATACTGTTGCAGGGTATGGTTTTCCTTCCCTATCAAGCTTTCCCTTCTTTTCAATAAGCTCAGAAACCCCTTCGTAGCGCTCAACAACGCCCATGCCGAGCTTGTAAAAGGTAAATAGGCTCTTGGCAAGAGGATTATTAAATCCATGGTCCGAATAATTGGCTGCTTCTGAATCCGCTTCCATCAGATGTTCCCAGAATGCTCCCCACCTGTTCTTAGTTTTGTCGTGGTATTTTTCAAAATATGTTCCAAGTGAAAGAGAAACCCGGGCAAGGTTATGGCCAGATACCAGAATGTTCTTTTCGTACAATAAGGCTGCCCGCTTGTAGTCGGCAGGGTAAAGTTCGCCCCGGATATTCTGCCTTTCATTCTCAAATGCAGAGTCGAAAGAAAGATAAATCATCCTGAAAAGCCGGTATTCTGCCATGATAGCCAAGTTGTGAGCAAAGTCATCAGCTTGAACCATTTCTTTATGTGGAAACAATTCCAATCCCCTTCTGAACTGGAATTCTATTGTCATGAACCTCTCAACCCTGTCAACCCATTCCTTTCCTAGTTTGTCAAGAAATGGAGAGCAGGCAGCCATTAGATAAGCAGATAAATAATGTGCATCCCTGTGCCCCTGGTCATATGCCCTTATGAGCCCTTCAATCTCCTGGCTTGACTTTGGATGCTTCTCATCCGAATGCAGAATTTCTACAACCTCATCAAGGCTTCTAGCCCCCCTGATTTTGAAGTGCGAAAGAGTAAGGTCAAATGTCCTTCCCCAAAACCTCTGGCTCTCGAGCTTTGGATTCTTGAAAATTGTGATGGCTCCAAGGAATTCGCCTTCATTGACTGTCCATAACGCGCTAAGCTCATTGAATGCATTGATTGTGTTGGTTTCGCAATCAAGAATAAGCTTTGGAATTGAAGATGGGTTGAAAGTTTTAATTTCCCTGTGATACTTGTTGTATTTCGCTCCAATTGCAAAGACCGCGTCCAAAAGGTTTTCAGTGGCGTCTCCAGAAACAGAGACGGCATCACCAACTGTGAACCCGCCAAAATATTTCATTGCCATGGCGATTACATTATTTCCAATTATGGCGTAAGTGTAAGGCCTTGCGAGCTCGGATAACTGCCCTTGCCTATCGTTAAAATCGCCATAATCGTCCCGTATGTTTTTGATTCTTTTTTCGAATGGTTCCACCATTGTTTCCAGACCATGCTCAGACTCCACCACTTCAATTTTCAGCCCTATCCCATCCTTGCCGCGTTGCCTCGGAGTGCCGCTGAAAGAGCTTACTAGGACTCCTCCCCTGTTTGCCTCTGTCATATCCCTCCTCAGGATGTAGTCCTCATCGACAAGGTGAGCAATCGCATCCGCCACATATTTAGGGGCTCCATGAAAGGGCTGGGTATCATCCAATCCTTCAACGTAGCCAGAGATTGTCCTCAAGTAAAAATAAGCATCACTGTGATGTCGTCTTATTCCGGCATCAATTTTTCTAATAAATTCCTCCCTTTGCAGGGGAAAAAGCCTTGAATAATCCTGAGGATAGGTGATGCTTGGCACATCCTGCCCATTTACCCTGAGCCTTGCCCCCTTCCTGTTGACTATTATGCCGATATTCTTATAATCGTGCAGAACTCTTTGTCCAGCTGCCCTGTCATGAACCACTACAACCCCGAAACCAGCATCCAAGAGGTCTGTGTAAAGCTGTTTCCCGTCCTCGTCTGACCCATTGTAAAGGAGGACAACCTTGGGTCGAGGGGTTCTTGGCTCTTGCTCTTCAAGCTCATGATAAAATTGCTCCCTTTCCTGCATTTTAGCAATATTTTGATACAGAATCCTTCCTCCTCTGATAGCCAAATAAACAGAAACAGGTAATAGAACAGGCCAAAGGCCCCTTGGGATTCTGCTACTCCTCAAATTATTAATTGCTTTTTCTACTATTGATGCCAAACCCATGCTAATGGGTAAGGTTTTCAGCTTATCAATTTTACGGCTTTAGAAGGGCTAAAACAGGGTTTGCCCTGAGGGCCAAATAGCCCAGCGATCCGATTGCCACTGTCGCCATTGTGATGGCAAACCCGTAATCAAACCCGTAATCTTTGCTTTCCATCCCTAAAACCCTTGTTTTTATCACGGCAGCAAGCTGGATATTCACATCTGGCTTTTCAGCAGTCTCTTCAGAAACTATGATTGAGCCTGAATAGCTTTTCCCTGAAGGCCTGAAATTGATGGTTGCGCTCTGGAATGAGTTGGGAAGGATTGTTCCCGTTCTTTCCCGTATCTCGGCAATTTCGCCAAGCCCCTCTGCAGAAACCCTGAAATGAAGCTCCCCTGCATTTCCGTTGTAAATGAAAATATTCCTCGTGACAGGCTCGCTTCCCAACGCAATGTCCAGCTTTTCAGGAGAGACAGAGATTGACTGGGCATTTGCGATTGAAGAGAAGAGAATGAAAAGGATAATTCCGAAAATATTCCTTATCATGAGACTGCACCGAGGAAAATCTTTCCAGTGTAGTTGCCTGATGGCGAGTTAGTTGGCACATTGAGCCTGAGCGAGAGCATTTTAGTGGAGCTTGCTCCTGGAACAAGGTTGATTCCGATGGCCTGCCTTGTGTAATTCAGGTATCCTGATAATGAACCTGAGAAGCTGCTGTCAAAGCTGAACTGCATCTTATCAGCCGGGATAGTGTAGTTGCCATATGAAAGGTCTGATGCAGACACCTGCATGTTGAGCATGCTGTTGCCTGTGTTCCTTATCGTGATTTTGTCCTGGCTGGACATGTCATTGTCGCCGATGACCTCGGAGAAAGCGCCAGGGGCTGCAGCGAAAGTGACTGAACTTGAGTCAATCTCTGCAGACAGGAGGCTCAGGAATTCGAACGACGTGTTTTTTGTCGCTGTCGAGTTTGCTGAAGATTTGGCTGTTATGTTGATAGTGTAATTTCCTGGCAATGAATAGAATGGCATGGACAAGTTGCCTTCAAAGATGGAGGCGGTTGAGTTAAGCTCCACTGTCCTTGCCAATGCAAACAAACTTGAATTAATGGCAGCCCTGACTTCCTCTGTCCCCAGCATTCCGGAATCACTCCTTACCAATGCCTTGACACTGAATGTCCTGTTTGACTTTGGCAATGGAAGAATTTGTATTCCTGCTGATGAAGCGTCATCGTCAACAGTTATGTTTATCGCGTCAACAGAAATAGAGGAGCTGGTGACAATGGCATAAACATTGATTTGAAATCCAGAGCTTGGGCTACTGTTCCTGAAGGCAGGGGTTCCTGATGAAAAATCAGCAGAGTTGTTGCCTGAGTCAATATAATTGCTGCTGTTAAGCTTCCTTTGCAGGCTTTCCCCCTCTGAAGCAGGTGAAGCCGGGATGCCTTCAAACAGGCCTGAGCCTATATTGGCAGCGTTCCCCCAGCCAACAGCATCAATTACAGTTCCGTTATTAATCAGTGCAACCCCTGCGTCATTGTTGGCGAGGGTGAGGGCTTCCTGGTAGTCTGCTTTTACTTCGCTGATGAAATTCCATCCAGCGTCTGCAACCAGAAAATAGCTTTCAGGCATCATTATGGTGTTTGCAGGAATGGTTGCGTCAGTCGAAGAGGATTCTGTGGCTATCACCCATCCGCCTACATTGACCGGGCTTCCAGTCGGGTTGAATAGCTCCACAGCCTCTCCGCCTGACTCATTTAGGGGGTCGTAAAGAACTTCTGTTATGATTATTGCATCAGCCCTTGCAAAAGATAGGAAAACAATGAAAGCCAGCAGTGGAATGATTTTTTTCATGCATCCTGTAATGGTGATGGTGGTTAAAATTTGTTTCCTGGAATTTTCCGGAATATCTGGGGGCAAAGCCGGAAAATCGCACAGCATCGCCGTAAAATTTCCGAAAAAAAGGAAAAAATCCGGAAATCTTCCGAAACTTTCGGAGATAGTTTTATTAAGGAGTTCGGATATTAAGAAAATTCATGAGTAAAAAGTTAAAACGGCTATTCAGCAAGGAAAACTGGGTGAAATTTGTTGATGTAATGGGAACAATAGGCTTCTATTACATTGTACTTTATGCTATCCTAAAAATTCTGGGCATAATCCACAGCCCTGTAGAGCTTGACAACGCACTGATATTTTCAGCTGTTTGGCTGGCTGGAAAATACATGAACAAGATTGAGAATATAGAAAAGGCAGTTGAAGAGCATAGTGGAATTCTGAAGGACCATTTGAAAGAAATGAGCCAAATAAGCATTAAGCTTGGAAGACATGACTTTGAAATTATCGAAGTCAAATCAATTTTATCCAG
>CAYJXD010000033.1:0-11300 GCA_964374085.1 uncultured Methanosarcinales archaeon | reverse complement strand
CGTGAAAAGAAAGATTTAAATACCAGCCATGCGGGTTTCTATATATCAAACATACTAAAAGAGGTCGATGCTAATGAGAAAGGCTCAGGCAGCTATGGAATTCTTGATGACTTATGGGTGGGCAATTCTTGTTGTCCTTGCTGCGGTTGCAGCGCTTGCATATTTCGGGGTTTTAAGCCCTGCAAGGTATTTGCCAGAGACTTGCGATTTTCCCGGAGGTTCTGGGTTCACGTGCGTTGATGGAAGGGCTACGATAAGCGATGCCAACAACAGGTTTGACTTTGCGGTGAAGAACAGCCAGGGCTTCAGGGTCAACATAACAGGGATGAGTGATGACACAGGCGCTGATGACGACTGTTCATCCCCTACAATGACAGGATGCAACGGAGTTGGATGCAGTCCAGCGGCAATAAGTGCAAACGGCCTTGTCTTTGACAACGACGACCAGGGCATATTCAGGGTCACCTGCTCAGCGATTGGCTCAGGAAGATTCCAGGCTGATGTTGTGCTGAACTATTGCAGCTTTGAATCAGGCCTCTGCTACTCAACAACAGGCAGGGTAAGGGGAGCAGCCACTTAAGCTGCTTTTTTCACTTTTTTATTTCTGATTTCTTTTTTATCTTACTAATTTTAATGGCTGGACGGCTTTTCATAGAAAAGCCTCTCGCCAGCCACTAACTAAACGTAACGTCGTCAGTGGTGCGCCAGACTGGGGTGGGGCCCTTCGGGGTGCAAGTTGGGCAAAGCCCAACTGCACAGTTGAGCTATGCTCAACTTGTGTCTGGAGCTTTCCGAAGGAAGGCGTCGCACCATTATTTCTATTATTACTCATCATTTATCTTTTCGTCATATTTATATAGCCCTTTTAGGATGGAAGTGCCATGAAGGCCCAGGTCAGCACAGAGTACTTGATAATGGTTGGGTTTGCGCTTTTGCTGACAGTTCCCACTGTCATAATTTTCTTCACGCAGTCAACGCAGAATGTTGAGCAGGTCAACAGCATCCAGGCAAGGCAGATTGCCAGGAAGATTGTTGACAACGCAGAGAAAATTTATTACTTGGGAGAGCCTTCTGTAACAACTATCAAGGTGGCGATGCCAAGGGGGATTGACTCGATAAAAATATCAAGAAGGGAGCTGGTCTTCAACCTGAAGGACAGCTCAGGCATTGTTAATTCTGTTGTGGAGGTTTCCTCAATAAACCTTACAGGCAACCTTTCCCCCAGCTCTGGCATCCAGACCATCAGGATTGCCAATATAGGCGAGGTTGTCAATATCTCCTACAGCTGACGATGAGAGCCCAACTTGCAATTGAGTTTGTGTACGCAATTGGAACAGTGATTCTGATAACTGTGATTTTCATGGTTGCCATAGGAAGCCAGTTTGAGGACTTGAGGAAGGACAAGGAAGCTTTCCTCATCCTTGACTTGAGCTCAAGCATCAGGAAGGAAATATTTATTGCCGCAGAGGCGCAGGACGGATTCCAGCGCTCTTTCAAAGTGCCGCATAATTTGAGCGGCGCAGCCTATAACCTTACGCTGAAAAACCACACAATAACAATTTCAGCCCCTGAGTATGAGAATTCTGTGAAGATTCCTGATGTCAAGGGGTCAATTGCCAAGGGAACCAACATCATCCGCAAGGAAGGGGGTGTGATTTATCTCAACTAGGGGCCAGAGGGGCCAGGCATGGTTTGCTGACCTTCTCCTTGCCACTGTAATATTCGCAGCTGTCTTGATAGTTTACATGAGAGTAGCGTCCAACATCTCTGACAGGGACGAGCAGAGGCTTGAGGAGCTGAAGTCTGACTCAATCGTTGTCGCTGAGACTTTCATAGGAAAAGGGTATCCTGACGGATGGAACTCAGCCAATGTCCAGAAGCTGGGATTGACTGACGGCAGCTACATTGTCAATGACACGAAAGTGTTTGAGGCGTCAAGGATTAATTATACTGGCCTGAAGGTCTTCCTTGGGACAAGGAACGAGTTCTTTGCTTTCTTCCAGGACAAGGACGGAAACATTGTCAATTCCGGCGCTTGCGGGATAGGAAAGCTGTCTGTTTCCAATATAACTTCTTACCTTTGCAGCAATTTCTCTGTCCAGGCAAGCATGCTTGCAAGGTCTGAAAGGCTTGTATACAGAAATGGAACATTAAAAATGATAGTATATGCTTGGAGGACATGATGGCAAAAGGCTATTACTTCAGCCTGGATGCTTTCCTTGCAGCTTCCCTTCTTCTTCTGGGAATGTTCCTTATTTCCGCTGTTTACGTCAAGGAGCAGACAATAACCACAAATTACTTTTCAAAGGACGCAATGAACATATTGTCAACGCTAAAAATCAGCGAGTCAAACAATCACTATGTCAAGCAGCTCATAAGCAACGGGACAATACAGAATTCAAACCTGACTCTCCTCGAGCAGATTGGGGCCCTTTGGGCTGAGAACAGGACAGAATATGCGCAGCTCATGGTGAAAAACATAACTTCTGAATTTATTCCGCCAAATTACGGGTTTGCAATATATGCAGACGGCGAATTGATTTACTCGAACAACAAGTCATTGAAAAGCAACCTTGTCGTTTCTAAAATGATAGTCTCGGGCATTGCCAAGGACAAGCCTTTCAAGGGCTTTTCGTCGAAGCTTGTCCTGACTGATGTGCAGGCAAAGACAACCAACTCATACTCGTATTTCGGGGGCTTTATCGGCGAGGGCAATATTTCCCAAAAATTGGTGCTGCCAGGAAAGATAACAAACGTGAAGGAGGCGTATCTTGAGCTTGACCCGGAAACCAACTTCACGCTTTTCATAAACAATGCCAAGTCAGGCTACTATGTCAAGGCTAGTGCTGGCGGCGGAGCAATGAAGGCAGACAAATGGGTCCTTAACAGCACTTATCTTTCCAATTTCAGGAATGGCACAAACACAATAAACCTCACTTTCAATTCCACAGGCTATGTCTCAGGCGGATACCTGAGAGTAACATACACAACAGCCGAGCTGAATGACACCGAGGTTTCATATTTCCAAAGCAGCAACACAGCCTCAAAGAAAGAGTGGCTTCCGGGAATAAAAGGCATCATCAATATTTATTCGTCTTTCTTTTCCCCTGGGAATATAACGAGCATGAAAGTCTACCTCCACTATAACAGCGACTACGCGACCACTTTCACAATAGGCAATGTTTCTGTTTTCGCCAGCCAGGGAAGCGGAGAGCAGGTCAAGAGCATTGAAAATGCAGAGCTGGCGGCAAAACTGAACTACTTGTCAATTTCAGACAGGACAGTTCCATTCAGGATGGGCTCAGGAGCAGGCAACCAGACAATTATTGGGGCAGGGTCAGCAGACATAGTCCTTGCAAACGACAATTCAGGCTCAATGGAGTGGTGTTCTGGAACAATATGCTCCACCCAGCTGAAGCCTCCTGCAAAATACTGCAACACCCAGGCCAATTACAGGCCTGAGAATGGAACTTACTGCGACTGGTGGATTGAGAACTACACGCTTCCAAACACGAGCCAGGTTTGCAGCGGAAGGTGGCATGCGCACTGCACTTCAAATGACACAAGGAAAATTGACATTGCCCTGAACGCCAGCAAGGTTTTCGCATCAACAGTGCTTGGAACTGCTGGGAACAAGCTCGGTGTTGTTGAATACACAAACCCGTGGAACGAAGTCATCCCTGCAAATGGGACATGGACGATGAGGTATGCGCCTTTCGAGAATAGCATTGCAGGCAGGCAGAACCTCACTTCAAACTCAACAATAGCCAGCCAGCACCTTGACAAGTACATGGACGCTTACTGGGGAACATGCATCTGCTGCGGCATAGAGGAGTCTGTTGACATCTTGACCAAGCTGAGCAACTCAAGCAGGAAACGGACAATAGTGATTATGAGCGATGGCGAGGCCACAGACAAGTGCATTGGAGTGGGAACTGGCAATGCAAAAACAGATGCGATTGAGGCTGCCGAGCGGGCATGCCAAAACCACAACATAACCGTCTACACTGTGGGATTCGGGACTGATGTTGACCAGGAGACGTTGATTGAGATGGCACAATGCAATGGCTCTTACTACAATGCGACAAATGTAGATGACCTTGCCAACATTTACAAGACAATCGCAGACAAGATAGTCACTGTGAGCTTTTCTGAGCAGGAAATCAACATATCCGGAGGCGGGGCATACAACGCAATTCTTTATGATGACTCTTACATTGAGCTGAATTACACGCCTTATGGAAGCTCTGAGTTCAGCAAGATACCAATAACTTTGGAGACTGACAGGTTTGGGAACAATATTTCCCAGGGAAACCTTGACATCCCTTCAAACACCACAGTCCGGGCATTCAGGGCAACCTCTTATTCTGGCTCAAGGTGGACTGACAACCTTACAATAAAGAACTCTGCAACCCATAACCCATTCAGGCTGGGCCAGTGGGCAAACAATTATTCCTCCCTTGGAGACCCTTTTGTCATTGATGCGCCGCCCGCAAACTTATTGGTGGGCAATAACCAGATATTCATTTCCTCCGGCATTTCCCCTGCAAACAGCACAGGAGGCTCAGTTGACAACAGGGCAATCTACACTTTGAACATTGACGCCTCAACAGGCTATTCTTCCAGCTTCGCATCAGCGGCTGGGTGCAACTGGACTGTCTCTTTTGAGGATGGAACAAGCGCTTCAATCTCAATCCCGCCCTCATACGCAGGCCAGAAATCATGCCTGTATTCTGTTTCAAATCCAGTTTACGACGGGAACGATGCAATAGATGTTTCAGCGTATGAATTGTTCCAGAAGCTTGACGTGGACAAGAATGGCAAAGCCAACATCATCCTCAGGCAGGAAGACATTGCGCTTGACACCGCAACAGTAAAGGATGTCCCTTCCCTTTGGGGCCCGGCTATAATTGAGGCGAGGCTGTGGCAATGAGAAAAGGGATATTTTTTACCATCACTGCAGTTCTCCTCCTGCTTGCCCTTGCCACTGTAATCGCCTTCCAGGCAAAATACAAGCCCACTGACAGAACTGTCCTTGAGTCAAGAACATCTTCCATGAATGACTTTGTAAGGACTGTGAAATCTGACCTTCAAAGAGGCCTATACATAAGCAGCTTCAGGGCAGTCCTGAGCATGCAGGAATATGTAACTGGCAACGGAGTTTACATAAGCGATGTCCAGCCTGAATTCAGGAAAGCCATGACAACAGGCATGATTGGCAACCAGTCCATGAACTTAATGGATGACTCCACTTTCACTGACTGGACTTCAAGGATAAAGTCAGCTGCAAAGGAGGCAAACATCCTTGCAAACATCTCAATTGACGGGCTTGGCATAAGGCATATTGACAGCTGGACTCTCCTGGTTGAATCCAACATTTCCATTAACATCACTGATGACTTGAACACTGCATCATGGCGTTTTAACCAGTCAGTCTCTTCCCAAATCCCTGTCTCTGGCCTTGAAGACCCCTTCTTCACAATCATGTCCAATGGCAAGATTACGCGGCAGGTCAACATAACGCCTTATGAAGGCAACTATGCGCCCTCAGGAAACACGGCCAACTTAAAGAAGCACATTGACGGGTTTTACTACTCGAACTCCACAGGCCCAAGCTATCTCATGCGGCTGGAAGGAAACTTCTCCAACTCATCTTTTGGAATGGAAAGCTTTGTGAATGTTCCTGAGCTGCAGGCAAACAGCATATCGCAGTACAAGAACACAATGGTTGACTATGTCTACATTGGCAACCTTACATCCCAGCAGCTTTATAAGGTAAACGGAACATATGAGAACTGGCTCATAATCGGCAGCGAGTCAAGGCAGAAATACCAGGTGACTGGCTTGACAACGCCACTAAGCTGAAATTCTCTTAGGAAACCTTTTTATACCAATTTGGGGAATAAAAAACCATGGCCGGGGACATAACCACAGGCGTCGACAAGCTTGTGTCCTTGATTGAGGAGAAAAAGAGAATCAGCATCAGCGATGCAGCTGCAGAGCTTTCTGTCCCTAAGGTTGTGATTGAGGAATGGGCTGACTTCCTGCACCAGCAGGGCGTCATTGATTTGGAGTACAAGTTCACCACGCCTTTCCTTGTCAAGAGGGAGCTTACAAAGGATGAAGTTGCCCACAAGTCAAAGGATTTTGAGGGCAGGAAAGAAGGGTTTGTGAGGAAAGTTGAGGCAGCCATTGATTTCATAAGCAAGGAATCATTTGGGCTGAAAAAAGTCAAAGATGAGTTCAGCAAGCTTAGCAAGGAGCTTGAGGAGGATGTCAAGAAAGTAAGGAGCGAGCTTTCAGTCCTTGAGAACTACGAAAGCCTAAAGAGGAATATTGACCGCGAGATACTGGACCAGCAGGAATCGTTCAGGAAGCAAATGGAAAGCGTCGAGGCGCAAATCATTGACAAGCAAAAGAGCTACGAGGACCTTGTCAACCATATCAAAGAGGAGGAGCTGAAACTGGATGAGGAGATGACCAAGACACAGCTCATCAAGAAGAATGAGAATATTCTCAAGGAAAGGCTTGTCAAGATACAGAAGGCAACCCAGATGATGGAGCAGGAATTAAGAAAAGAAGACTCAGACATCGAAAGCATACGGTATAACATTTCCCAGATGAAGAGATTTGCCGAGAAAATCAACGAAGGGATTCAGTCAAGGAAAAAGGATATCCTGCCGCTTATTGAAAAGAGGAAAAAGCACGAAAAGAAAATAGGCGAGATTCAGGATGACATACTCCAGAAGGTCATAAAGAGAAAGGAGCAGATAAGCAGCACAGTTGTTGAGGGAAAGAAGGCAAAGGAGATGTTTGAGAGGTTTTTTGACGAGAAAGTCAACATCGATATCCTGATGGACCGCATAAACACTGACCTGATGAAGCTCAAGTCAGAGCTTGACAGCCTTGTTGTTGAGGCAAGGATGTGGAGCTTAACTTCAGGAAAGAAAATGTCAAAGCACATTGACGAGCTCGAGGATAAGTTCAGGAATGCAGAGAAGAAAAGGGAGCTTTTTGAGGAGCAGATTTTTAAGCTCGGAAAGCTGATTAGAGGCGAGAAGTAGGAAAAGAGGTGGTTTATTTGCCTGAGAAGAGTGATAACCAGGAAAATAAAGATGGGAATCCAGATTCAACCAAGTCTATTGAGACGTACAGCTTCTTTGCCAACAACATACCAATCACTATAAGCATCTCCTTGAAGAAAGGCGAGTTTGTCCCGATTTACGAGGTCTCAATATCAAGAATCTCCCCAAACACGCAGCTCATCCTCGAGAAAATCAGGCAGGAGCTGGTGACTGAAGTCAACCTTGGAATGGTTGACATCCTTGACATAAAGAGGACCGGCCTTATTGAGGACAGTTTCAAGGAGACCATTGAGATTCTCATCAAGAAGCATTTCCCTGACCTTGACAAGGAAACAACTAATTTTCTGATTACTTATCTAATTCAGAGGAGCCTTGGCCTTGGCAACATTGAGATTCTCATGAGCGACAATAACCTTGAGGAAATCGCGATAATCAGCTCAGATGAGCCTGTATGGGTGTATCACAGGAAAAGGGGCTGGCTCAAGACTAACCTTACAATCGCCAATGAGGACCAGACAAGGCATTATGCCTCAATGATTGGAAGGAAGGTTGGAAGGCAGATAACAATCCTTGAGCCCCTGATGGACGCTAACCTTAGCACAGGCGACAGGGTTAACGCCACTTTGAGCCCTGTATCGCTGAAGGGCAACACAATGACCCTCAGGAAATTCGCATCAAAGCCGTGGACCATCACTGACTTCATTGACAACAAGTCAATCACCTCAGAGGCTGCTGCGGTTGTTTGGCTTGCTGTGCAGTATGAGATGTCAACATTGATTTCAGGCGGCACAGCTTCAGGGAAGACAAGCGCCCTGAATGTCCTCTCAAACTTCTTCCCTCCAAACCAGAGAATAATCAGCATCGAGGACACGCACGAATTGCAGCTGCCCAAGTTCCTTCACTGGGTGCCCATGATTACAAGGCTGCCGAATGTTGAGGGCAGGGGCGGGGTTTCAATGCTTGACCTTCTAATCAACTCCCTAAGGATGAGGCCTGACCGAATCATAGTGGGCGAGATAAGGAGGAAGAAGGAGGCAGAGGTGCTGTTCGAGGCAATACACACAGGCCACAGCGTTTATGCAACAATTCACGCCAACAGCGCAAAGGAGACAATCAACAGGCTTTCAAACCCGCCGATTGAGATTCCAAAAAGCCTTATTCCTGCCGTCTCGCTAATAGTAGTCCAATACAGGAACAGGAGGACTGGATTGAGGAGGACTTTCCAGCTTGCTGAAGTGCTCCCTGACTCAAATGCAAATGTGCTGCTCCAGCTTGACATAAGGAAGGACCAGCTGCTGAAGGAAAACGATTCAGTGTCTTTCATGGACACTCTTGAGCTTTACACTGGAATGAACCGCAAGGAAATCCAGGCTGACCTTGGGGAGAAGGAAAGCGTGCTTAACTGGCTGGTGAAGCAGAAAGTGAACGTGGTTGATGAGGTTGGCCAGATAATGGCTGAGTATTACACCAACAAGGACCAGTTAATGGCTGCAGTGAAGGCCAACAGGGCATTCCAGCAAAAATAGGAAGGCAAAATGATTAACTCTGTTTTCAAGAGGATAGCAGACTCTGTCCCAGGGATTGGGATGAAGCTGAGGCAGGCAGGCATCTTTGACGAGCCATTTGTTTTTGTAAAGAAGACCGCCCTTTCAGCCTTTTACATTACTACAGGATTCATGCTTGTGATTGGTGCCGTTTTCATCAAGCTGAACGTCCTGAAGAACGCGCTCTTCATCATTTTCCCTGCCCTATTCATAATGACGTTTGTATATTTCCTTAAATCCCCTGACATAATCATCTTGAAGAGGGAAAGGGATATTGAGAAGGAAATAGTCTTTGCAGGCAGGTTCCTGATAATAGAGCTGAAGTCAGGCGTTCCATTGTATGAGTCCATGGCCAATGTTGTCAAGAATTACGAGACAACTGGGAAGTATTTCAAGGAGATAATTGACAAGATTGACATTGGAACTCCAATGGAGGATGCAATCAGCGAATTGGTTGAATTGACCCCTTCGTCCAATTTCAGGAAGCTTCTCTGGCAGATTCTCAACTCAATGAAGACAGGAGCTGACATATCATCCTCAATTGGCGCGACGGTTGACCAGATAGCCAAGGAGCAGGTGATTGAAGTCCGCGAGTATGGAAGGAAATTAAATCCCCTTGCCATGTTCTATCTCATCATCGCAATAATCCTGCCTTCAATAGGCGTTGTGATGCTCATCATAATGTCATCTTTCCTTTCCCTGAAAATTGATGTGGTAGCGCTTCTTATCCTGGCAGCATTCATGGCATTCTTCCAGTTCATGTTCCTTGCCATAATCAGGGCGCAGAGGCCTGCAATGGAGCTTTGAGATGGAAAAAATAAATGGGTTCCTGAAGAGGCATTTGAACAGCGGTGAAGTGATAAAGGGATTCCTTGGAATGAAAAAAAAAGCCCCCGAAGAGTTCGAGCACCCCCATTTCAAATCCGTCCTGCGGAAGCCCGCCCAGATAAGGAGAGGCAGGGGCTTCCTGAGGGAATACCTTTCCAAGGCAGGCATAAATGTTGAGTCCGGGAAAGTTTCCCTGTGGGTTTTCAGGTTTGCAATCTTTGTGAATCTCCTCCTTTCAGCATACCTGATTTACAGGTTTTCAACTGACCTTGAAGTGAATGCCATTTACGTGACTGTTGTGATGATAGTCATGTGGATTTTCGCGTTTGTCACAATCCTTTTCCTTGTCTGGTTCTCCATCTTTGTCCTGCTTGACCTGAGGATATTCAAGAGGAGGGTTGGGATAGAGGAAGTGCTCCCTGACTATTTGCACCTGACCTCTGCAAACATAAGGGCAGGCATGACGCTTGACAAGGCGCTCTGGTATGCTGTCAGGCCAAGGTTTGGGGTGCTGGCAAAGGAGATTGAAGTGGTTGCAAAGGAGACAATGTCAGGGGAAGACCTGGAGACAGCGATGAAAAGGTTTGCTGACAAGTATGATTCAGTGACGCTAAAAAGGGCAATCAACCTCCTGATTGAAAGCTACAGGGCAGGGGGCGAGATTGGAGACATACTTACAAAGATAGCTGACAACATAAAGGAAAACCAGCTCATGAGAAAGGAGATGTCTGCAAATGTAACGACTTACGCAATCTTCATAACATTTGCCACCATGATTGCGGCACCTATCCTTTTCGCCCTGTCAGAGCAGTTCCTCAGCGTCATAAACAAGATTCTCGGGAACATTGACATAGATGAGGTCAGGAACCTTGGGACTGGATTCTCCTTTATGTTCACAAGCACAGGCGTTTCTGTGACTGACTTCAGGATTTTTGCGATAATAAGCCTTCTTCTCTCGTCATTGTTCAGCGCATGCATTGTTGCCACGATAAGGAAAGGCAGCGTAAAGAGCGGGATTTCCTACATACCTGTTTTCATGATTACAACAGTGAGCCTTTACCTGGTCTGGTCTTTTGTATTCTCAATCCTGATGGGCAGCCTTCTCTGACTATTTCAATATGTCATAGAACGAGTCAAATATCGGCGTATCGGTTGTGACAGTGCTGAACACTGCCTTTCCTGCTGTGCTTTCCCTGTCAAGCTGGTCAATGTGGCTGTCAAGCTTCCTCTGGTATTCTGACTTCAGCTTGTTGCTTACATAAGTCCTAAGCTGCTCATTTGTCTCTGAGTCCAGGAGCTTCACATCGCCCTCTATTGACAGGTGCCTTTCAGACGGGTCAAGCACCTGTATCAGCCTTATCTCGTTGCTTCCGAGGAAGAAAAGCCCCTGCTTTATTGTTTCAGGGTCAAACAGGCAGTCTGAAATTATGATTATCAATGACCTTGTCCCAAGTGCTTTCTTGTAATTGCCCATGGCCTTCGGGAAGTCTGAAGTTCCAAGGGGCCTTGTGTTGTTGAGCATGTCCACCATGTTTGCCAAATGACTAAGGCCCCTTTTCGGCTGGAAAACCCTGAGCTCGTCTGAGAATGTTGCGTACTGGAACTTCTCATTCCCCCTCATTGCAATGTATGCAAACCCGATTCCAAGCATTGAGGCATACTCAAACTTTGTGGGCTTGCCGTAATTCATGCTGGCGCTGCTGTCTATTATGACGTGCACAACAAGGTTCCTTTCCTCCTCAAACCTTTTCACGTATAAATTGTCTGTCCTTGCAAACACTTTCCAGTCTATCAGCCTGAAGTCATCCCCTGAAGAATAAATCCTGTAGTCCTTTATTGTTGC
>CAYJXD010000032.1:7529-11661 GCA_964374085.1 uncultured Methanosarcinales archaeon | reverse complement strand
GAAAAAATAGTTCCCTCACTAGCTTTTAATTCCTCTCTTATATCCTGAGGTATTACAATTTGTCCTCTTGAAGACATTTTAATGGTTTCTGCTGGCATTTTGACCTCCAATATTCTTATTTTCTTATAGTAAGATTTACTTATTTATAAACTTTTCTATTTACATTACGGAACTCCCCTAACGAACGAAACGACTACTGACGAAATGTCCCCTTAATGTATGTTCCTAATTGCTCACTTTGTTCGCTCGATGTAGAAGCCTTTCTCGACTTTCTCCGCTTCGCTTCGAACCACGTTGCACTCTCAGCCTTCGGCTTCGGGACGCATAACAGGAATTATGCGGAAAATCACTCGGCTCGTGATTTTCCCAATTCCTTAAACTGCTTGAGAAGAAACTCATCAGATATAATCGAAAACTTTGCCATCAGCTTTTCCTTATGAACAAATTATTTAAACCTTTCCTCGGTAATGACCGCATGCTCAGGCTCAAAATCCTCAACTCAAAGGACATAAAGAGGATAATGGAATTGGTCGAGTTGCAGTGGGGTGCAAAGCTGAAGCCGGACTATGCATTCCTAATCAACAGCAAGAACAGGATTTACGCTGTGAACAGGGAAGTCGGAAGCATACCTTTCGAGCAGTTGAGGATAAACTCAATGGGGCTTTACTTCGGCGAGCTTCTTGACGAGACAATCAGGCTTTCGATAGAGGGCTCCCAAATCATCGGGCCGCATGCAACAAAAAATGTTGTTGACATTTCGGATGATGAAATGGCCCGGTGGCTGAGGGGAGAGGATTTGGGCAGGGATTCTGGCAGCAATGGATTTGTCATCATTAGGCATGGAGATGATTTTCTGGGAACAGGCAGGCATTCAAACGGGGTTATAAAGAATTTTGTTCCAAAAACCAGGAGAATCAAGTCTTCGGACTGACTTCTTCGCCTGCCTTGAGCCTTTGTGCTGATATGCCAACCGAGAAATCAAGCGAGTATGACGCCTCGTAAACAGGCACTCCTATCCTTTGGAACACGAGCCAGTGCAAAGGAGTCCAGGTCTGCAGCCTCCTGTCAAGCCTTATTGCTGCGTAGTTGAAGTGGTTGAAGTCTGTTCCCCTTATCTGGTCAAACCATTTTTTGGCATAGACATGGTGGTTTATTTCGTTTCCTGTATCATGGTCAGGTAGCCTTGCCTCTATGAATCTTGGCTCTACTTTTTTCCCATCCGCATCATAAAGGGCGACTCTCTCAATCTCGATGTGAGGCTGTATTTTCGCCTTGTAGATTCCCCTGAGTCCATTCTGTCCGGCTAGATCAGAATATATTTTTGGTATGATTCCTTGGCAATTCTGCGCCAGCAGCAGCCCTTCCCAGTCTGTGTTGTCATGTGCTTCAAGGAACCGGACGAAATTCCCTGGCAGCTCAGGCCTTTCGCAAATTGACCTGCTTGCAAGGTAGTCTCCAAAATTTGCCTTCTCTCCAATAAGCCATTCTGCGACCTTGAATGCAGCCTCGGTGCCTGACTTTGTGCGGGCATCATACCCTTCGAATGGCACTGCAACTGTTCCGTCTGTGTTTGCCCTGACAAAAGAGTGCACTGATGCTGTCAGCAGCGTTGGCTTATGCCCGTTATGGTATTGGCCATTCAGGCCGTCGCACAACGGCGAATATTTATCCCTTACCTTCTCGTCATCGTTTATCATGCCGTCGAGGACAAGCATTTCCTTCCAGTTCCTTTGAAACTCATCAAGAGTTGCAACAGCAATGTCTGTATTTTTGGGCCTGAGGCCTTTCTTCGGGTCTCCTTTCCTGTAGCATTCAAGGCACCTTCCCTCCACTTCCATGGAGTATTTTACACGCGCATTTCCACTCTTAACATTCATCCACCTTGGCATCCCTTCTTTTATTGTTGCTTCCAATAGGATTGCCTCAAGGTCAGGAGCCTGGGCTTGCTGCATTTGCTGGAGCTGTGAAACTATTTGAGATGGGGAAATATTGGCAACAGCAGTCCTCAAGTCATCCATTGAAAAATATTGGGCTGATTTTCCAAGCAGATACAGCCTTCTTTGTTTCGGGTCTTGAATTGCAGCCAGTTCATTCCTTGCCGCGCCGTTGCCCTTACCTATATCATCCTCAGCCAGTTCAACAAGAAAATCCTTAAGCTCTGTGAGCCTGCTCATTATCCCGTACATGGCCGAGTAGAACAATGGGCCTGTTGAAGTTACCGCAGGTATCTCAAGAAGGTGCTGCATTTGCTGAACCCGTTAAACTGTTACTTGAATGGCCATTAAATAATTTTCTATATAGATTATATACCTGCTTCGCTTATAATCACTTTCACTGGCTTTCCTGCCTGGAGTTCCTTTACCATATGCCTTGAAAGCTCTCTGGACGATTTTTCAGAATTCATGGCAAAAGTCCTTCTGCTCACAAAATCAGTCTTCCTTATCACCATTTCATGGCTGCTGCTGAAAGAGGGGCTTGGGACTGCAGTTATGATTTCAGTTATTCCGCCTGCAATTATAGTAATAGTCAGGCTGCTGCAGCTCAGGAATTTCTTCAATTTATCAAGCTCAAAATCAGCCTCAACCCCTATTATGCAGTCGCCTTTTTCAGCCAATTCGCTGTCTTTCGTGAACTCAAGGGTGGTTTTGTGGGTTGCCCTGATGTTCCTATGACCTCGGGCTGAGAATTCATACTTCATGCTTATTTCCTTACAAGGTCTTCTATAGGCTTCTTTTGAGCCTGCTTCTTGGCTTCTTCCTGCAGGTTCACCCCGAGCTTATCCAGTTCTGCTATGTGCATCTGCATCAGCTGCTCGACAATTGCCAATAGCCTTGTCAATTCCTGCCTTTCCTTTGCCAAAGTAGTTAACGCTCCCTTGTGGAAGCCAACCATTTCTGCCTTGTCAGCCTTTTCTTCCTTTTTTGCCATATTCTGGTGGCTATCTGAAGAATATTTAAATATTTGCCTATATTCCAGGCCATATGGTTGAGATTTTCCTGGAGAATGGAAGGCTTTTGCCAATGGAAAAGTGGGAGCAAAAAATAAGCAGCTTGAGGGCAGAAGTTCAGGAATATCCGGTCCTTGATGATGCTGGCTCTGTAAAGGCAGTTGCAGATTCAGTTTCAGCAGCAGTCAAGTCAAGGATTCCAGAAGGGAAATTCGGCATAATGTTTTCAGGGGGCGTTGACAGCGCATTGATCGCTTTTCTTTGCAAAAAGTTTGGTGGCGAATTCACCTGCTACACAGTTGGATTCGTGAATTCAAGGGATATAGTTGCGGCAAGGAAGGCAGCAGAATTGATGGGGCTTGAATTGAAGGAAAAAGTTTATTCGGAGGATGAAATTGAAAAGATAATTTCTGAAGTGCTTCCTGTGATTGGAAGAAATGATGTTGTGAATGCGTCTGTCGCTGCAGTTGCATATGCAGCAATCCTGCTCGCCAGGGAAGATGGCATCAATGCCCTTTTCTCCGGGCTTGGCAGCGAGGAAATATTCGGGGGCTACCAGAGGCATGCTGATGCGGCAGACATAAATGCAGAGTGCTGGAAGGGCCTGGGCAATATGTGGCAGCGTGATTTGGTGAGGGATTGCCGCCTGGCAAGCCATGAGGGTGTCAGTTTCCTGACTCCATTCCTTGACCAGCGGCTGATTCAGGATGCAATGAGGGTCCCTGGAAATTTGAAAATAGATTCACTTCAGAAAAAAATCATATTGCGGAAGGCTGCCCTTTCGCTTGGCCTTCCCCGGCAAATAGCATTCAGGAAAAAAATAGCCGCCCAATACGGCTCTGGATTTGACTCGGCAATTGAAAAATTGTCAAGGAAAAAGGGCCTGATGAAGTCAGAGTTTGTGAAAAGCCTGATTCGTTTTTAAGCGGTGACGAATTTTTGCCACGCTTTTTTCGGCTGATGCATAAAATTTTTATAATAGGGTTCCAAGCTTTTTAGCAGGTTTTAGCAACAGCGATTTGGAGGAAAGCGATTTGAGACACTTTTTAGTTCTCGCAGTGGCGATTCTTGTATTGCCATCAGTCCTTGCGCATGAGGCCAATGACTCTGGCGGGCATCACAACGAGACTTCGGAGCTTGTGAAAGCCTCCAATTCATCAGCCAACACAACATCAGCCAACACAA
>CAYJXD010000032.1:0-7429 GCA_964374085.1 uncultured Methanosarcinales archaeon | reverse complement strand
CATCAGCCAACACAACATCAGCCAACACAAGCTCATCTCCTGTGGCTGTCTCAAAGCCCAAGACTGCTGACCGTGTCCAGGAAAGCATGAAGTGCGCAAAGGAGTTTGAGTGCAGGGTTGCTGATTATGGCGAGAAAACTTTCTGGTTCAACTGCCAGTATGACTCGTCAGCAGGGGTATGCAGGTGCAATAAGGGCGATATAGATGATTGCGATGTGTCAAGGAGCTCTTTGACCAAAGATGACTTATGCGCTTACCAGTTTGAATGCGCCCCGAGGTCAGACGGGAATTACCAGTATAATTGCTTTTTTGATGCCTCTTCAAAGAGCTGCAGGTGCTCTGTTGGGGACTTGGAGAACTGCCGGGGCGAGAAAAGCCTCCTGAACAAGTCAAGGCTCCTTGCTATGGCTGCTAAGGAAAAAGCAATGGCAGAGAAAGCTATGGCAGAGAAAGCTATGGCAGAGAAAAAGGAAGTGGCTGCTCCTGTTCCTGAGCCAAGGGATAATAATAATTCAATAACAGGCAAAATAGCTTCCGTGGTTTCGGGAAACTCAAGTGCGCTTTTAATCGGGATAGGCGCAGGAATCCTCCTGTTCATAGTTACAGTCCTTCTTTTCGGGGCTGTGAAGGGGGATGACTTGAGCATGGCCAGAAGGTTCCACAGGAAGGCAGAGTCGCTTCATGACAAGGGGAATGAGGAAGAAGCCCACAGGTATTACAAGCTTGCAGATGAGTACAGGGCAAAGTCCCGGAAAGAATAGGTGTGTTGAATGGCATGGTATGAGATGTATGATTTCAGCGAGGACCCATTCACAGACCCTGACAAGGTCTATGGGATGGAAAAGGTTGTGGACGACCTTGCGTACAGGGTGGAGTCAGGCAGCATGGCTTATGTCGAGGGCAGGCCTGGCTCTGGGAAGTCAATTATCCTGAGGAAGCTTATAGAGAGCTTTGGGGGCAAGGGCAAAATAGTCTATTTTGACTGCGGCCAGATGGACAGGAGAGTGAACATTGAGGCGCTCATGAAGGGCAAGTATGGTTTTTTTGGCTCCATGTTCGGAAAGGTCCCAAAGAACATGATTCTGCTCCTTGACAACGCAAACCGCCTGTCCAAGAAGAACTGCGAAAAGATAAAGTATTATTTTGACAATAACTTTGTAAAGTCTGTTGTTTTTACGGGCAGCTCCTATTCAAAGGCGCATTTTTCGCAAAGCCTCAGGGATAGAATAGGTGGAAGGGTGATAAAGCTTAAGGACCTGACGCCGGAGCAGGCTGTCTTGCTCGTAAAGGATAGGGCGCCTGACCTGAAGATGCTTCCAGAGGATATTATTAAAAAAATTTATAAGCTGTCAGGAAACAATGTCAAGCAGTTCCTGGCGCATCTGAGCGCCGTGTTGGAGAGGGCTGCCAGCGAGGGCGCTGACAAGGTCTCCGAGAAGCATGTAAAAGAGGTGTTCGGCGGAAATGAAAAATGAACTGTGGTATAAGTCGCTTGGCTTCTTCAACAACCCATTCAGCATAAAGCCGGCTGCGTTCCATAACGAGGTTGTCGGCTATGACATTGAGGAGGTTGTTTCAGGCATAGAGTCAGGCTCTGCAATTTATGTGAAGGGCAGCATGGGCGTCGGAAAGACCACTATGCTCAAGATAATCCTTGACAGGTTTGGCGGCAAGGGAAAGGTGATTTACAGCAGCTGCAACGTCTCTGACAGGAAGATAAGCTTCAGGAAGCTGCTCACAGGCACATCATTCTTCAACAGGCTGCTTTCAAAGCCTGCAAAATCAATGATACTTCTGGTTGACGAGGCACAGGAGCTTAGGAAGCAGGAGTCTACAGAAATAGCCAGGCTGATGAAGAAAGGCAACTTCAAGTCAGTCGTGTTTTTCGGGACTGAGTACCCTGAGGACAAGCTTGTGCCTGCGCTCCAGGCAAGGCTGAAGGACAATATCAAGACTCTCTCAAAGCTGAAGAACGAGCACGCTGTCGAGCTTGTCAGGAAGAGGATAGGCGACCTTTCCTTTATTTCTGATGCTGCAATCAAGAGGATTTACAGGATGTCAGGCTTCAATCCAAGGAAGATGCTGGAGAACACAGAGGACGTGTTCAGGTATGCCATTGACTCGGGCGCAAAGCACATCACTGACGGCCACATAAAGGCAGTTGTCAAGGAAGAGCGAGTTAAGAAGGAAAAGCCTGCCGAGCCGAAGATTGTGATTGAGCAGATTGAGCACTCAGATGTCCCATTGCACATTGAGCCGCTCAAGGAAATAAAGCCCCAGAAGCCAAAGAAGAAATTCGACGACTACGGGATAAGGACTTATGAAGAGGAGATGGAGACAATAAAGCAGGTCAAGGAGGAGATTTAATCATATTTGCCAGGATTATTCAAACCTGAGATTGCCCAAATTCTTTGCAGCATAAACGCTTCCGTCGGCAGGCACCGTATATATTATGTCTTCCAGGCCATCTCCATCCACATCCCTTATACCTAAGATCGAGCATCCCTTACTATCAACAGGCACTTTGACAAGCGGACGGTCAACTCCCGCGTAATCCCCATTGCCCAGGTTTTTTCTTAAGAAAACATTCCCATAATTATCCACTGTCAAAATATCGCTCAGGCCATCGCCATCCAAGTCTCCTTCAGCATAAGAAGAAGGGCAATCTTTATTGTAGAAAGCGCTTTTTGCCGCTTTACGGACAGGTGTAGATACAGCATAATTAACTCTGGCTAACTCAGGGTAAGGGTCCGGGCGATTAGTTAAGATTACCGTAGCGATGACCCCGACAACACTCAACATGTAAATGCCAAACGTCAAAACTTTTTCATCATCTCTCTTCTCTTGCAGTTCTTTCTTTGCTCTTTCCAATTCGTCCTTGTAATATTCCCTTGAGCCAATCATTTTACCCCCTCACTGTAATTTCATCACCGGATAAGTCCCAAGCAGGTCAACTACAGGCGCTTGTGTCGGCTCAATGCCGTACATTGCTTCCTTCCCGCCAAGCTCTGACTGAAGGCAGGTCATAATGCTGGAAGCTTCCCGCATATTTGCCTGAATCCTGATCATGAAGACATTGGCAACACCCAATGGGTCAAGCTTGTTTTTCCGCAGATAGATGTCAGTCATGTTTGCAGGAAGGACTGCCCCTGTGATTGAATGAAGCAATCCAGGCCTGTCCTGATAGAGCCGTATCATGATTGCAGATTCATCCTGCTGAGTTCCGCGGTACATTCTCTTGCTAATGTTGATGAAGCGGGTGGTTTTGGCGGGTAACTGTGCGAGCTGAACCAAGCCATACTTTGCAACTGCATCAGCAGAGCAAAGCGCTGCAAGGCCAAGGTCTTGCGATTCTGCAACCATCGCCGCGCCAGAGGCTGTGCTTTTTGTGAGAGTGTAATCCCAGTCCTCATTAGGAATCAGAGCCACAAGGTCATCAATGCAGGCATTAATGGCTTCCTTCTTTGATGCTATCTCGTCAATCACAGCCAAGCTGGAGCCCGGCTTTCCCGCAAGGTAGAACTGGATAGGCATCTCGCCATAGCCAGTGATGTAAATATTCCCCATTTGATGCCTTCTGACAACAGCGCGGTGCAAAGCGTCCAATGTGTCAAGCACATCCTCATAATCAGTCCTCAGCGGAACAACTCCTATGTCAACTTCACCCAAGTGTGCGGCCTTTATCACATCCCGTAGAGAATCCTTTTCATCATACTCGGCATTTGCTAAATCCGGGTTCATGGCCCTGGCAGCTGTTTCCGAATAGGTTCCTGCCGGGCCTAGGTAGGCTATCCTGACTAATCCATCCTGACTGCTTGGTTTATTGCTTATCATTTTGTTCCTCCACGATTTTTTGATTTAGTTTTGATATTTGCATTTGGCTCAGCGCTCTGCTGACTATAATCCCTGATTTGGTAAGGACAACAGGCATTCCCTTGTTGCCAGCAGAGCCGCTCTTTATCAGGCCAGATTTCTTGAGGGAATTAATGCAGTTCCAGATTGCAGACTTGGAGCAGTTCAGCTGCAATGACAAATGGCTGACAAGCTGCGTTGCATTCAAAGGCTTGCCAGCCGAAGATGAAGAAATATGCAGCAAAACATTCCTTTGCTTTTGCGTAAGGCGCTCAGAGGCGAGCAGGACCAAAGCTTCGGCCAGCTTATCACGCTGCGCAGAATAAGAACTAGGACAATCTCCTGAAAAGGCAACCAGCACTACGTTGCGCCATGGCCTCTGCGTTAATATTGTTTGACATTTTTTCCACCAATTTCAGGTGGTAAAAGCCTTAACTATATAAGCTTTCTCTGCAGGAAAAGTTGCAGTAGCGCTATTTCACAAACTCAACATTTGGCAGTCCTTTGAATGCACTGTCCCCTGTGAGGAATCGAATTCCCAATTCCTTTGCTTTGATATAGCCGAGGCAGCCAATAAAAGGCAATTATCTGAGTTAATCTGAGTTATACAGAATAACTAATATTAAAAAATTTCCCTTATCTCAGCTTTATCTCAAGTATGTCCTTGTCATGAAGGACATGTGCCAGCTTGCTGAACTTCTCTCCGGGGTGCTTGGCTGACTTTCCCCAAACCCTTGCATACCTGAACTTGCTCACAAAATCCTTGTGCAATTTCCTGCAGACATCCTGAATCGTGCTTCCATCCTTCATTATCAAAGGCTCGTCCATGTCTGCCTTCTTCCCGTATTCCTTCAGGTAAATCCTTATCAGCTTCAGCTTGCTGAAAATTGCTTTCTTGAGGTTTTCCTGGTCTTTTTCCTTTTCCGCGGAAATAGGCATTCCGCCTGTTTCTTCAGCAGCTTTCTGCGCCTCTTCCCTTGATACAAGGTCTGCCTTGTTCAGGACAATTAGGGATGGAAGGAAAGTCCTATTTCCCTCAAGCGCGTCAATCAGCCTCTCAACTGTTATGTCTTCTTTTATTGTTACATACCCGTTTATTATCCTGTATTCCTTGAGGACAGCCTCAACAGTCTTGATGTCTATTTTTGTGAGCTTCCTGAGCGAGGAAATGTGCAGGCCGCCTCTTTGCGTGGGCTTTATTGATATTTTCGGGGGCTCCTCGTCAACCCTTATTTTCGCGTCGTAAAGCTCTTTCCTTATAGCATCCAGCTGCTTCCTGTCAAAGATGTCTGCAATTATTATGACGAGGTCAGAGCTTCTTATGACAGCAATCACTTCCCTTCCCCTGCCTGCGCCGGCAGCAGCCCCTTTTATTATTCCCGGCACGTCAAGTATCTGTATCTTGGCAGAGTTGTATTCCATTATTCCCGGTATGCAGGTCAGCGTTGTGAAGGCATATGCCGCTGTCCTTGACTCTGCATTTGTTACCCTGTTCAGGATTGTTGACTTCCCGACTGAGGGATAGCCAACGAGGCACGCTGTTGCGTCGCCGCTCTTCCTCACCGAAAACCCTTCGCCCGGCGATTTCTTGCTCCTTGCTTCCTGCTTCTGCCTGAGAATGGATATTTTTGCCTTGAGCAGCCCGATATGGTGCTGCGTGGCCTTGTTGTACTGGGTCTTGCTTATCTCCTCTTCAATTTCCTTTATCCTGTCCAGGTATTCTACCATGCCCTTTATTTTGATATTAGCAAACCTTTATAAATCTTCATCCTGAACTGATTGCATGGCAGCCGCCAGTGTTTTGGACAGTGCTGTTGCGCTTCTCTCAACGATTGTGAACGGGATAGTTGTTGCCGCAATCATCCTTTTCATAGGCATAATCTCAGGCAGGCTGCTTGGGAAGCTTGCGGAAAGGCTTTTTGCAGAGATAGGGATAAACAACACAGTCTACAGCCATACAAGGATGCGCATCCCGGCTGACGAGATTTTCGGGGCCATGGTCCAGTACTTCATTTATTTTTTCTCAATAATCCTTGCCCTGGACGCATTGAACCTCCAGGCAATCTTTTTCAGCATATTTTCAATCTTGATTGCCGCGATTATCTTCATTTCCTTCCTTCTTTCGCTCAAGGACTTCATCCCGAATGTTTTCGCTGGCGTTTTCCTTCACCAGAAGGGCATTGCCCACCCTGGCGACATGATTAAAGTCAGCGACGTGGAAGGCAGGGTCATATCCATTGACCTTGTCGACACAAGGGTATCCACAAAATCAGGCGATGTGCTTTTCGTCCCGAACACATTCATGCTGAAGAATTCCGTGCTGGTCAGGAGAAAAAGAAAATCATAGCTTCTCAAGCATGCTCACAATGTTCCATATCTGCGTCCTTGCGTATGCCTGAAGATTGATGTCGTCTGCTATCTCGTCAAGCTCCTGCATGGCCTTGTCCTTGTTCATTGACTGTTCTCCGTTGCTTTGCAGGGCCTCTATTGTCTTCTGGATCTTGTCCTTTATGTTCCTTGGAACTGAAGCGTCCTGCTCCAGCTCTGAGAGCGCGTTTACGATTGCATTAATTTCTTCGGTCATTTTACTCCTTTATCTCGCCTAGAACTTCTGCCTGTATCTTTGAGGCCCTTTCCCTTATCAGCTTCTCCTGCTTCTCCAGGGTCCTTATCCTTAGCTCAGAGCTTTCCTTCCTGCCCTCAAGGCTCTTCATCAGCTCATCCTTGTCTGAGCTCACCATTATGTTGCCTATTATCTTGTATGCAGTGCCTGCCTTCTTCAGCTCGTCCATCGCAGACTCTGTCTCCATCAGCTGCATCTGCAGTGCCTGCTTCTGCATCATGAAGTTCTGCATGCTCTGCTCGAAAATCTGGAGCTGCTGTATCTTCTCTTCAGTTTCCTTTGAAATAGCCATTTTACCCTTTCGCTTTCTCAATCACTGCCAGCATCTTTGATATTGAGCTTATTGCAGCCCTGAACGCAACAGCGTCAGAGGCCTTGACATCAAACACAACCGCGCCCTTTTCCTTCCTCATCGTGTAGCTTGACCTTTCTGCCTTTATCTCGCTGTTCTCTGCCGAAAAAGCGCCAAAGACAAGCTCGCGGCTTCCCTGCACGGTTATTGTCGCTGAATACTTCATCTTGCCTTTATCTTTGTTATCGTGCGCCTTGGCTTGTATAGTATCTTGCTTCCGCAGTAAGGGCACCTGACTTTTTTCCTCAGGTAATCCATCGAGACTTTCTTGTTGCAGTAAAAGCACTTGTATTCAACCATTTCACTCCTTCTCCGCTGTTGTTTGCTTTACGATTCTCTGCACTGTGTAGGCAGCGCCAGCAATCTTCACGTTGCACTTCTTGCACTCCCATATCCCGGCAGCAAGCCTTTTCATCTTTGTCTTCCTGCACAATGGGCAGAGGCTTCTCTCAAGCCTTTCCTTCTCAATCTTCCCAAACTTCTCTTTCAGGGTCCTTCCATACCTGACGCCAAAGCGCTTCACAGACGGGAATTTAGTCAGGGTTGCCATGTTAAGAACAGGAATTGGGTATTGCGGGTATTTATAAAGTTATCTGCCCTTT
>CAYJXD010000031.1:3904-12440 GCA_964374085.1 uncultured Methanosarcinales archaeon | reverse complement strand
ACTTCAACATCCTTGCCAAATATCTCTTTCAAGTTCTCGAATATCGGCTCCTTGATGAATACTTTTGGCGGTATGTTTGCCTTTGCGATTGCCTTCTCAAGCTCTTCCAAGGTTGCCTTCCTTATATGAGTTAATCTTCCGTCATCTGAAACAAAGGCTTTTGACACTTCCTTTTCCTCGTGGTCAATGTCGTGGATTATGAAAGCCTCCTTGTCAAGCAATAAGACTTCCCCAAACCTGTTGCCGTGCTTCACGCGAATCTTTGCCCTCTCAAGCTCTTTTCCTCTCTTCCTTTGGACGTGCTCAATAAGGAACCGAATGAGAAGCTGTGATTCTTTCTTGACTTTTTCCACTTCTGCCTTTGACAGCTTTTTGGCATCATAGTCCTTCTTTCCCTTCATCACAGAGTTCAGGAACCTTAAGTATTTTGCAGGGATTTTGCCCTGGCTGATGAGCTCGCCCTCAAAGATCCGGACTATTTCGCTGTCATCAGCCTTCTCTATCCCCTCAAGCTTCAATACATCCCTTATCATGGTCACAACTTCATCATAAATCCTGACCATGTCCTCTGCTTCCCTTATCTTCTGTATCTCCTCAAAGAGCTTGTTGATTCTTTTCAAATACCTTTCAGCGTCCTTCACAAGCTCATCAACTTCCTTCCCGGACAATTCTGTCTTGTCGCCGTGCTCAAGGTCTTTTCTCACCTGGATGTTCTTTTCAAGTATCTTCACAAATTCATCCTCAAGCAGGTTGAGCTTCTTCACAAAGATTTCCCGCATAACATCAGGAGTCTCCTTTGGAGTCGGGGGCGGAACGCCATAAAGCATCAATGCAGCCTGTGAAGGCGTAAGTATCGCCCAGAAAGTGTCCTCCATCCCGATTTCCTTCAGCTTGAAATTGACCCTCTTGAGTATCTGGTCGCCTGTGCTCATGTACATCTCAATAGCCTCAGAGCTGGGCTTGATCTTGCCCATCTGCAGCAGCTGCTTCCAAGGCATGAAAGTTCCCCTGTCATACAATGGAACTCCATCCCTCAGGAAAGTGAATATTATCGGGTTAGCCTCCCTGATTGAATCCCAGAAGTCAGTCAAAATATAGACTTGGACATTCAGCTTGTTCCTGATTCCAGTCAAATCCCCTGCCTCGATTGCCATGCCTATTATTATTGCCCTGAGCTTGTCCTTTAATTCGGCTCGAGTCATCCTCTTGACATCTGTGTCGTCTATCACAATGAAAACATCAACATCGCTCTTTTCCGTTGCCCTGCCCTGAATCAAGGAGCCGGCAAGCACATAGCTGACTATGTACCGCTCAAACTTCCTCAAGACCATTGACTTGTGGACTTCAGAAATCTTGATTGCAGCGAGCATTCCCCTGTCAAAAACAGGCGCTGCAGTTGAAATCAATCCTGTAAGGTCATATTTTGCGTCATAGCAGCTCTGCCAGACTTCAGATAAAATGTAAGACTGGACAACAAACCTTGAATCGGTCTCTGTTGCCATTGTCTGTATGATTGTGGTTAGCTTTGACTTCAATTCCTCCTTCGGCATCTTCTTGCTGTCAGAATCATCAACAAGCACAAGGACATTTATCTGCTCCTGCTGAGGAGGCTGCTGTGCAGTTGCTGGAGGGATTATTGTGCTTGCTTTTGGCGCAGAAGGCTGGATAACTGGCGGCATCGCCATAGGCGACATTGGCATAATTGGCATCTGAGGCATTGGCGAACTCTGTCCCTGGGGAGGCAGCGGCTGGCTTGGAGGCAATAAAGCCACTCCCATTATGTACTTGTCAAATTTCTTGAGAATCCCGTCCTTGAAAACATCAAGCTTTGCCTTGATTTCCTTGAGCTTCTTCTGCGCTTCCTTGGGCATCTTCACGCCCATCTTCTCAAACTCCTGCTCCCAGGACTTGTCGGCTTTTTCAGGCTTTTCCTCCTTCTGGGCCTTTGGCTGCTTCTGCTTTTCTTTTTTCTGTGACATCAAGTTTCAGAACTACGGGATGTTATTTAAATCTTTGTATGGGCTATTTGAAGGGGTTTACAGCCTTTATCCCTTCAATTCTTTCAAAACCCTTTGTGTTTTCCGTGTATACTGTTGTTATCCCATTCTCAAGCATTGTTGCTGCCAAAAGGCAGTCCCAATAGTGCTTTTTCTCATCATAAGAGTTCACTGCCCTTTCAATCGTTTCAACTGAAAAGTGAATTAATTTAAAACATCCAGAATCAGTAAAGAAGCCCAGCATGGATAATAATTCCGAAGGTAGAATCCTGATGTTCACTTTTTTGGTCATGACATTGCAAAATTCATTCAGGTTTTGAACAGAAACAGCAGCATTTAATTCCCTTCTAAAGCACTTTTCCAATAATTTTTTTGCAACGCCCCATTTTTCCGCATTTCTCCCATCAAACGCATAAACTAAAATGTTTGTATCCATCAAGACGTTAGCGTTCATAAAGCTCGTCCCTGCTCTTGTACCCTTTAAATCCGAGTTTTAGTCCCTTATTCATCAGGGCGATTGCCTCTTCAGCTATTTTCTTCTGCTCATTTTCCTTTAGCTTGTCTTTCATTGCCTCTGTCACCGCATTGCCAAGAAAACCCTTTTTATTCCTGAACCTTTCGGCTGCCCATTTCCTGAACCTCGCTTCCACTTCATCTTCCACGCTTATGGTTATTATTCCCATTGCTTTATTTAATTGCCGCATATATTTAAACATTTCCATTATGTAAATATGAAATGTCCTTATTAATAAGTGGTGAAAACCGAAAGATTTATATACTACTCGGGGGAATTTAAGGGCATGGTTGAGGGGTATCCAGTGGAGGAAGCAAGCACAAGGTATAGGGAGCCTTACTCTGTGCAGGCGCATGAACTGCAGTCCGTAGAGGACATTAAATTCTGCATGGAGAATGGGCTGTATAAGGACAGGGCTTCCATTGAGGAAAGCGCATATTACCTGCAGTCGCTCATAAAGAAGTTCACAATGCTTGTGGCTGCAGAGCAAAGCGCAGGAATATCAAATCTTATGTTGCAGAGCAAGATTGCAGAATTAAAGGAACTGTGTTCGCAGCTTATAAAGCAGATTTCACCCAAGCAAAAAATTTATAATAAGGTGAACCAATAAAATGACAGCAACTATTGACAATTTAGTGGATTACAAAATGGCCAAAAAAAAGGAGCCTTCTGCAGAGGAAGTTCTGCAGACGATGAAGGAGAGGAGCGAGGCAATCAACGATCTTCTCGAGACAATAGGCCACCATCATTCCCAGGCATATGACACTGCCGCTGAAAAGCACCTTTACGTGGCAGGAAAAGACGGGAAAAAAAGAATAAAGCACAGCCTTCTCGAGGATGACGAGGAAAAGCAGGCAGCGTTTGTTGAAGAGATGGCAAGGTTCTATGAAGACAAGGCAAAGGAGCACTTCGGCGTATCAAAAGACAAGAAATACGATGCAATGGAAAGGGAAATGCTTATCAAGGCATACACTGGCGCCACCAAAAATGAGCTGATGGCTCAAGTAAGAAGGCATGGGAAAAACTTCAAAAAAGAGCAGTTCATAAAGCTCAAGGAAGATTTTGAGAAGGGAATAGCTGAATCCTTAAGTCCATACGCAACTGAGCATGTCAAGGAAAGCCATATTCCAGGGCTGATAAAGCACATGGGGCTGGAAGCATTGGTTGATGAGAGTAAGGTAAGGCTGCCTGAAGCACTGGGGCTGGCTGTCGCGTACCTTAAAAGTGGGGCAATTCCCCCTGAAGCCATAAGTAAAGAAGTCTATTATAAGAAGCCGAAAGGAAGGATTGTTCCCGGATACAAAGTGGAAGAGAAGAAAGCAGCTTAGCAATAAAGGGTGATTTCATGAGAAATGGCAACGCTGGAAAAGACTGTGGAAACAGAATGGCTCAATCCAAGAGCCAAGGCTGATGTAGCTGAAGCGCTTGCCGCTGGCGAGCAAGGGAACTATGATTCTGACGAGCCTTTGGGATTGCTGAGCAGGCAACACCAGGGAAAAGGCGTTACTATACCAAGAAAAGGTTTTTCTGAATGGGATTCACAAGAAAGATGGTCACACCTTGAAAGGGAAGTTAACCTTGGAGAAAGAAGCTTTGCAGAATACAATGCCGCTTCAGAACTTAGGCAGCCATTAAGAACTATCAACAGGGGCATTGAGCTTTACACTGATTTTTACAGGGAAGGAGCCAAGGAGAAGGTTGACAATCTCCTCGGAAACCTTGAAAAAATACCATTTATAGGCAAGGGATTTGGAGTTTTAAGGCAGGCATACAATGAGCTTGTCCACCCGTACAGGGAGCCTTCAAAGATTTCAGCAATGTATTCTGGCAGGGGAAACCTCGGGGCATTCGCTTACGCATTGATTGGCAAAAACAGGCTTGGAATGCCGTATGGCATGGACACAATTGGAACAGCAAAGGAAAGCATGTTTTTCTATACCGACTATGTTAGAAGGCTCGGGCTTTATGATGACCCTGATTCACTGGCGCTTTACTTTGTAGCGCATGAAATTGAGGAGCTCAACAATCCCAATGCCGGAGAGGATGAGCAGGAAAAGCAAAGCCACGAGCTTGAAGTGAGAGTGAATGTATTGAACCAGTTCAGGAGCCTGGCTAATAATGAAAGGGACCCATATTACAAAAGGAAATATTCAAACATCGCGAAAGTTGCACAATTCTTTGTAATGCAATATATCGGGCACCCAAGCGCATTGCAGGCACCAAGGCCTTTGTATTCGCCAGAAGGGAGAATAGAGAAGATTGACGCTGCAAACCTTTATGGAACGCCTGGGTCTGGAAGCCTTTCGCCAGCAGCGCAAAAAGAATACAGGGCAGAGATAGGCCAGCCATTGCCTGACCATGAAGTCAAGTCAGAGCAGCACACTCCAGAGCAGCATTCAAACATCCAACAGCACCAGGCTGCTCCAAACCAGCCAGCCCAGAACCAGCCAGGATACGCAGCATCATCGCAGCACTCTCCACAAGAGCACCAGGCTGCGCAGAATTAGGAACCTGGTTAAGATAAGTTTATAAATTCGAAAGCAATATTCCAATCATGGCAATTTTCACTGCTCTGATACAGAAAGAAGAAGATGTGTACATTGCTAAATGCCCAGAAGTTGGAACTGTCAGCCAGGGCGGGACTATTGAAGAAGCTGTGAAAAACCTAAGGGAAGCAACCCAGGTTTATCTGGAAGAGTTTCCATCAAAAGAGAAAACAACACCAATTCTGACAACTTTTGAGGTTAAAGAGGTTGCCGCTTAAGAAAATTTCTGGGAAGGATTGCATTAAAATTCTCCGCAACAAGTTTGGATTCAGCATTGCCAGACAAAAAGGCAGCCACATTGTTCTCAAGAAGCAAACTTCTGAAGGAGAAATTGGCACAGTTGTTCCCAACCATAAGGAATTAAAGATAGGGACGCTTAAGGGAATTCTTGAATTAGCAAAAGTTAAGGAAGAAGATTTTGCCAATGAGCAATAGTTACTTCCTTGCTTTTCCTGTCATTGCGTTGTAAGCAACTCCGGCAAGGCCTGCTGCTGCAGCAGTATAGCCCGCAAGATAAAGCAGTCCGCTGTCATTAAATCCCCTGTCCGACTGAAATTGTCTGACAACAGCCATTGGATTGGTCATGTCCTCTGCCCTGTAATTAGGATTTGTGCAAGTGGCTGCTAAGCCTGCCAGTCCTATTAATGCCCCTGCCGCTGTTCGATTGGTTAAAGCCATGTTTGTACACCTCGTGAACTACTTTATTATTATCTCACAGATATTTAAATCTTTCTTTTTTCATCACTTATAAGTAACACTATTATGGTATAGGCAAAACTTTTTATAAAACAGCCTGAACAAAAAGATACATGATAAGCATAACCTTTCCAGACGGGACAGCAAAGAGCTATCCTAAAGGAATCACTCCCGAGAAGATAGCTGAAGAAATCGGGCTGAGAAATGCAATAACAGCCAAGGTAAATGACACGCTTTGGGATTTGACAAAGCCCATTGAAACCGACTGCAAGCTAGTGCTGTTCAAGCATGACAGCCCTGAAGGGAAGGATGTTTTCTGGCATACTTCAGCGCATATCCTGGCGCAGGCTGTAAGGCGGCTTTACCCTGAAGCAAAGCTGGGAATAGGGCCGAACTGGGAAAACGGGTTTTTCTATGACATAGACATGGGCACTGTGAAGCCTGAAGACATTGAGCAGATAGAGAAGGAAATGGGCAAGATAGTTTCAGAAAACTTCAAGGTGGAACGCAAGGTTTTTGACAAGAGGAAGGCAATGGAGGTTTTCCACGACAACTCATACAAGATTGAGCTTATAGAAGAGTCAGAGGACAAGGAAATCACAGCTTATTTGCAGGGCGAGTTTTTAGACCTTTGCAAAGGCCCGCACCTTCCAAGGACTGGATTGGTGAAGGCGTTCAAGCTGGTAAAGACATCAGGGGCATACTGGAAAGGCGACCAGAAAAACAAGCAGATGCAAAGGATTTACGGCGTTTCCTTCCCAGAGAAAAAGCAGCTTGAGGCTTACCTGAAAATGGTGGAGGAGGCTGAAAAAAGAGACCACAGGAGCCTTGGCAAAAAGCTGGAATTGTTCATGTTCCACGACTGGAGCCCTGGAAGCCCGATAATACTGCCAAAGGGAACTGTGATGTTCAACATCATTGTTGACTTCATCAGGGAGCAATATAGGGAAAGGGGGTATCAGGAAGTAATCACTCCGCAGCTTTTCAACAAGGCATTATGGGAGCAGTCAGGGCACTGGCAGCACTACCAGGAGAATATGTTCATCCTCAAGGTGGACAATGAGGACTTTGCGCTGAAGCCAATGAACTGCCCAAGCCACATGCTCATCTACAAATTCAAGACCAGAAGCTACCGGGACTTGCCATTGAGGATAGCTGACTTCTGCAACCTTCACAGGAACGAGCTTAAGGGAGTGCTTGGAGGAATGACCAGAGTCAGGAAATTTTCACAGGATGACACGCATATTTTCTGCACACCAGAGCAGATTCATCAGGAAATAACAGGGCTGCTTGACTTTTTCAAGTTCATATATGAGGAAACCTTCAAGATGCAATTCATCGTGAAGCTATCCACAAAGCCAGAGAAGGCAATGGGCTCAGATGAGCAATGGAAAGAGGCTGAGGAAGCACTGGCCGCAGCGCTCAAGGCAGACAATATTCCTTTTGGCTACAACCATGGAGACGGAGCATTCTACGGCCCCAAGATAGACATATGGGTAAAGGACGCGCTTGGAAGAGACTGGCAGCTGCCGACAATACAGCTTGACTTCCAGATGCCAGAAAGGTTTGGGCTTGAATACGAAGGAAAAGACGGCAAGAAGCACACCCCTGTCGTGATACACAGGGCGCTGATTGGCAGCGTTGAGCGATTCCTTGGAGTTTTGACAGAGCAATATGCAGGCAAATTCCCCTTGTGGATAAGCCCAGAGCAAGTCAGGATATTGACGGTTGCAGACAGGTTTAACGAGTATGCAGAGAAAGTTGCAAAGGAATATTTCTTTGACAAGGGAATAAGGATTACAGTTGATGGAAGGGCTGAATCAATTAACTACAAGGTAAGGGAGGCACAGATGGACTATGTGAACTACATTCTTGTCATTGGCGACAGGGAAGTGCAGGACAGCACAGCCACAGTAAGGACAAGGGACAACGAGATAATAGGCGCAGTGAAGATTACAGAGTTTGTGCAAAGGCTCCAGAAAGAGATTAAAGAGCGCTTCTAGATGTCTTCAAGGCCGTAATTCCTGAATTTCTCAATTTGATTCGCTTGGTGAAGCTCAAGGCACTTCGCTACAAGGCCGACAGGGAAAATCTCCAAGTCCATCCTGTGCCAATGGGATTCCCCGCCCCAAATATATTTGCCGTCTTCTGTGATTAGAAGAGGATTGGGAATTTCATATCCTGGCATCATGAACACGCCAAGATAGACCCCGACTTTCCCATTCAGCTTTTCTGCCTCGGGAATTTGCCTGAAGTCCTCCAAAATCCTCACTGGATAAACCGGGCTTAAAGCTCGTTGCATTTTGAAAAGAGTTAATCAAGGAACCTTATTTAAATATTTGTCCCTCCGCAAGCGTAAAAACAGCCCAAAAGCAAAAGGCTTATTAAGTAAACCCAATATCCCATTTAAAAATTAACTCAATTTGAGGCACAAATGGGACAGCAAGAAGTCAGTGATTTTCTGAAAAAATACAACCTTAAATGGTTCACTTCCAAGGAGATAGCCTACAAGCTGGGCGTTTCCACAGGCTCTGTAATCAATAACCTGTCCAAGCTCAGGAAGAGCAAGCAGGTCCTGTTCAAGCCTGCAGGAAGGGCAAACCAATACCTCTACAAGTATAAGAGATGAGAATAATACAGGTTTCAGGCATAGCAAGCCTTTTCCTGGCACTCCTCATTCTGGCCCTGATAATCATCCTGTTGCCTGCCTTCTTATTGCTTGGATTGGTTCTCCTTATCCTCGCAGCTGTATTCAGCATTCCAGCTATGCTTTTCAGAAGGAA
>CAYJXD010000031.1:1284-3804 GCA_964374085.1 uncultured Methanosarcinales archaeon | reverse complement strand
AGCTCAGTGCCCTAACCACTGACACAAGAATAAGTGCCAGTGCCAAACCATAATACAGCAAGTTCCTTGCCAAATTAATCCCCCAACTAACAATATGGGCTTAAACAGCTTTATTTAAAGCTTTTGGAAGAAATAGCCAACCAAAAAGCATTTATAGTTGCCAGTCGCAGCTTTCAAGGAAAGAGGTGGAAGCATCATAGACATAAAGCTCACGAAGAAGCCTGTAAATCCCATAATCATAGACGGGTTCCCAGGCTTTGGAATGGTCGGAACAATAGCAGCAGAGTTCCTGATTGAGCACCTCAAGACAGAGCAGATTGGCAAGATAGTGTTTGACGAAGTGCCTGCGCTTGTGGCAATCCATAATTCCAAGGTCATCGAGCCCTTTGGGGTGTTCTACAACCAGAAATTCAACATTGTAATTTTCCACGCAATGACAGCGCCACAGGGCTCTGAATGGAAGTTTGCAGACGCAATAACTGACTTGGCCACCCAATTAAAGGCAAAGGAGATAATAAGCCTTGAAGGGGTTGGCTCAACATCTGACTCGGACGAGTCAAAGACATTCTATTACACTGCTGACGCTTCCAAGGAAAAAGAGTTCAAGAAGATGGGGCTTGAGCCGCTAAGCGAGGGCATAATAATGGGCGTTACGTCAGCTTTGCTTATCAAGTCAAAGACGCCGATAAGCTGCTTCTTTGCCGAAACACATTCCAACCTTCCAGACAGCAAGGCTGCTGCCAAGATAATCGAAGTTCTTGACGCTTACCTTGACCTGAAAGTGGACTTCCATCCGCTGCTTGACATGGCCCAGAAGTTCGAAGCCAAGCTGAAGAACATAGCCCAGCAAAGCAAGATTGCAACTGATGAGAGGGACAAGAAGGCGCTTAGCTATGTTGGCTAAACAGGAAAAAGGTCAAGCCCCTCTATATTCTCGAAATCCCTGATGTTAATAGTCAAAAGAGAGCAATTATTAGCCTTAGCAGTTGCAGCTATCATCAGATCCCTGTATGGCACAGCAACTCCTCTTTTCTTGAGGCTTTTAAATATTATACTGGCTTCCTTTGCTGATTTTAAGTCGAAGTCAAGGCATGGCATTGATGAAACCATTTCTTCAACAGGGCCTAAATTTGTTTCCCTGCAAAGAAGCTCGAATGCTGTAACTGAAGAAATGCAAGGATATCCCTGAATTTCTCTCACAATTTTTTCTGCAGGCTTTCCCTTTATTATCTCTACTGCAACGCTTGTATCTATGCAGACTCTTCCTCTGCCAATTCTTTCTCCATTCGTTTCTGCCATTGGTCCCACATCTTTTTACTTGCCTTTAATGCTTCATCATATTCTCTATCGTCTTCAGGAATTATTCCTGCGAATCTGTCGCAAAGCTCTCTCATACTGGTTATTTTCTTGGGTTTACCATCTAAGGATTCTTTAATTACTTCACTAAAGCTCCTGCTGCCCTTAACTCGCTTTAGCTCTTCATATAATTCATTTGCAATCATGATTGTTTTAGCCATCCTATTCATATTGATATACATATATATAAGCTTTTCTACTGACTTTTAAAAGAACTCTTTCGATTTTGCTCTCACTTTAATTCATGACTGGCTTTATTCTGGCTTTATTTTTCTGGTGCCTAATTAGTTGGCTTGTTTAACTCCTCTATGCCTTGCTCCTGCCTGCATAGTTACCTTTTTCTTTATACGCACTCCATTGCTCACTTTGCCGTCAAGGTTAATAGTATTATACGAAACATTTCTATCAATGCTTGCTGATAGGATTGAATAATCAAAAATATTTCTAATTAACTAAAATATTTAAGCATTTGGATGAATAAAACATTTAAGCAACAGCTAAAGGTTATATTATATCCTTAACAATAGAAAGGTTTATATAGTCTTTAACTCAAGAGTAACTAATATTAGTTTGGGGAGGTAAAATGACTCAGGAAAACAGGTCAAAGTCTGTGGAGGAAGTTGAGATTGAAGTATTGAACTTCAGGCAGAGCATGAATGAATGGATTATGTTCCTTAGCCAGCAGAACAAGGAAATAAGGGAAATACTGCATGACCTTGAGAAGAGAATAGCAAAGCTCGAGATGGACATTCATTTGAGGCTGTAAAATGGCATTTAACCAAAGGCAATTTAAGTGAAAAAATGAAATACCAAGTAACAGAATACAAGGATGATTTTGCCCAGCGCTGGACAATAAAAAAGACTCCAGAAGGCCGGCTTGAGGCAATGCTTGCCGCAATAGACTGGGTTTTTGGCGGGCAGCCAAAGCCTTTCTATGCCGATGCAAGTGCCATGATTATGTATGTTAAAGATAATTTCAGGAAAGGAGACGGCCTGGAAACAGAAATATTAACAGAGCACCAAAAAACAGTTTTGCAGAGGGCAGTAGAAGAAATACAGGCAGGGGTTTAGGAAAATGGCCACGCAAACGTTGGAAGGCATAGTTAAATCAAAAGCCAGATTCAGGAGAGTCAATGCCCTCAGGAAAGTCATTGATTATTTCCT
>CAYJXD010000031.1:0-1184 GCA_964374085.1 uncultured Methanosarcinales archaeon | reverse complement strand
ACTCGACGACACTGTCCAGGGCACGATTGGGCTTTATGGTGGTGAAGTGCAGTTAATGAGGGTAAGCTCGGACTGGCTCAAAGAAGACCTTGTGCACTCACTAAGGGACCAAGGGTTTAGGCCAGTAACTCAAGGAATGTATGACCCTCCAACAATGTTTGTTGGCTTCTATTTGGGAGGCAAGGTTGTTTTAAGGGTTAGCTCCAGCACCTTGGAGCCTAAGAAATTGTTGAAACATCTTGAATACTATCCTTGGATAGGAACTGGGTTAGACGAACAAGCATTAAAAGATGGCGATGCCAGATTCCCTGAATACCAGGCTGTTAACGTTACTGCTTATGGAAGCGAGCCTCAATTGGGACAACTGAAGGAGGGCATAGAAAGTGTTGTTAGCGGAATGGGCAGGGAATTTAGAACAAACCTGATACCATTCAAGGATTAATCCATATACAAAGCACGTATAATACTCATTATACGCCCTAATAAAACGGTTTTGGAGTTGCTGCCAGCTTCTTTAGCTCTCCTTGAGGAAGAAAAACAGTCTGGCCTTTTGCCATGCGCCCAAGAATATCCCTGCCTGGCTCTTCCATAAAAGGATAAGAAGCGAGGACAAGCTGGCCTTTGCATGAAACATTCATATCAACCTGGTATCTTACAGTGCTATCCCCTATCACTGTAAAACGAATCAGGCTTGAGTCGAGCACTTCACAAGGAACTCCATCCACAACATCATCAAGCCCTTTAACTGTCATTTTAGGTTGTGAAATTGTGGGTGTAGGGGCAGCAGTAGGGCTTGGAGCAACAGTGGGACTTGGTGTTACTGGCAGTTGCTTGTCAATGAGGCGGTATGGAGGAGGGCCATTTGAGCCTGGACCGCAAGAAACGATTAGGGCATATAACCCTATCAAGCCGGATACAGCCTGTTGTTTGAAATTCATTTTATTGCCTGTACTGTTGTAAATGCCCTGCCTGGGGATGGGTTGGGTCACCGTTAGCCTGAGGGGCGTGAGCAGCGGCCTGAAAAGACCTTGAAAGCGCTTCCAGAATCTCTGACATAGATTCATGGGAATCTTTCTTTGTGTCTGGAATCTTGATTTCGCCTAACATGAGTTTTTCATAAGCTGCAGGAGCCTGATAAAGGGCGCTTCGAAGTGTTTGGGGGACATTGGCGAACTTCTTAAATT
>CAYJXD010000030.1:0-12735 GCA_964374085.1 uncultured Methanosarcinales archaeon | reverse complement strand
ATGGTTCTACCACTTCAACCAAAGGAAGACAACACACCTAAGTTGACTTTACCCTATAAACAGGCATGTTGGGGAATACAATTTTAAATTCAGCCCAAAAACCCCTGTTTGATGTGGACTAATGATGATGAAATGTCTTTAAGGGAGAATTACGAGGCATGCTCAATAGCCATCCCAAGCTCGCTCGAAAGGAAAGTTGGCTTACTCGCAAGGGAAAAGTCACCAGAGGAAATAAGGATAGTGCGGCATCCTGGAATCCTAAGGTATGTTGTCTCAGATGCACAGCAAGGGACAGACCCCAATACTGCGAATCCAGAAATTCTTCTCAAGATGGCAGAAGGCCTTGAGAAAGTCAGCAAGGAGCTATACCAGTACTTTTTCACAGGCTACTTTGGCATTTACATTCCAAGGAAAGAAGCTGTTCCACAGCTCACTGGCTACTCAATAATTGAGAAAATGGCTGTCCTTTCAACCCTTGGAATCGTGATAAGCGCCAGCATGACACGGGCAGAAAAACCTTTCATGGACATCAGGGCTGTAAAAAGGAATGTGCAGGGCGCAATTCAGGCAAGCTATGCGCTGTGGGGAAAAAATTATTGAGCCGCAAAGCTTTTAAATGCCCATTTAATACCGAAAACATATGCTAACTCAGCACAGGTCAAAGAGAAGCCCGACAGGCTCCAGGTACAAGAAAGCAAGGGACAAGAGGCTTTTCGAGGCAGGCAACGAGCCGACCCATCCGAGGATTGGAAAGCTCCATTTGAAGAAAGTGAGGACTGCCGGCGGGAATTTCAAGGACCGCCTGCTTAACGCTGACATAGCAAACATCCTTGACAGGAAAACAAAGACATACAAGAAGGCAAAAATAAAGACTGTCTCTGACAACCCTGCAAGCAAGCACTTTGTGAGAAGGAATATCCTGACAAAGGGAACAGTTATTGATACAGAGCTTGGAAAAGCAGTCATAACAAACAGGCCAGGCCAGGAGGGCACAATAAACGCGGTGCTGCTATAAGAATGGCAGATCCTAAACAGCCTGAAGGGATAAAAGGGATTGATTCTTTTTTACGAATGTTAGATTTGCATAGTCCCAATGATCCTGCTCCAACGAGATTTGAACGCCTTATAGAGCTGTCCGGGCTTACAGAAGCAGAGTTTGTTGAAAGATATGCTGAGGGCGCTTTTGGTTATTTCTCAACACGATATTCCTGGGACCAAGGATTTCGTGAAAAGTTTGGGATGCCCCCTAAACATCCAGAAGAATATGGAGAAAAATTATCGTGCGTCAGGCTGGCCACGAGCCACTATAACTTTGTTCCTGTGGAATTTGGAAGAAAATTAAGGCAAAAATCTCCATGAAAACATTCTTCATCGAAGCAAAACTAAACTTGAGCATACTTCTTGACGACAGGCAAATAAAGCAGCTGCCTGATGAAATCGGTTTAATAACCAATATACAGCACCTCCACAAGCTTGATGAAGTGAAGGAGCAGCTTGAGAAGGCAGGGAAAAAAGTTACAGTCCTCAAGGGGTTCCATTCAAAATACAAGGGCCAGATGTATGGCTGCGATTTCCCTGCAGATGCGCCCGAGTCGCTTGGGGCAGTGCTTTTCATAGGGACAGGAAAATTCCATCCGCGAGGAATCTTTGAGAAAAAGGACGTATTCATTTATGACCCTTTAAACAGGCTTTTCTTCAAGCTGGACAGGGCAGAGGCAGAGAGGATAGAGAAAAGGAAAAAAGCAAGCTTCCTGAAGTTCCTGCATGCAACAGAGATAGGCATACTGGTCTCGACAAAGCCAGGCCAATTGCACCTGAAAGTTGGCCAGGCCCTTAAAAGGATATATCCTGACAAGAACTACTATTATCTTGTCTGCGACACAGTTGATTTTGGAGAGCTTGCCAACTTCACATTTGTGGAAGTCTTTGTCAATACAGCCTGCCCAAGGCTTGACGAGGACTGGGACAAGTTTGAAAAGCCAATGGTGAACATAGAGGATGCATTGAAAGGGCTATCTCCAGAGCAGAAAGAGGCAAAGAAGCACCCGTATCCTATTTATACACAGATAGTTTAAAGCACAATAAAAGAGGTAATGAATGCCATTCGCCGTAACCCATGTTCTTGTACCACTATTGCTAGCGGACATCTTCAGGAATTTCACAAGGTTTGGAAAGAAGCACATAACCAGGAGAATGGTTCTTTTCGCGGGCATTTGCGGTCTGCTGCCGGATTTGGACATACCTGTGTTCCTTGCAATCTCTCACTTTAGCAGCATGCCAATAACAAGCATTCACAGAACGATTACCCATTCAATTTTTATCCCCCTTATCGGGCTGCTATTCTTTGCAATCTTTAATTATGGATTCAAAACAAAGAAAATGCACATTTACGCGCTGCTGTTTGCCTTCGGAACATTTAGCCACCCTGTCCTTGACGGAGTGATAAGCGGAACAGTAATGCCGTTCTATCCAATCAGCGAAACAGAAGCAGGCATTGACTTGCTGAGGCTTATAATCCCTGAAACAGTGACTGGCTCGCAGCTGCCATATAGGCTTACATTGCTGGCTGGGCTTGATGCAATATTGCTTGTTGCATGGCTGCTGTATGAGGAATACAAGAACAAGATAAAGGACTACATTTGACTTATTTCTTAAACACCTGCCTCAGCAGCTTAATCTCGTCAAGAAGCTCATGCGTGATTTCCTTCATTAGCCTTGTCTCTTCTGCATTCTCCCTGATGACTTGCGTCAGCTCTTCCTTCACATCGGCGTTGAGGCTTGAGATTATTATCAGGAGCAGCAGGGAAAGCCAGCTGAAAATGGCTATCAGCATCAGCCAGCTGAGCTTCTGGTCAACAGAGAAAACCTTGTGTATGAAATAAAAGCCGATTGCGACTGTGCACAGCCCAATCAGCAGCACACTCTTCTCAAAGAAAGTTATCCTTCTCGCAATGCTTATGTCAAACATGAACAAACCCCTTTTATCTGAAATTGGCGAGGTGTGTATTTAAAGTTAATGGAAACTTCGGCTCTGTCCGGAGAGTCCTTTTTCCTTTGTCATGGCGCCCTTACCTTAGGTAAGGGTTATTTCTTCTCTCCCCCTGGTAAGAGGGAGAGAAGAAACCCAATTCAGCGGAGCTGAGTTGGGCACAGTCAAGCTATGCTTGACTTGTGTAAGTTCAGTTTACTGAACCGCCATGACTTGGGGTAGTAGTTCCAAAAGAGATTCAGGACAGAGCCGGAAACTTCATATGGTGCATAAATTGCGAAAGAGCTGTGATTTTTCCGGTTTTCTTCCAAATTTCCGGAAATCTTCCGGGAAAAAGAGCCTTTCTTCCGAATTGGCCGGAAAATTTACGGATTTTTAGGGAAAAGATTTATTAAGAAAGGTTTTTTATTATAGGCATGGAAAAAGACATCTTAAAGGGGGATGCCAAGAGAGTCTGGGAGTTTTTGAGGAGACGCAAGTCACGTGGCGTCAAACAAGTTTTTGACTTTGAAATAATGGCAAAATTTGATTTCTCAGATGATAAGACAGAGGAAATCATGAAGCAGCTTGAAGCCAAGGGTTTGGTGAAGGACAATTGGAAAGACAAATACCAGTAAAAATAGTTGGAGACCAGGCCTGGCTGCTGCTTGGAAAAAGAGGAGTTTTCAGAGCCGCAAAAATAGAGAAGAAAAAAGCTCCTGTGCCTGACTGGGACGGGCATCATTGCGATGAGGCTGTCGCAAAGGGAAGCGTGCGTTTCACGACAAGGTCATGGGAACTTTAACCCTGCTCTTTAGTAAGTCCCAATTTATAGCAAAATGCATTAATTATGGACTTTTTATATGCACTTTGCTATTGGTACCCGAATCAAGCATAGCACAAGTTAAGCGTAGCTTAACTGTGCCACAATTAGCTTCGCTAATTTGTGGCTTGATTGGGCCCAATTGTGCCCGCTGCACAATTTGGGAATCGCAAATAATAATCTATTCAAAACATTTAAATAGCTTCTCCAGTTTTGCCGGGTTATGGGTTTGAAGAAGCAGCAGGAGGAGCAGCAGGAGGAATTGCAGCAGGAGATAAGCAGGACAAAGCTTCCAAGGGGAACCCAGACTTTCGGGATTGTCGAGCAGAGATTAGGGGGAACAAGGATGAGAGTGAGATGCCTTGACGGGAAGAACAGGCTCTGCAGGATTCCTGGCCGCCTGAAAAGAAGGCTTTGGGTGAGAGAGGGCGATACTGTCCTTGTCGAGCCGTGGGAGCTTACAGGCGATGAGAAAGGAGACATAGTCTTCAAGTACAGGAAGGCCCAGATTCAGTGGCTGAAAAGGGCAGGCCACCTGAAAGACTTTGGAGAGTTTGAGGAGTTCTGATGGCTGTAAGCTATAAAGACTTGACTGGAAGATTCCCAAAGGTAAAGATTTCTTATGATGGAGAAAGATTGGAGACAGTTCAAGTCACTGCTTTCAGGCTTTGTGATGATTCAAGCTGGATTGAGAGGAAGATTGGGCAAATTTTTGGGATGGTCCCGGGGCAGCTTACCCTGGAAATAGAATTAGGGCCTGTGTCAGAGACAATTTATAATTATGACCGCCGGACAAATACATTATTTCTTGAGATTGGAAAAGCCCGACAGCCAAGCAATCCTAATGTGCAATATTCTCCTTCCCATTATTACGCAATAAGGCCTTCCCTTGAAAGAATTGTGATTTATGACTGTGGCAGGGAGCCTGATTTAGTGGGGGAAAGGACAGGCCTAGCTGAAGAAGGCCTTGGCTTAAGGCTGGCAGAAACACTGCAGATATTTTCAAGAAAGTAGACGAATTGCGTCATCTGGTTCTGTAAAAATAATAAAGCAAACCGCAAGTGCCTATTGTCAATGCAGTGTCTGCGATGTTGAATGCAGGCCAGAAGCTGGGCTGGATGAAGTCAATGACATGGCCTAGGAAAACCCTGTCATACAGGTTGCCAAGGGTTCCTCCAAGCAGCAATGCTGCTGAAACCTTTGCATAAGGCTTCTCAGGGAGTTTCCTGTAGAGGACAATGATTCCAACTACAACAACAGATCCAAGGATGGCGAGAAGCAGACTGGTGTTTGGGAAGAATCCAAAGGCAGCGCCTGTGTTTTCAAGATAGCCTAGCCGAAGAACTTGCGGGATTATTTCTATTGGAGCGTCAAGGTTTTTTATGGCGCTCTTGGCAAGCTGGTCAGCGGCAAACACAGCTGCCGCGATGAGGAAAAAACCCAATTTGGACACTGTCCAAATGGGCACAATCAAGCCTTTGGCTTGATTTGTGTAAAGCTTCCTTACCATCCTCTTTTCCTGAAATAGTCAGCGTCTATCATGCGCTCAATGTTGGCCATCCGCTGGTTAAGGGCGTCAATGGCTGCTTTCAGGGCGTCAAGCTTTGCAGACACAAGCTCAAGCTGCTTGCCCGCAGCATATGACGCTGAGCTTTGAAGCGAGTCCATCTGCATGGGCTGGGGCTGCATCTGCTGCATGCCCATTGGCTGCTGGCCATACGAAGACGGAGGCTGGCTCCATTGCTGCTGGGAATAGTCAGGAACGCTTCCAAACCCAGGCTGGGGGTATTGGGACTCGAGCCCGAGATTTGTGCCTAAAGCTGTCTCGTCCTTTTTTTTCCAGAACACAAGCTTTCCCAAGACTCCCATTTCAGCACCACTGCAAATGATTCATTTTGGCCTGCCTATCATTTGCTTTATTGCCTTTATAATCTTTTTGATAATGCCCTTTTCCTCTGGAGGCTGCGCAACCTTTGGAGCCATTATTTCGATTTTGGCGTCTTCAGACGAGAATGAATACTGCTTTCCCCTGAAAGTGAACTCGGCAGTTGCTTGCCCGAGGGAAGGGGATGCCTTCAAATCATATTCAATTTTCTTTTCCTCTCCGGCAGAAAGCGATACATTCCAATCCTTGCCGCTGTCTTTCACCTCAACCTTTATTGAGGAAGGAAGGCTGTTCTTCAGGTAAAGCATAACCTTAACATTCTCACCAGAGTAAGCTGCTGCCTTTGAAGCAGACTTCGAAATGAAAAACGAAACTTCATCAGCTATTTCTACAGATGCTGGATTTGACGAAACACTATAAGAGGCATTCATGTAGCTGTAAAGCGCTATTGCTGGGGGCAGCAGCAGCTTCCCATTCTCATCTGCCTGCGCCTGGCTGGGAACATCCCTTGTGCCGCTGAAGCCAGAGAACTGCCAAGTGTTATTCCCGTCAATCAAGGCCACGTCCACAGGAAAGTCAGAAAGTGCTTTTAATCTCAAGGTAACATTGAATGGGCGAAGATTGCCTGCGGTTTCAGGAGCTATTTTCTCTAGCTTAAGCAGGGGCTTGTTTGTAACCTCAACTTTCGGCCTGTTGGAGCCAGTTATTAAATTGCGGCTGTCAGCAGAGTAGTATGCAACGGCAGGCTGAAGCTCAATCATTCCAGGGAGAGCCAGGACAGTTGTGTAATTGAAATAAACCTCTTCCCCGGGCTTTATCAGGGATGAAAAGGATTTTCCATTGTCAGAGACAGTCACGTCGCCCTGGGAATTCCCTATGTTCCTGACAGCCAGCTGAATGGAAATCACGTCAGTGTTGTTTGCCTTTTCAGGGGCTGCCTTTGCCATGATTATTGCAGGGCCTGTCAATGCGCCTGACTTGACTGTGAGGGCAATGTCTGAAGAGTTGAACAGGAAATGGTCTCCATGCTGGTTGTCAAAACCGATTGAAGACTTAAGCAATGTCAGGGTCCCGTTTACCTTGAACCTGAGCTTCTCTTTTGAAGAGACATAGACAGTCTCGCCTGGGTCAATCGGGCTGATTGAATAATTGTAGCGGTCAACAAAGTCTATCTCAGGCTGGAGCGGAAACATCAGAACCCCGTTCTGGACAATCTGCTCATCGTCATTCTCATTCTTTATCGTGTAGTCAACATCATGCATAAGGCCCTTGTAAAACTCGCTGTCCTTCATCCTTTTAGAAAGCGAAAGCGAAAATTTTGCAGGCAAAACCTTTATTGCTGCCTCCTTGGTATAGCTGTAGTTTCCATAGCTTGAGAAGTCATGCTCATTGTAAATGTCAGTGTAGGATGCGGTTGTGGATATCTTGAAGGAAGTTTCCTGGCTCACCCTTGGGGCTTTTATCCTGTAAGTGTAGGCTGCTATCGTGGAATCCTTGCCAATGTCAACAGTGGCTGAAGCTGCCCCAAACACAGCCAATTCAGGGGGAATCTTATCTTTTACCAGCACATTGTTGATTCCTGTCTTCCTTTGGTTCTGGACACTCACTGTCATGAACAGGTCTTCGCCGCTATATACAGTGTCCTTGCTTGTGGCGTGCTTTATCACAAGGTCCTTGACTGGCACAACAGAGATTGAGTCCTTGTGCGACTTTGTGTGGGTGTCTGACCCAGACTTGTATGTGACATTCACATAAAGGGGAACTCCTGTTGTTGTGAGCACAATCGGGGCATAGTATTTCTTGTCCACCACAAGCTCCTGCTTGCCAGCCTCAATTGAGTCAAGGGCATAGTCAGGAATATAACCGAAACCAGTCTCTGTTGAGATCTTCACGTCAGAAATCGCGGCGAACGGGTTTAAGTTCTGGACATACACCTTAAGCTGGTACTGCTGGCCAGAGTCAATTATCTTGTCGTTAAGGTTTGACCTTATCGCGACTCCCTTGTCGCTTACCTTAACGAACTTCTTTGTCTCGGGCATTTTTATTTCCAGCCCTGTTGCAGGGTCATTGAACCTTGCGCTGACAGAAACTTCATAGGTGCCCTCATTCAGGCCCTTGAAAGTGAACATCTGCCACCTGGAGAAAAATCTGGTGTTGCTTAGGTTTCTCTTTAGGGCGTCAAGTGTCCAGGAGAACTGGTTGTGGGCTGTCTTGCTGAAAAGCGATGGGGGATTGACCGAGAGATTTTGGCTGAACCTAACGTCCAAGGTCACATTAAGGGTGTTATTCCACCGGTTTGTCACATTCACGGTGAAATTGTTTGTCTCTCCAAGATAAGCGCTTTCCCTGCCAATGGATGTTTCCAGCTTCAATGGCTGGATTGCATTCAGCGTTATCTCGGATGAATAAACAGCCTTGTCACCATACCCATCAAAGTACTTGAAGCTAGCCTTCAGTCCCCGCTTGACTTCGTTCTTGGGCTTGACAGTGTATTCGAAATCCCTGCTCCCAAGGCTTTTTATCTCGCCTTCCCAATAAATTGAGTTGCCCTTGATTTTGGCGCCGGTGGCCTCGACAATCTCTATCTCCTCAGGGAATTCTTCAGCAAAAACAGAGTTCCTCGCTATGCCGCCGCTGTTTGAAACTGAAACAGTGAACTTAGTCTCTTCGCCTATGAAAACCTCTGATTTTGAGGCAGTCCTTGTAATGGTGAAAGAAGGGATTGATGAATATGCCCTGATGTAGATTTTCTTCTTCCTTAGGGCAGTGTCAAGGACAATGTTGTCAAGGCAGACATTGAAATAGTCATCATAGAAACAGCTGTTGTTGGCTATCTCGGCAGTCTTGCCCCCATATTCTGCAACTATCCCGTTCTCAGAAGTGCTCAGGTAAATTATTATGACCTGCTTGTCTATAGTCAATGACTCGCCTGAAAGGACATTGCCGTTGAAGGCAAGCTGGTCTGCGCTGGCGATTGAGGACAAGACAACAAGCAGCAATGCAAAAGTCAATAGCCTAAGCGGTTTCATTTTTTTGGAATCCAAACGATTGCTTTATCCTGCCAAATAGTATTGGGCCTGGAATGTATCTCAACACCAGCATTGACTTCGGCTCAGGATAGATGTAAATAGCTTCTTTCCTGTAAAGAGAGGAAAACCTGAAAGGGTTTGACAATGCTGATTCAAGTGCCGGCTGTGCCTGGCTTGCCTCTGAAATGTTCATCAAGCCCTGCCTGAGGATGACCAGCTTGTAGCTCTTCCCAAGCGCAGAGCCATAGTCCTTTGCCGTGATTTTTTCTGAGAGAGAATCTAACTCAGTGCCTTCAATCCAAGCTGCCTTTCCCTGATTAAGCCTGAATGCCCCTGACAATGATGAGCCAGAGCTGACAGCCACAATGCTCTCTGAGCCTGAGAAGTTCCGCTTGAAAGAGACCGCATCAAGCACAAGCAAAACCATACCGAGAGTGAGGGCAAGGCTTAGCACTGTTATGCCGATATGGACAATGTCTATTGCCTCCTGAAGAAGCTTGTGGACAACAAAAACAGCGATGATTACAAAAACAGCCACTGCAACTGACTCTAGCGCCATCCATCCACCTCTTTAGGAGGAATACCAAGAAAAGGATATATAAATTTTGGGATTATAGAAATTGAGCCTACATCAGCAAGTCCTTTATGATAAAGACTGCGAGGCCTACCAGGACCAGGAAGAACAGCACCATCAGGGCCTTTGTAAGCATTGATGGGGCTGCGACTGCCTTTGGGGCAGGCCTGAACTGAGGCGAAGTGACACTGAGCTTTGGAACAGAAACATTCATGGAAGGCTTTGGCCTTGCAGAAACTCGTGCCCTCTTGGGCTTGCCTGATTTCCTGCCCCTTTTCACATTGTCTTCTGGGAGGCGGATATATTTAAACTTATCGGAAATGCCTGTGGGCAAAGCTTATAAAATAGCCTTCCGGATTATGCATCATGTCTGAGCTGAAAAGGGGGCTGGGATACTGGACAATCCTTTCCTTGTCTATTGGCTCGATAATGGGCACTGCGATTTTCTTCGGCTCATCCATTGGGGCAAGGTTTGCAGGGAACCTGTCAATAGTCGCGTGGATAATCCTTTCAGCGGTTTCCATCTACATTTCAATGTGCTTCGGCGAGCTTGCAAGCATGTTTCCAAAGACAGGGGGAGTTTATGAGTTCAGCAAGCAGGCATATGGAAGGTTTGTATCATTCCTGACTGGCTGGACAGCCTGGATTGTGGGAAACTTGGCAGTTGTTGTGCTGATAGTTGCGGCAATCAATATAATCATCCCTGAAACATCAACACCTGCCAAGATTGCACTGGGGCTTTTACTGATAGTTGCCCTTAACCTTGTTGCACTGGTCGGGCTTGAAGCAACTTCAGTTGTAATGATGTTTTTTGCCATTGCAATTGTTGGCGTGATAGCAGCCCTAATCTCGAAGGGCGCTTTTTGGGTAAATCCTGAAAACCTTTTTCCATTCGCGCCATTCAGCCCAATTGCCATGTTCGTTACTATGTTCTTCTTCCTTGAAACATATTACGGGTGGGAAGCAGCAACTTACCTTGCAGAGGAGACAAAAGACCCGAAAAAAACAATCCCGAAGGCAATGGTCCACGGAACCATAATAATAGCAATCCTTGGGCTGGGAATCCTGGCAATAAGCTTTGGCGTGCTCGGAACAGAAAGGCTTGCCCAGCTTGAATCGCCAACACCAGCCCTTGCAGCCGCATTGTTCGGGACTACTGGCGCGGTGCTTGCAACAGCAGGCGTTTTCATCGCGCTCATTGGATCAGCTGCCTCGGGAATAATCACAATGCCAAGGCTTGTCCTTGCCCTTGCCCGGGACAAGCTGCAGCTTGAGCATCTCCAGGCTGTGCATCCCAAATTCAAGACCCCCCACAAGGCAATAATTTTCCAGTCAGCAATCACTTTGGTGCTGCTTGCAGGCTTCTTCGGAAACTACCAAACACTGATAAGCCTTCTCGTTCCGCTTGCAACACTAATGTACATTCCAATAATACTTTCAGTCTCAATACTAAGGTTCAGGCAGCCTAATCTTGAGAGGCCTTACAAGGCGCCATTCGGGAAAATCGGGCCTGTGCTTTTGGCAGCGTCGCTTGTGGCTGCAATGGTTATAGGGGGGCTGAATATAGAAGGCGGAATGACCTTGCTGAGGCTGAGCATTTCCCTTATACTAATCGGGATTCCCCTCTATCTGCTTGTCGAGCTTTACTATGACCCCAAGATGATAACTGACGTGTCTGACTTATTCTCTTATTTCAGCCTGCTGACTGAAAACATGAGCTATCCGACGCAGATAAGGAAGGAAATAATGAGCTTCCTTGGGAGCATGAAAGGAAAAACAGTGCTGGAGTTCGGAAGCGGGGTTGGAACCCTTACAATTCCATTGCTAAGGGAAGTTGGACCAAAAGGAATCGTGTATGCTGAGAATTTCTCAAAGAACGACCTGAAAATTGCCGAGAAAAGGATTGAGCAGAAAATCTGGGAAACAGAGGGCAATGTGTTCGGAGAGCCTGTGCTCATCCATGACCCGGAAATGTTCTACAGGGTAAGCCCGGAAATCGCAAGGGCAGACGCAATCGTCTCGGTTGGAATGCTTGGATACATACAGGACATAAGGAAGATACTCAGGGACATGAGGAAAATCCTGTCAAGCGAAGGAAGGCTTTGCATAGTCGAGTATTCAGACTTCTTCCACCTGATACCTTCGCAGGAATGGCTTGCAAGCGACAGCAAGATAGAGGAATTGCTCAGGGAAGCAGGATTCTCAGTGAGGGTTGTGAGGAAGAAGAGCCTGCTGTGGAACAGGATATTCATCTACGGGTTCAGGCATAAAGGGATTGTGGTGATTTGACTTCAGAACAATATAACTACCTGCTGGCGTCTGCCTGCCTTTCTATCTCAAGCTTTTTTGAGACAGCGTTGGATGCAGAATTCTTCTGGGAAGCGGAAATTATTTCGTCAGACAGGGTGTTTATTATCCCTCTCTTTGAGTTGAAGCTTTTCTGGAACGCTCCCTGAACCATGTGCTTGATTGCAAAGTCAACCCTTCTCTGGGGAGAGCAGTCAACTGCCTTCGGATAGCGTGCCCCGCCGTACTCTATTGAAATTATTTCCTCCCTCGGCGCAGAGTTCTCAAGCGCCTCAACAAACACCTTGATAGGATTGGTTTTCGTCTTTTCCTCAATTATCTGGAATGCCTTCTCAACAATGTCATAAGCCTTGCCTGACTTTCCTGTGATAGTATAAGATGTGATTTTATGCTTCTTTGACCTGTGGCCTGGAACCATGAGCTTGTTCATGAGCCTTTCAACTATGAAAACCCTTGACTTGTGGAACCTTTGCGTGGCATACCTTGCGCCTGTCCTTGGAACAATCTGAGCCTTCAAAGAGACATAATCAGCAAGGCCTGTGTCATTAACCTTGATGCCTGCAACGCTCCACTTCCCAAAAGCCCTTATCTCTACCATAAGAATTGCGAAAAAGAGGGGGTATTTAAAAGTTGTGATGCTAATTCAAAGTCCCGCAAAAAACTGGCTTTGCAGCGGTTTCCATGCTTTCAATAACCAGCTCAAGCCCCTTGCCAATATTGGCAACGCGCCTGCTTTCGGGATTCTGGACGCCTTGCATCAAAGCAGCCACATGGAAGGATTGCGCCCAATCCACTATTTCCCTTGCCCTCACATATGCCTCGAACCTGAGCAGAATTCTCTTTTGATATAATCCCACGAGCAAGCCAATCTCTCCATAATTGTGCTGGAGCGAAAGAATGGTTCCGCACAAGACTGACAATTTTCCATTGATTTCAGGGAATTCTTCGCTCCTGTAATCAGGGCTTTGCCTTCTCCTTTCGTAAGCGGCAATGTAAGCAAGAGATTCACCCAGCTCGGCCGCACTGTAAACAGCTAAAGGCACCATAAAACAATAGAATAGTAGAGGCAGAATTTTTAAAGGTTGTGATTGGGAGGTAAAGTCAACTTAGGTGTGTTGTCTTCCTTTGGTTGAAGTGGTAGAACCATAG